>DDWP01000091.1 GCA_002345725.1 Candidatus Shapirobacteria bacterium UBA2283
GGTTTCAAAAAAGGTGTGAAGACCAAGGAGATTTGTTATTGTCACACTCCGCCTCGCTGGCTTTATGGTTTCAAAACTAGCGTTGGTTTTCAAAAATATTGGATAGTCAAATTGTACGCCGCCATTGTCGGTCACTTTATGCGTCTTTACGATTTTCAGCAAGCTCAAAAAGTTGATACTTTTCTTGCCAATTCCAAGAATGTTTCTAATCGTATTAAAAAATTTTATCGCCGTGATTCTCAGATAGTCTATCCTCCAGTCTCTTTACCCTCAGTTCCAAAAGTCAAAAAAGGGGACTTCTATCTCATTATCTCTCGTATTGTTGGTGCCAAAGGTCTTGATTTGGCAGTTAAGACTGCTCTCAAATTAAATTTGAAATTAAAAATTGTTGGCGAGCCAGCCGGTTATTACACCGAGTACCAGCAATTACAAAAATTAGCTGGTAAAAAAGTTGAATTTTTGGGTCGAGTTTCCGACGAAGAACTAGTCAAGCTTTATGCCAGTGCTAAGGCATTCTTAGCTTTGTCTGTTGACGAAGATTTTGGTATTACTCCCGTTGAATCCATGCTTTGTGGTACGCCGGTAATTGCTTTTAGAGGTGGTGGTTATCTTGAGTCGGTTGTTGAAGGCAAAACAGGTATTTTTTTTGACGAACCTACAGTCGCATCCCTTTCTTCCGCCATCAAAAAATTTGAGAATTCAAAGTTCAAATCCTCCGACTGCATCTCCCAAGCCAAAAAATTTAGCAAAGAAGTTTTTATCAGTAAAATCAAGAAAATAGTTTCAGGCTCTATTCTTTAGCTCCTTCCTCCCTTTCTTGGGCTTGCAGCAACCATCTCGGCTTGACTTCTTCTTTAAAACTTACCTTCGGAAATTTTTCTTTTGCAACACCTCTAGCTACTGGTACATCTTCATCGCAAGCTCTTATCTGTATTTGGTAGTCAGGACGTTTATGTTGACCAACCAACACCACTGTCGGTTTTTGGTCACAACCATTACGTACACACCTTAGTATTGATTTTGGTATAACTTCCATTGCCCAGGATTATATTACGGTTCTTGAAAAAGGCAACTATCTTTCTATCTTTATCCACTTTTCTGCGTCTAGTGCCGCTTTACATCCATCTCCAGCAGCAGCAATAGCTTGTTTGTAGTTTTTATTCATAGTTGTGCAGTCACCGGCCGCAAATATTCCCTCATAAGACGTCATTGTTCCGTACTCTTGATTCTTTCCTGTTACCACATGTCCTTCTTCATCTCTCTCTACCATCTCAGCCACGAATTCTGTTGCTGGATTATGACCAATAGCCATAAACAACCCATCTACTGTCAAAATACTTTCTTCATTTGTCTTATTATTCTTAATTTTTATATCTTTGAGACTTTCAGACTTTTGACTTTCAACTGTCGAGTTTATCTCGACAACTTCACTATTCCACACCATTTCTATTTTTGGATTATTCAGTACTCTCTTTTGTTCAACTACGCTTGCCCTTAAGCTATCCCTTCGATGAATTAGATATACCTTGGTTGCAAATTTAGTTAAAAAATCAGCATCTTCACAAGCCGTATCTCCGCCACCCACTACTGCTACCACCTTATCTCTAAAAAACATTCCGTCACAAGTCGCACAACCAGATACTCCTTTTCCAATCAATTCATTTTCTTTTTCAATTCCTAGCCATTTTGCTTTTGCTCCAGTCGCCACAATTACCGCTTTGGTTTGTAATTCTGTCCCATCCTCTAGCGTTACGCTAAAGCTCTTTGGCTCTAACGCTCTAACGCTCTTTACATTTCCTTGTCTTATTTCTCCTCCCAAGTTAGTTACTTGAGCTTGCATTTCCATCATCAACTTCACTCCACCGGTTCCGTTTGCATATCCCGGCCAATTATCTACTGTCGTTGTCATCATCAATTGTCCCCCCGGCTGGTTACCCGCCAGAACTATGGTTTTCATATCCGCCCTGATGTTATATATCGCCGCCGTCAAACCAGCAGGTCCACTTCCAATTATTACTGTGTCGTAAATATTGTTATTCATAGATCTATTATACTTGATACTTTTTATCAATTCGTAATTCGCGCAGTAAAACAAGTCCTCCTGGGGGACAATTCGTAATTTATAATTATTCTAGTGATCACTCGTACCGTCGCTTCAATTAATTTTGTCTTCCAGCACGTTGCCCACAAAGGGGAGTTTTTCTTTTGGCTTTTTATTCGCCTTCTTTCTGCTGCCTTACCCCTTATTACCATCTACCAGTTCTCCCGTCTTATCGAAATGGTCGAGCAAAAAGCTGTTTTTTCTGACTTATTTTATTATCTCCTTCTCATTTTTGCTGTTCGCATTCTCGATAATTTTCTCCGCCTCCGTTCCACCACTAGGCTAGATTATCTTATTAGCAATATTTCCTTTGATATTCACAATTTCTTTTTAATCGACTTTAAACCTGCCACCAAGGAAGATCGTAATGTTTCTATCCAGGCCATTCGTAACTTCGCCGATGCCACAGTCGCCACTTTAACAGTCTTCAAACAGCCAGGTATCGACAGTCTCGTTTCTGTTCTTTTTATTCCAGTCGCTTTGTATTTTATTGATTTCAAATCTTTCGTCCTAATTATTGCCTATATTTCCATCTACGCCCTTATAAACTTTTATGCCAGCCAACGCTACAAAGAGCTCCGCGATCTCCAGAACACCAAAACCGAAGCCTACTTTGCCAAACTTCAAGACAGTAATGATGTCGAGCTAGAACAATCAACCTTTACTCGACACTTTCTTCGTCTTACCAACTGGAATTTTCTTGAGTGGTTTGCTCTTCAAAATACCGCCGTTGTCTTTTACTCGATCTTTGTTCTTTATCAAGTATTCCTAGTTTCTACCGGGGCTGGCCACCTCTCTGGTTTGATCTTAGTTGTTGGTTATGTCACTCAGACTCAGACATTCTTAAACTCTTTTACGGATATCTGGTCTGGACTAGAGGACATGTCTGTAGCTCTCAAACATCTTGCTAAGAACCGTTCTGTTTCAGTTATTGATTTGGATGATTTAACCTAAAGTGCCAGAGTTGCCAGAGGTAGAAGTTGTCAAAATCTTTCTTGAAGACAAGCTTCTTGGTAGTACCATCACTGATCTTGAGATCCTCAATAAAAAATCTTTTATCGGCGATCCGTCAGAGGTTATTGG
>DDWP01000066.1 GCA_002345725.1 Candidatus Shapirobacteria bacterium UBA2283
TTTTTTTAGCATGTATCTATTGTAGCAAAACAAGAACTTTCTTGTCTCCTGAATTGATGTCTTCTTTGTGGCCTGAGGTGGGTAAGTCGTGAATACTTTCCATCATTAAATTATATGAGTACTTGAAATAGGCTCCAAATTGAGTGCCAACATCATGAACTGTAAATTGTTTTTTATTGTCGTCGTAACCTAAAATGACTAGACTGTGATACCAGGGACCGCCGCTTTTAAAATGTTTGTTTTCGCGATATAAAGTTTTGCCGTTGGCGGTAACGATGACAGGAGTGTCGTTTAAGAGATAACTTTTAATTATATCTATAGAAGGATTATCAATGACTTTCGGGGTGTAACCATATCGTCTTTGGGCTGCATCACCCATTTGAGTGAGATTGATATCGTGTGACTCGGATTCGCCAATAATGGTTTGATAATCGGAGAGTATTTGTTCAAGGCTGGGATTAACTTTCTGATAATAATAATGGACAGTAAGTATAGAGGCTTCTTCGCAGGCATCTTGCCAAGGCTGATCCCAGTTTTTCTCAGGAGCTTGAGGGATGAAAGTAGTTTTGATTTGATGTGTTTTAGGTGTGCTTGGTTTTGTAGTCTCTGTCGGGACAGGAGGTGATTCAATGGGGATGTCATTAAGTGTACATTTTCCAAGAAATACGGAGACAACCAGGAGAAGTATGATTTTTTTCATGATTATATTTTATCCTATTTTGTGGTAAAATGGACGAATGCCGAAATATAGTGATATTTGTAACATTGCCGTTATTGCCCACGTGGATCATGGCAAGACGACTTTGGTCGATGCTTTACTCAAACAAACCCATACTTTCCGTGATAATCAGTCGGAGATGAATGTTGACAGAATAATGGATAGTAATGATTTGGAGAGAGAAAAAGGAATCACTATTTTATCTAAAAATACTTCAGTTTTTTACAAAGATAGAAAGATAAATATTATCGATACCCCAGGACATGCAGACTTTGGAGGAGAGGTAGAAAGAGTTTTGAATATGGCAGACGGAGCCCTATTAATAGTAGATGCGGCTGAAGGGCCATTGTCACAGACAAAATTTGTCTTAAAAAGAGCTTTGGAATATGGATTGAAAGTAATCCTGGTGATTAATAAGATTGATAGAAAAGATGCTGATGTAAAAAAAGTGGTGGCAGATGCAGAGAACTTGTTCCTATCTCTCGCCTCTGACCCAGAGTTGTTAGATTTTCCAATAATTTACGCTATTGGTCGTGATGGAAAAACTTTTTATAGCATGCCCGACTCTATGGATGCACCCGGTGATACTATTCCCCTGTTTGAAACAATTATAAAGGCGATACCTAGCTCAAGAAAAAACATTGAATTACCTTTTCAAATGTTGGTGTCTTCTTTTGAGAAGAATGGGTATTTGGGTAGATTGGCGGTAGGAAGAGTTAATCAAGGAGTGATTAAGAAAAATCAGTTTGTGTCGCTGGTCAATTCGGATCAGAAAGTAACTGGTAATTTTAGAATCGAAAAAATGTATGTTAACGAAGGAATGAATAAGGTGGAGACAGATGAGATAGAGAGTGGAGAAATAGCTTATTTGGCGGGAATCTCAGAAATTGAAATTGGTCAAACATTAACTGATCCACAATATCAGGTGGCTTTACCAGCAATAGTGGTAGCTGAGCCGACTTTAAAAGCTAGTTTTGGTCCAAATACTTCTCCGTTTGCTAGAGATGAGTCAAGATTTTTGACAAGTCGAGAATTGAAAGAACGTTTGGCAGAAGAAATTGAAACTAACTTAGGATTGAGAATGGAGAATGACCCAACAGATAGTATTAGAGTGCTGATATCTGGAAGAGGAGAAATGCATTTGGCTATATTGGTGGAAAAATTGCGTCGTGAAGGGTACGCCATGGAATTGGGTAAACCTGAAGTTATCTTAAAAACAATTGATGGTAAGTTGCACGAACCTTTTTCGGAATTAACTATACTGACTCCTGAGGAGTACGTAGGGACGATTACTTCGGAGCTAGGTAAGAGAAAAGCACAAATGCTCGATATGGCGACAGATGACAGATCGGGAGTGAAGATGGTTTATAAGATTAGTGAGAAGAACGCATTGGGTTTGAGAAATGCATTGATGACTGAGACCAAGGGGCAAGTGTCAATTAGTTTCCTATCATTAGGCTATGAACTTAAACAAGATGAAACACCACGAGTCAGAAATGGAGCATTAATTGCTTCTGAAGGTGGTAAGGCTTTATCTTTTGGGCTTGATTTAGCTCAAAAAAGAGGGATAACTTTTGTAGGACCGACTGAGCCTGTCTATGAAGGACAAATAGTAGGATTACGCCCAGTGTTGGGTGACCTAGAAATTAATGTCTGTAAAGGAAAACAGTTAACCAATATGCGTTCGTCTGGAAATGATGATGCTATTGCATTAGCACCACCAACAAGATATTCGATTGAAGAGTCCTTGGACTTTATCGAAGCAGATGAACTAATTGATATCACACCAAAAACTGTTCGTTTACGTAAAAAGTATTTAACGAAAGTAGATAGAGTTAGAGCCGAGAGAAAGGGGAAGTAATTTCTATCTGTGGTTGGGGGACAATTTTTTCCCAATTTATTTCTGACATGAATTTTTCAAATTGTTGACTTAGGGCTTGGGTCCAGTTTAGTTGAGAGGCTAGGGCTATAGCAAGGAGAAAAAGAGCCGCGGTACCGATAAAGCTGCCAAA
>DDWP01000041.1:0-2400 GCA_002345725.1 Candidatus Shapirobacteria bacterium UBA2283
TGCTCCACCTGGTTTTTCTTTTCCACCAGAATTATCTCTTGCAGGTAGTACTGTTTTTGCATCACTAGCTGATGGTCTTCCTTTTTTTTCTGACATGGGTCGATTCTATCAGATTGTTTATTTTTTTCCCATCAGTCTAGCAGCGATGTATGTGGTTATTGGC
Source organism: Candidatus Shapirobacteria bacterium UBA2283 (assembly GCA_002345725.1). Taxonomy (GTDB): domain Bacteria; phylum Patescibacteriota; class Microgenomatia; order UBA12405; family UBA12405; genus UBA2283. The sequence goes on from DDWP01000041.1 coordinate 164, forward strand.
ACGGCTATTATCAACCCCATACTTCCAATTAACGTCCTGACAATTTCTTCAGCTATCATTTCATGATTGATTATTTTTCCAAATGGTTGGGGATTATCCACAAACATTAACAGTAATGGCAACGACACGCCCGCATAAGCCAAGACTAAAGTATTCACCATTGAAGTTATATGATCTTTACCCACGTTCATCGCCCTGGTATATAGTTCGCTTGCCTTAGTTATTTTTTCTGTCTTAGCTAGCTCGTTAACTATTCCTGCTTGAGATATGGTGATATCATCCAGCACACCCAGTACGCCGATAACTATTCCAGCCAATAGCAAACCTTTCATATTAAGCATGCCCTCTCGGTTTATCGACAACATTCCCGCATCTTCTGACGACAACCCTGTCAGATAAGTCAGGTTTATAAAAATAAACGCTAATAAGCTAGTTATTACTAGGGCTATCAACGATCCAGCCACAGCTGATGCTGTTTTTTTACTTATGCCATGAGACATAAAAAAAGATACCGGAATAATAATCATTGACGCTACCGAAGCGATCAGTATTGGATTTTCCCCCGAAGATATTGCCGGCAGTACGAAAATAAATAATATTACGAAAGTGAACATCATTCCCGCAAGTGAGCTTACCCCTTTCCACCTAGCCACTGTCACCGTTATGGCTATAAACATTATTAGGAGTAAAGCCAAACCATCTCTTCTTTCAAAGTCTGTAATTATCCAGAACTCATTTCCCTCAGCGTCACCGCTCATTTCCAATAATACTCTATCTCCACTTTTGTATTTAATATTATTGGCTAATATTCCACTATTATTCTCCACGATGATTATTTCTTTGTCTGCAGTCTCTATCTCTATCTTTTGATATTCTGTGTTTTCTTCCAATATCTCTGTTACCACACCTCTGTTCTCAACAGCATAGGCTGGCGTAGTTATTAGGGTAAACAACAACACCAGCCATCCTAAGATCTTATACATATATCTAGAATTTTATCATTCTAGGACACGAATTCTTTTAGCTCTTGAGCAAACATTTCTTTTGGTCTGTAACCGACAAAGTCTTTGATTACCTTTCCTTCTTTGAATAGTTTCAAATTAGGAATGCTTTGAATCATATACTCTATGGCTAACACTTGATTGTCTGGTTGGTCAGTGTCCACTTTCACAATTTTTAATTTACCTTCAAACTCGGTGGCCAATTCTTCCAGAACTGGGGCCATCATTTGACAAGGTCCACACCATGGAGCCCAGAAATCAACTAACACTGGTGTTTCAGACTTTAATACTTCTGCCTCAAAATTTACTTTTCCGTTTACATTAATTGGACTTGACATATTTTTTTAATTTAATTAATAATTTTTTATCACTATCAAATTGGCCTTCGACTATTTCGTCCATCACCCCACTCACAGCTGATCTAATTGCTTTCAGTTGGGTCAAGACTTTTTCACAATCGCATTCATTATCAATCATTTTCTTTACCCCTTCAATTTGGCCGGAGATATTGTTTAATCTTTGTGTCATTGACTTCATAATCCAATTATACAGTACACCCCCTGGGGGTGTCAACAACCTTGTTTTATGTGTACCTTCATAATACACATATCCATGAGTACTTCCATATTTTTTGATTCGGCTATTTTCTTTGCTTCTGGTGACACCACCCCCTCTTGCATCCAAATTATCACGTGTCTTTTTGACTCGATAATATCTTTAACAATTGTTTCTACTTCCTCTGACCTTCTAAATATATCTACTATATCTATTACTATTTCTTGAGGGATCTCTTTTATCGACTTATATGCTTTTATTCCCAACACACTATCTATAGTTGGGTTTATCGGCAATATATTAAATCCTTTTTTAAGTAAGTATTCAGCGACACGGTAGCTTGGCCTCTCTGGGTTGTCAGATAAGCCAACTATGGCAATAGTTTTTATATCTTTCCAATTCATTAAAATATTATCTCATGGTGTTAATATATATGTTATATGACCAAAAAAATCTCTCTCCTTGCTCTAACCGCTATTTTTTTAGCTGCCTGCACTAGCCCTTCTACTGTCCAAGATAAGGTTGAAGATAAAATCTCTGAAAAAGTCGACAAAGTAGAGACCACCAAAAAATCACTCAAAGATTTGCTTAGTCTTGGTGTTGCTCAGAAGTGTGTTTACAACTTTACTGATGAAGGAGTTGTCTCAACAGGCGAGTTACTAGTTAGCGGTAACAAATTTA
>DDWP01000041.1:2425-5598 GCA_002345725.1 Candidatus Shapirobacteria bacterium UBA2283
ATGTACACTTGGAATGATAAAGTACCCAATTCTGGCATTAAGTTCAAAATTGAAGAAACTGAAACTGCAAGCGATTCAAAGGCTGTTCCAAACGAATCAGTAGATATGGAAAAACAGTATGATTATAACTGTTCTCCTACAACTGTCTCTGATGCTGATTGGAAGTTACCAGCCGGCATGCAATTTGCTGACATGGCAGAATTATCAAAATTTGGTGGTATGGATCTAGAAAAGCTCCAACAACAATTTGGCACTGACGATCAATAACTTCTAAGGACTGACTCTATTAATGCTTTGTTTTCTTTTGTCCAGCTAATTAATCCTTCTAGTCCCTGGTCTACACTAATTTCTGGTTTCCACCCCAGCTCTTTGCTGACTTTACCAATGTCACTAACGTAAACTTTCTGATCTCCTGGTCTCCAGGTGGAATAGATTGGCTTTATTTTCGGATTCAATTTATTCAATAGTTCATTTACTGATAAAGAATTGTCAGTCCCTCCTCCAATATTGTAGACTTGTCCAGAAGTTGTTTTTATTTTTACAAAAGCTAGGTCATATGCTTTCACCAGATCTTCTACCCACAACACATCTCGGACTTGGTATCCATCACCATAGACAGTCGTTGGCTTGTTTAATATTGAAGCAATTGTGAACCAACTAATCCAACCTTGATCCTCAATCCCAAATTGACGTGTTCCGTAAATACAACTTTGACGAAACACTACCGTTTTAAGCCCATATATCTTTGAATAATCATGAACATATTGTTCAGCTGCTCCTTTGCTGCAGCCGTATGGTGAATGAAAGTCCAAGTTCTGTAACTCACTAATTCCTTTCGGTCGGTCAGTATATCCATACCCGTGTTCGCCTTTTATTACTCCCAGCTTTTCCATTTCCCCATATACTTTGTTTGTTGAGGCATAGATAACTACCGTCTCAGGTGAATTATTTCTCACCGACTCCAACAGATTGAGCGTTCCCATTGCGTTTATTTCAAAGTCTTCTCGGGGGTTTTTCACCGAAGTAGTCACCGCCACTTGAGCTGCCAAGTGAATTACGAGGTTTTGGTCTTTGACCTCGTCATTCAACTTCCCCTCGGTTCTTATATCTCCTTCAACTATTTTAATTTCTTTGTCCCCATATTTTTCTTTAAGCCAAGTGATGTTCTCTCTAGTTCCTTTTCGTGAAAAGTTATCAAATATTGTTACTTCGTCCCCATTATTTAAAAAATAATCTGCTGTATGGGTTCCGATGAATCCAGCACCTCCGGTAATTAAAACTTTATTCATGTTATTATTATATATAATTCATCCAATAAGTCCGTGATATAATCGCCTACTGCTTTTATCTTGATAAGAGATCTAGATTTGGTATTTATTAATTTCTTCTATTGTGCAAGTTCATCCTTCCCTAAATAGTATTAGCGCCCAGGTAATTTTTGACTCAGCCGTCAAAAAAGGCGTCACTGTTGAAGTCATCTCTTCTCGTTTTAATTTATTTAAACTAATTTATAAAGAAAAGTTTCTTTTTGTCAAATCTACTTCCCTTCCGGTCAACCCCCAACCTTCGTGTGCTATTGCTAACAATAAATACCTTACCAAGAAAATTCTCGAAGCCCAGGGAATTCTTATGCCTCAAGGTTGGCTTGTCTCTACTCAGCAAGAGGCTCGAGACCTGATTTTAGAAAAAGACATTTTCCCTTGTGTTTTAAAACCAGCTCGAGGTGCTCATGGTCGCCATGTCTATGCCAATATTGAGTCAATGGCAGAGTTTGAACATCTTTTACCACTGGTCTTTTCCGGCCATGCCGTTAAGAATGTTCTTATAGAAGAACATATTTCTGGCCATGATTATCGCCTGCTCGTCACTGGTAATAAAGTCTCGGCCGTTATGGAACGGATTCCGGCTCGTGTTGTGGGTGACGGTGTTAATACTATCAGTCAGTTAATTTCTATCTTCAACAAAAGTCCTCTTGTTGGTAAAAAATACGAGAGGCCACTTTGTAAAATTGTCATGAATGGTGAAGTTTCTCGCAATTTGCAAAAACTTAGCAAAAATTTTACCGATGTCTTAGAAGAAGGGGAGACGGTTTTTCTTCGCCAAAATGCCAATATTAGTACCGGTGGTACTGGTCATGATGTTACCGATAGTGTCTGCCAGTCAGTTAAAGATATCGCCATTGCTGCCACTAAGGCCATTGGCATGGTCATCAGTGGGGTTGACATTATTTACAACGAAACCTCTAAGAAAGCTTATGTACTAGAAATTAACGACACCCCTGGTATTGATATTCATCATTATCCTGTCGCCGGTGTTCCTCGTCTGGTGGCCGACGACATTGTCGACAACCTCATTGAGCAGCTGAAAGTCTAAAACATCTGGTGTATATTGCATATATATCATTTGATTCTAGACAAACCCGTTTTTTTTGTGTACCATGCTTCTGCATGTCCGCATTGTTCACTGTAGTTAATTCACCTTTAAGATATGGAAATTAGTGTTGCCGCCGAACAAGTAGGAACTCTTTTTGGTATTGTTCCGATTACCAACTCTCTTTTAGTTACCTGGATGATCATGGCCGTAATTTTGGTCATCAGTATAGTTATCAAAACAGGCATTAACATTATTCCCTCGCCTATTCAAAACTTCGCTGAATTCTTTTACGAGGAAAGCTATAAGTTTGTCGAAGGTGTTCTTGGAGAACACACTTCTATTGTCTATCCTTTTGCTATTACCTTTTTCTTTTTTATCGCCATCGGCAACCTAGCTGGTCTTTTGCCTGGTGTTGGTTCAGTTACTATTGCAGCCGAACATCATGGAGAGCATGTCTTATTACCTCTCTTTCGAGCCTTAACTGCCGATTTAAATCTAACCTTTGCTTTGGCTATGATTGCTATTGTTGCCAATCAATATTTTGCTATCAAGGTCGTTGGTATAAAAAAATATCTTCACAAATTTTTTGACTTTTCTTCTCCGATTAATTTCTTCGTCGGCATGCTGGAGATAGTTTCCGAATTTTCAAAAATTTTATCTTTCTCTTTTCGCCTTTTTGGTAACATCTTTGCTGGCGAAGTCCTTCTTACCGTCATCTACGTTCTGGTACCATTTTTTATTCCAATACCTTTTCTTTTAATGGAAATCTTTGTTGGACTAATGCAGGCCTTTGTTTTCTC
>DDWP01000041.1:5636-7339 GCA_002345725.1 Candidatus Shapirobacteria bacterium UBA2283
ATATGGATCCACAAATAATCGCCGGCTTAACAATTGCTATTGGAGGTATTGCCCCAGCTATCGCTATTGGCATGATCGCCAGTAAAGGTCTTGAAGCTATTGGTCGCAATCCTGAGGCTGCATCAAAAATTCAAACAAACATGGTCTTGGGCTTAGCTTTCGCCGAAGCTATCGCTATCTATTCTTTAGTTATGGCCCTAATATTAAAATTTGTTTAAACTGTGGAAAAACTAGGTATCAACCCCATCCTTCTTGGTTTTCAGCTATTCAACTTTGCCGTTGTTTTAGTTTTGTTAAATTTTCTTGTTTTAAAGCCTCTTTCTGAGCTAATGGACAAAAGAAAGAAAAAGATCGAAGCTGGTATCGCCAAGGAAGGGGAAGTTGACGTTAGACTAGCTCAAATTGAATCAGAGAGAAATAAACAATTGGCCAAGACCAGGACTGAGATTGACCAAATGATGGCTGATGCCGCCAAAAAGGCTGTCGTCATTAAAGAAGAAGTCTTGGCTAACGCCAGAAAAGAAGCCGACTCCATCGTTACCAAGGCTCACCAACGAATATCTATTGAAAAAGATGAAATGATGGCTACTGCCAAAAACGAAGTCGCTGAATTAACTATTAAAGCTGTTGAACAACTGTTTAGTGATGAACAATCTTCAAGTGTCATTAAAAAACAAATCAATCAAAGCACTATTGAAAAACTATGGCAGAATCACCAGAAGTAAGAACACTCGCCAGACGTCTGTTTGAAAAACAGATCGAGCTACTTTCCCAAGTCCCCGAGGCTCAGCGTGACAGTTTGCGTCTACTTATATTCCTCTCAGTTCAAGCATCGCTTGAATTAATGAAATTGGTTATGACTACTGGCAACACTGGTTTAGCCAACCAAGTCGTCGATGAACTTGAAGAAATAATGAGAGAATCTTTGCCTAAAATGAGCGTTAGTGTTCGCTTAGCTTCATCTTTAACCAAAGAAGAAGAATCAAAGCTGATAAAAATTCTCGAGAAAGAGACTGGTAAAGACATAATTCTCAATACTAGAATCGACAAAAAACTTCTTGGTGGCATGGTCTTGGAATATGACGGTAAAGTCGTTGATCTTACCGTTAACGATCATCTCTCCAATTTAAAACAACATCTTTTAAGTTAGCCCAGTATGACAATAAAAAAAATGGATATTTTTTCCGAACTAAAAAAACAAATCGCTGACTATCAAGAGCAATCCCAAGTCGATCAGGTAGGTCGGATTATGGAAGTTAAGGATGGTGTTGCCAAAGTACTTGGACTTGCCAAATCTAGGATGGGGGAGTTTGTTCTTATTGGTCAACATAATATTTCAGGCATGATACTTTCTTTGGAAAGAAATATAGCCATGGTTGTTATTATGGGTGAGTGGAGCTTGGTCACTGAAGGTGATCAAGTTTCTGGTACTGGTCAGTTAATGTCGGTTGGTGTTGGTCCAAAATTACTTGGTAGAGTTATCGATGCCCTCGGTCATCCTATCGATGGTAAAGGTAAAATCTCAATTGAAAAATATATTCCCATTGAGCGCAATGCTCCTGGAGTTATCGACCGTCAGGCAGTCAACACTTCTCTGGCCACTGGCATATTATCAATTGATGCTCTGGTTCCAATTGGTCGCGGCCAAAGAGAACTAATTATTGGTGATCGTTTCACAGGTAAGACTGCTCTGGCTATTGACA
>DDWP01000069.1 GCA_002345725.1 Candidatus Shapirobacteria bacterium UBA2283
GGGTGCTCTTTTACCAACCTTTCTACTGTAGCTTTCCAGATTGCTGGACCAATTCCTCTTCTCGTGAACCCGGAGTCAACAGAGATACTGCCCATAAAGACAGGGACTCCTGAGGCATCTTTATGCTTAAGAACTTCTGATATCTCACCAGGAAATACACCGAAATTAGTCACTCTAATACACGATTCTGTCGCAGCTACCTCACCGTTTTGATAATTAACTAGTCTAAAACCTTCATATCCTTTAGCTGGTAATTCAACAAAATTGTAATCCGTCTTCCTGTTTTTAAGCAAATGATTCTTCCTATTATCAATCGCCTCTCTAAATTCAGCTAAAGTACTACCATTCGGATTACCAAGTGGCCACTTAAGTTTTTCAAATTCTGATAAAGCCAATTGGTCGTCAGCTATATCAGCAGCAACCTGAGACAATTCAGTAAGCAACGTAACATTTCGAGCCCAAAAATTAATGTCTTTATTTCTAAAGGTATCAAGGACTTCGTCGGTCATACCAGAGCCTTCCTTAGAATAGAGACAATCGCCCGCACGATCATAAATATCTTCAATATCGATCTGTCTTGTTGATATGCCATTATCTCCATAAGACAGGACCCTTATATTCGAACCAGAACGATCAAAAGGTATAAAACCAGCTTGATCAATTGCTTCCAGTTGCCCTGCTACATAAGAAAGAACCGACAACTTATCTAGATAACTAATTGATGAACTTTGAATTAACTCATCAAGGTCTACACCTGGGAGGTTTTCAACCTCAAATATAGGTCCGATCAACTCATCATTTTTCTCTCGTAAAATCTTGGGTACAACGGGCTGATTATCAAACTGGACATTCTTTAGTAGATTGTAACCAATAAACCGTACATTTCCTCTTCCAGATGCTTCAACTATTGGCGCACGATCTTTCAAATCAATCATTGTTGAAGAATTTTACCAAAGTTCTATCCATGTATAACAAAAGACCTCTGTTTAACCACACTACACAATCATATTTAGGCTGTTTTTAGAACAAAGCCCATTGCTCCCACCAGTAAACATATTTAACGTTAGTTATGGTGATATCAAAACTGTGTTGGGTTACTATTGCTGTACCGGGTAACTTTCAATAAAGCCTTGCTTTAAAAGAAAAACACCATTTAAAGATTTGACTTTATTACTGTCAAAATCTAACAATATAGTTTTGGGTTGCTTTAATAATCCAACTAGCAGAGTTGGCTTAACCCATTCATTACTTACTGGAAATATAACAAATACTGAAGCGTTTTCTTGTGGCCTCATGTACAGTTCATTATCAATGGGGCTTAAATCTTGTTTAAGATTTCTAATTCTTAGATAATTTGTTACAGGGATAACCCTCCTGTCCCCAGTAGTCCTCCTGTCACGAATGTTCAAATGGGCTACAACCCAGGTGATATTATTGAAATTATTTCTATAATCACCCATATCAGCAATTTCTGGTGTCAAGTATATTTTATCCAAGCTATAGGAGACACTGTTATCCTGCCACTGAGCAGTCACTACCAGTTCTTTGATTAATACTGGATTTGGGTTAATACCCGATTCTTTCTGTACTATAGTGGGACTAACTGTTGTTGTTTTTTGCGATGAATCGTCGTTGACAGGACACCCTGTGTTATCTAAAGCTTCCTGATATTTTGTGCCAAAATAAAAGCCAAAAAATGGAAGACCCACAAATAAAGTCATTGCTAATATTTTTGAAAAGGTAGTTACGGTGGTGAATGATTTTGGTAGTTGCATAGTTAAATATCCCACAGGTAAGAATGCTTTGCAAATAGCTCGATAATTGTCTGCGATGCTCCCCCTTCGTTACACTCAGGGTAAACTCATTTGCTGGGATAGCACCCGGATTGGAAAAATGAAGTGTCAAAAAACATTGCTATCCAATTAATCTTTTATTACCTTTGCACGCTCTTCCGACCATATATAATTTGGTTCTACATGAATACGCGGATCATCTAGATGATGCCTATTCCTAAACCTAAGTCCACGTGCCAGACGACTTGCATTTAATCTCAGTTGGTCTTCACGACTAGCTACTCCAATACCTCTTTCATAGATTTCATCTAATGGCACCGTTACAGAACTCACCCCTGCCCGCAATGAAATATCTACTAAAAGTGCTACGCACTCATATGCGGAACCACCATTTATGACAATAGGTTTGCCAACATTACGTTTGAGCACATCTCCCATAGGTCCATCTTGAGGTAAACCAAAATGCCAGCCTTGCTCTTTTCTCAATCTTTCAAGATCACTAAGTTCGTGATACTCTCCTTCTCCCATAAAAAAACCAACACCTGGAGAACTATCAGGTGTTTTTTTTGGGCTTCCAGATACCTGTTTCTCCCTAAGTTCTATTCTTGAAATACGCATACGAGCCAGTATACTAGTTTACTTGGACATTGTCAATATTATAGGTCTCAACTCCCCTCGAAGATTTCCTCCAAGGGGGCTAGATGTAGTTTCTACTAGCTTCCTCATTGGTACGATACTCGGATAGAAAAATGGGTGAGGAAATATTTAGTTTTTGGCCGGGACGATCGAAACCTGGTGTTTGAGTCGATGATAGGAATAGGTCGATCTTTGGAAATCTGGACCATGGCTACTTTCATCAAAATCGGCAGATATTTTAAGGGTGTAGTCTGGATTATGTCTTGATTCTGGTGTCCCTCTTGTCTTATCTTTTTCTGTAGTTATGTGACTTCTAATAAATTTCCCTAATCTCTCTGACATGCTTAGCCGATTTTTTTTAGAACTACCGGTAGGTGACTCCATAATTTCGTTGTATGTCTGGACAGTTGGACCCAGTCTGGGAGAGGTTGTTGAGGCACGTTCACTAACCCGTCTTTGTAATCCAGGTGGAAGCGATAAATTTGGTACTGCTTGTTGAAATAGCGCTAGGGATTGGAGGTTGTCACTATGATTTTCATCATCAACAATGACGATATTTAAACCGGCTGCCTGACCTAAATCTGTAATGGCCGCTGCTAGATTTCTATTATAATACCAGGCATACTCAAGTTCATCTCCACCTCGATTTGATGAGTATTCGGCAATTACCGGATTATCTCGGTTGATAGTACCTTCTTGAAGTTGTGCTAAAAGATGCACTATAGGAACAGCCTGTTTATTTAGGGCGTCCCAGTATGTGAACATT
>DDWP01000105.1 GCA_002345725.1 Candidatus Shapirobacteria bacterium UBA2283
TAGAAAGGTTGGTAAAAGAGCACCCAACTGTAATAATTTCTCATGTTGATGATTCAATACCGTATGGGTGGACAAGTCGCAGAATACCTGAAGAGGTGAAATATATGAGTAGCATTGGATACGATTCAGAAGTAATTTTTCAAGGGCAGACTGACAACAGGCAAACCACAGTCATTCAATATTCACCAACTCAAAAATCTTAACGGTGAGTCTTACTTTAAATATACTGAACATTCGGTAAAATAGTTCTAAAACCGTCCCACCCTGCGAGCAAACCAAAACACCATTGTTAAGTATTTATTTACCTGTCGTAGTCGTATCAGGTTTCTTTATTTCATGACGAAGGTAGAGCCGAAAGTATTCTGGCTCACCTTTCTTTCTTCTTACCAGACATGGACCGTCTGGAGGATTATTAACGACCAACTCGTTATTTTCGATTATTATTGGTAAATCATCTTCCAGGTTATTGACTATCCACTCTGCGTATTCAGGATCTATCCCTTTATTTATCCATTCTTTGAGATCTTTTGTCGAGCTATATCCCTGGCTTCCTTCTGGTGGATCAAGTTTGAATACGGTATTGACAGTAAATGTACTACTATCTGGATTATAGTTTATAGTTGTAGATGATGAATTTCGAGCGGAGTCGTCAATACCAACCCCCGCGATATGAACAGTGTCAGATCCTTCTGCTGTAACTGTAAATGTGCTATTTACCCTACCGGTAAAAAATTTTGAATAACCACCTCTTGCGTCTTCTTCATGATTAATGGAGAACGAGAGATATCCACTGTCTGGATCTGGGTTATGGACACCTTCAACTACCAGCTCACCACTGTTAACCAGGTTACCAATATCGTCAACTTGACCCATAACTACTTGGATGCTGTGTCTTGTGATTGGATCTACCTGACCTGCTATCAAGTTAATATTTTCTAAAACTCTACCAAGTTTTCTATATTCATTCAAAAGTTTTTCTGGGTCAATGCCAGCACTATACGGATAACTTTCTTTTACTGGTTCGAGCCCAATTTTGTTTACTGGGTTATCTTCTCCTGTCGTAAAAGCGGTAGGCATTGGTGCTGTGCTTTTGTCTAGTCCACTCATACTTATAATTTAACACGTTAATGCTCTTGCTTCCCAGTGTTAAGTCCAGAACTTTGACTTTCTCTTAATAGAGGTAAATATAAAAGTTCTATTAAAAAAGTAATATAATCAAACTAACAATGTTTTGTTTATCTTGTGGTAAAAAAATATCTAAAATAAGTAAGTTTTGTAAGTATTGTGGCTCAAGTCAAATAATAAAAAAGAAATTAAATAAAAAAGAATACGAAGCAGTTTGGACTTGTGATTATTGTGGCAAAGAATTTAAAACAAAAGATAAATCAGATGAACACGAGTTAACCTGTAAGAAAGATAAAGATAAGGACACATTATTTATAACAGAGTTCCCCAACAGGGAGGCAGTTGTTTTTCTAGCCTCTATGTTTTTAGGAATATATTTATTTACTTTTGCAGTTGTTAATTCATATGCAAAAACAAACGGTCTAGAGAAAAAGTATTTAACCAACCCTTTAAATTGGTTTTTGCCCGAGTCAAAAGATAAAATAATTTCAACACCTACAATTACAATTGCTCCTCCACCAAAATTAACTCCAACATCTAATCCAAAACTAACAACACAAACAAATAACACAAATAATAATCAAATTGAATGTATAGGACCAGACGGAAAACATTTCAACACTTCGATGTCTGAGTGCGAAAAGTTAAATAAATCCTGGGGACATAACACCGATTATCTAGTCAATTGCAATGTTAGTAGTAATTGTGGAGGTGGTACCAAGTACATAAGAAAATCGGAGTGCGATAATTCCGTATGCTGTCAGATTGGTAGTAACTGGATTCTTTATACTTCAAAACAAAAATGTAGCTCGGATCAAACTAATCAATATAAAGGAAATTATACTTACCCAACTTTAATTCCATTTTCCACAATGAAGCCACTCCCGACATACTCATACCAGGTACCACAAAGCTATGCATCTCCGACGATGACTGATGCACAAGCGCAAAGTTTAATTGATCAACACAACTCACAAGTTTCATTGTGTAGGGGGCAGGTCGTTTCTAAGTTCGCTGGATTAATCCAAAGTTGTAATCAATATGGTGGTTCATCTGCGGCAGAGGCTTGTCGATCAATCTATGAAAAACAAAGACAAGCAGAATACAACAGTTGTGGACAGACTTACTGATATAAGTGATATTATTATATAATGAGTCCGTATTTTCCAACAGTAGTTTTACTTTTATGTTTCTCAGTCGCTGTTAATTTTTTCTTATGGCTCATAATCGACTCATGGAAAAAGTACTCTTTGTTTTTGCTTAATAAAAATAAACCTTTTGTAAAGAAAAAACGACTTATGTCTCCAAATGAGTCAAAGCTTTTTGGCATCTTAAAGACATTTAATACACTCGAAGACTATGACATTTTTCCTCAAGTCCCATACTCGTCATTAATGGACGTTGATCCCAACACTTCTGACTTAGGAATGAGGTTTGAAATAATAAATAATTACAGATCAGACTTTGTACTTACCAATAAAACAGATTCCTCTGTCACCTTAGTTATAGAGTTAAATGATCAAAGTCATTCTTATAACTATAAAAAAGCGAGAGACCTTTTCGTATACTCAGCATTAAAAACAGTAGGAATCCCTTGTCTGGTTTTAGAAACCAAAGACTTGGTTAAGCCTAGCAAAATTGAAGAGAGTATTGTTGAAAAACTGAGTAAAAATAGTAACTCAAAATAAATTTGAGGAAAGAATAAGGAAGTACTTCAAAAATAAATATAATTGGGAGATGACTAGCGAAGAGTATGAGGAGACATATCAATCGCTCTTTCATCTAGGTAAAGCCATATCTTTATTTAATATACAGATTAGTAAGAAATATTTCTAAACCGTCCCACCCTACGAGCACTTCACTTTGCACACGGAACTTATCTATACTGCTCATTACGTAGAAACGACCTCGAACTTTTGATACTTTGATAAAATCATTTTATGAAAACTAAAAATGATGATAAGCTCACAAAATTAGAGATAACAGTTCAAAAGACAACAGAAGCAATCGCCAGAATACAGCGTTTTGTTATCAAATACGGTTCTGACTTAAACAACAATCAAGTGGAAAGAATATCAAAAAAGATTCATGAATTACAGGAGAAAGTTTGTAGTTTAGGTAAATAATATGAATAAAGATCTTATTGCTCCCTGTGGGATGAACTGTGGTCTTTGTCTCCACTATTTAAGGGCTGATAACAAATGCCCAGGTTGTTCTAGCGGTAGAAAAGTTAACGGCGGATGCATTAAATGTGCTATCAAGCTTTGTAAAGAAAGGAAGGGAGAATATTGTTTTAATTGTGGCAAATTTCCTTGTGACAGATTAAAACGAATGGATAAAAGATACCAAGAGAAATATGAGATGAGTGAAATTGCAAACTTGATAGCTATTAGAGAAAATGGGATGGAATTATTCCTCAAACAAGAAGAAGAAAAGTGGGTAAATTCAGATGGGACATATTGTGTCCACGACAAAAAACGATATAAATAAAATTCGCTAGATTCCTACACCGCAAAAATTTTTTTAAATCTAAAATTGATATACTCTATCTTGGACCAAAGAGCTGAGGGTGGACCGACTAAAGATTTTGTATGCGTACCAATCAGAGAGTATTGAAGGGAATGTTGTAGAAATTACGAAACACTTATTGTTTGTAAATATCCGACTCTAATGGGTCAATCCAATTTTCCAACTCTCTTTCATTTTGTACATACCCCCTTAAGTCAGCCGATTTTTTATTAATACCAAAATGTAGGTGCTTTCTCTCAAAATCAGTTTCCTGTGTTTGTCCCTCTCCCAATATCCCAATTTGTTCACCCCGTAGTACATTCAGATTTTTTGTAATACTGCTATCTTTTAAATGTCCATAAATATAATAATTCTCTGCACATTTCAAAATTAGAACCCCTCCATATCCCGACACCCATTTCGATAACACAATTTCTCCATTACAGACAGCCAGTACTGGCACTTCACCAACCACGTCCTCATATTCCACATCTATTCCCGTATGAAATCCTTTAAATCTTTCTGGTGATACAGGGGAGTTCTCTAAAGTTATATATTCCCCAAATGTCTTTTTAGTAATTCTTTGTCTAAATTCTGCAATCGGGTAAATACTTTTTACTTCTTCTTCCTGGCTAACTGTCGGTATTATTTCTACAGTATTATTCTGTATCTCAGGCTGTCCCTGACGCTTTAATAACAACTGTGCCACTCCTAAGATTATTATCAAAATTATTATCAACCAAAAAATATTTTTCTTCACTTTTATATTTTACTAAATTATCCAGCCAGTTATATTTAATCTTATTATCGCGAGTTATAATCAACTCATGAACGACTAAGGATACTTGAAGTTAGCAGTTGAGCAAGATGCCAAAGGCAACAGTCCAGCGACTCTGAACTTGAAAACACCTCTAATCAAATATACTATTAACATATGACTACATCTGAAAAAATCAAAAACATGTTGACTTGGGGATTTATCTTATGGTTTGTCGGTTATCTTGGAGGTATGGTCTTATTTTTTGTTGTACCAAAAGACTATATTGGCTGGGTACTGTCACCGTTTGCCAGTATTTTTACCATCTGGGTTCTAATGACAAAAGTCAGGAGACCAGAGCTAATGTGCTATTTTGGTACAGGTCTAATTTGGACAATCATGGCCATAGTCCTCGACTACATTTTTATTGTAATTTTACTCAAAACTGGCAGTTCTTATTACAAACTCGATGTTTATTTATATTATTTTCTTACTCTAGCCATGCCTATAGGAGTAGGTTATTGGAAATTTAAACACAAGGCAGTAGGTGCAAAATTGTTTTAACTAATATGTCCACCTCTCCATCAACTATTGATTTTATTTTGGATCAACTAGTCGATGTTGGTAACGTGTCGGCCCGCAAAATGTTTGGTGAGTACGCACTATATTGTAATGAGAGGGTGGTGGGGTTGATATGCGACGACACTTTGTATTTAAAAATTACTGACCCAGGTAAGAAATTTGTTGGTAAATATTATCAAGAGGGCAGTGCTTATCCAGGTGCCAAAGTTTCCATGATGATTAGTGGTGATTTGATTGAGGATAGTAGTTGGGTCAGCGAATTAGTTAAGATTACTGCCGATAATGTTCCACTTCCCAAGCCCAAGAAGGCCAAAGTATAAAAATCCAAGTCATCGTCCCAGGTTGTCCTGCTTACAAAAACCTTTATGAATTAACTAGAACTGCTGTGGTAGCATTACTTGTTAATGACAGGTTCTAGAAAAACTATTAGCTCGTAACTCAATTACCATGGATATTTTTTACCCAATTCAGTTCTTAGCCGATAAAATTTCCTTAAATCCGGTCGTCAATTTTTTTATTTATGACACTATTAAAATAGGAGTTCTCTTGTTGGTCATAAATTATTTTATGGCCGTCACTCGCTATTACTTCCCGATTAATAAAGCCAAAAATTTCCTCGCCTCTCGTCGATGGTATGGTCTCGACTATTTATTAGCCGCTTTATTCGGCGTCGTTACCCCTTTCTGTTCTTGTTCCTCCGTCCCTCTTTTTATTGGATTTTTAAGTGCTGGTATACCTCTTGGAGTTACTTTTTCTTTTCTTATCGCTTCCCCTCTAGTCAACGAATCATCTCTAATTTTGTTCCCCGCTCTTTTTGGTTTTAAGACCACCGTTATTTATAATCTCGCCGGTATCATTATCGCCATTATTGGTGGAATAATCATTGAGAAATTACATTTGGAAAAGTATGTCAATCCAGACTTATTAAAACACCCAGTTATATTAAAATCACACCAAAAAACACGAAAACAATTATTATTTCTGTGGTGGCAAGACGCCATTAAAATTACTAAAAGTATTTTTCCTTATGTCGTGTTAGGCGTTGCCGTTGGTGCCATTATCCACGGTCTTATCCCTGATGCTTTTTTTGAAAAATATCTTAGTTCTCGCGCTTGGTGGGCTGTCCCATTGGCAACTTTATTAGGAGCTCCATTCTATGCTAATTCAGTTTCTGTTATTCCTATTATAGAAGCTTCCGTCGGTCGAGGTATCCCTCTTGGCACCGCTCTTGCCTTCATGACTGCCATTGTTACTCTCTCTATTCCCGAAGCCCTGATTCTCAAAAAAGCCATGAAGTGGCAATTATTGATCACATTTTTTGGTATCACCATCGCTGGTATCATATTCATTGGCTACCTGTTCAACTATCTTTCGTAGACACTCTCTATCCCTTTCACCTCATTCCAATCTTGCGAGCTGGCTAACAGAATAGTGACACTTGTCTAAAGTAAACTCATAACAATTAAATACTAATATAAATTTTATGAGCCAAACCGTTTACAACACCCCCGCCGATCAATCTAATCAAAATAATAATATGATTTGGATGATTGCTCTTGGACTTGCCGCTGTTATCTTTTTCTTAGTTGTGGTCTACAGTAATGGAGATAATTCTGGTAACGAAATGTCACCTACCCAGATTCCACAAAGTCCTCAATCCACTCAAGTTCCTCAAGAACCACAGAGTACTCAAGTTCCACAAGAGCCACAAAGTACTCAAGTTCCCCAGCCAACGACAGTTGAGGCAACTGCAGCTCCTACCATTGCAGTTCAATTATAAATTGTTCTCTAAAATAATATAATTATGGTCAAAATAAAACATGTCAATCAAAAATTAAAAGGAAAGTTACAGCAAATAAATGGCGATATTCAGATTGCCAATAACCAGCCAGTCAAAGGAAACATCAACAAAGTTAAAGGCAAAATGAATGAGACCGTAGCTGATGTCAAAATTAAAATTGACAATCAAAACAACTAATACCGTTTTGCCATATTCTGTCCAGTTTTCTAAGTCTCAACCCTGATATCAAATTCTTTCAATAAGTTTTTCATCTTATTTAACTGATAGGGGAAAACGCAGTACTTATCAATTTCTCTAGGGTATATCCATTTAACTGCTTTAATCTCTTTTTTCTGTGGCAAAATTTTTATCCCTTTAGTCATCTTAACTAAAAACTGATTTCTTTCCTGTCCGCGAAATGGTGGCTTACCTTCTTTTATCTTCTGATTTATTAATTCGTCTGACCATTCGTACCGATCTATCTGCTCACTAACTTTTAATATCTCACAATAATTACATCCCAATTCTTCACTTAACTCTCTTATAACTGCCTCGCTCGGTGTCTCGTTTTCATCTACTCCTCCTCCCGGTAGATCCCATTCGTTATCCTGCCAATTCATTTTTTGTACGAGCAGTATTTTTCCTAAATCGTCAACGATCACAGCACTAGTACTCTGTCTGTAATTTAATTTATTACGGTCAATTTTATCTGCAACGTTCATTTTGTACCTACTTTATATTCTTGGTTACTTCTTGGTTAACCGCAATATACGGATGAGCATTTATTTTCCCTTCTTCATTTTTTGTAAACTCCATACCAATCTGCATAGCCCGTAGTGACTCTTGTTCCATCTGGTTAGCTTGCTGTTCAGCATAATTTAGGTGGTGTCTTGTATTAGTTTCAAACCATTCTTTGTAAAATTCTTTATATTCTCCATCCAATTCTTCGTCTGACAACCCGTAGTTAGATATTAATATTTGTCTTAACGTCAACTCAACCAGTGTCGGGAAGTCTTTCATATTTTCTACATAAACAGCGGTAAACTTATTTTTTCTTTCAGTGTCAGGCAGAAGTGCAACGCTACACGCCTCCTCGACCTCATACTTCAGCTCCGTTCTTCTGTCAGGTTCGACTTCTCTTAGTATGTATTCTGGATAAATTAGTTTAATTAGTTGATTCTTTATTATCCTAGCTTCTGCCTCCATTGGATCCGCGTCATGTTCTTCGATAGTTTGTACACTATTTGTACCATCAGTTGATTTTTCCCCCCATATTTGAAACTGAACAAAATGTGTCATCTCTTCGATCATCGTAATTCCAGCTACTATCTCAGGATGGTCCAACACCTCACTTTTTAGGATTACGTCACCTGGTTTTGTAATTGCTCGGGAATATGTTTGAGTGAGTTGTCCTTCAAGTTGATTTATCGATAAGGCAATAACATTGTTGCCCGGATCACACATTGCCATGGAGTGATTTCCGGAACTGTCCAATATCGGAAAAAGTGTATAAATTATTACAGGTATATCAGAGTACTTAACACCTAGTTCTGTTCTGGGAAAAGTCGAAGCACCTTGTTCGTTTCTTTCGTCCATGTCTAATAGATTAAACGGACTTATTCGGTTCTTGTATATGTCACTCGGAACTCTAAGGTAGCTCATCACTAGCGAAGCAACTCGGTTTGATTCAGAAATTACCTCTTCATTAAAAAGTCCATCTTTCGGACCAAATCTAAAAAAGGGAATTGAAATATTGCGACCAGCTTCCGTCTCTGATAGCGGCTGGATATTGTGTATGTCGACAGTATATTTTGGTGCCTGTGTCTTGCCATCATCAATGCGTTTATCCAACATACAGTTATTATACAGACTTGTACTCAGAAAACTAAAACCTATAACATTGCCACCAGACGCTAAAAGATTTTGGTTCACTACTTTTGAAATTTTAATAGGCATAGTCAACAACTTTTTCGAGAGAGTTAATGCTCCTCGATAGGTGTCCATAAAATATTTAATTGGAGTTAACTTGTATAATCACCTTATGAAACTATATTTATCTTCTTTTCGTTTTGGTGATGAGCCACAAAAACTAGCAGATTTAGTAGGTGATAATAAAAATATTGCCATTATTCCAAATGCTCTTGATATATATCCCGACAGTCCTAGAAAAGACGCCGGTTTGCAGAGGGAGACAGACGGTTTATTAGAGCTCGGCCTTCAGCCAGAAATTTTGGACCTAAGAGATTACTTTGGTAAGTCAGAGGAGTTAAAACAAAAACTAAGTCAATATGGAGCTGTTTGGGTTTTGGGTGGTAACACCTTTGTTCTTCGCAGAGCTTACAAAGAAAGTGGTTTTGACAACTGGTTACAACAACAAAAAGACAACCAAGACTTTGTCTATGCTGGCTACAGTGCCGGAGTATGTGTTTTGTCTCCTTCACTAAAAGGTCTAGAAACAGTCGACGATCCTGTTTTGGTTGGTGACGGTTATCCCACAGAAACTGTTTGGGATGGGCTAAATATTATCGATTTTGCTTTTGCTCCACACTTTGAATCTCCTGGTCATCCCGAGACTGAAATGGTTAATCACGAAGTCGCCCATTACAAAAAAGTCGGAATAAAATACAAAACACTTCATGATGGTGAGGTCATCATTATGGAAATTTAAGTAGTTAAAACCTCATTACTTATCAATGTTCCCATTGAAAAATCTTTCTCCATAATTACCTTTGGTAGCTCATCTAGGTCTTTTATATCAAACACAAATATTGGTAAATTCCATTCTTCGCATTTAGTAAAAGCCGTCATGTCCATCACTCTCAACTTTTCTTCAAACACTTTTTTAAAGCTTATTTCAGAATATTTTTTTGCATTTGGATTTGTCTTCGGGTCACGGTCGTAAACTCCGTCTGTTGTACTAGCTTTTAGTACCATCTGACATTTTAGTTCCCAAGCATACTGAGATACAGCTGTATCAGTCGAACACCCCGGTAATCCAGTTCCTCCAGCTAATATCACCATTCTACCCTGGTCTAGATGATATCGGGCCTTTTGTCTGATATAAGGTTCGGCAAAGCTGGGTAGAGGAAAAGCCGTCATCAGCCTAGTTTCCACTTCTCCGTTTCTAATCAAAGCCTCTCTTAGTCCAATTCCATTCATTACTGTCGCCAACATTCCCATCGCGTCTGCTTCTGTCGGATCTACCTCCTCATTTGCCAGTCTACCTCTAAATATATTACCTCCACCCACTACCACCGCCATTTCTACCCCAGTTATTTTTTTAATTTCAATCAGTCTTCTAGCCACCTGATCTAATTTTTCAAAGCTGATACTGTCTCCATTCTGTCCAAATAATTCTCCACTTGTCTTTAAAATTACCCTGTCAATTTTTTTCACTTGCTAGATTATAACCCATTTTAATGTTTAATTATGACTACGTCTAAAACAATCCTTCTTTCAACTCATCCATAGAGAACTCGACTTCAAAAGTTGTTCGGTCACCGACATTCACATACAAGGTCAATACTCCTGCTGTTCCTTTTTTAATTATTCCCCCACACGAATATACCACTCGGCGGATATCCGGGTGCAACTCTTCTATTAGTGCTTTTCCCATATTGTCAACAAAAGTGTTCGGCACCAATATTGGTTCAGGTGCTACTTCGATACTAAAACCATCCTCTGTCCGACTTAACTTAGCCCTTCCGATACTGTAAATATATTTATCGACTCCATCAATTTTTTCAATAGTAATTCCGTGAATAATAAATAAGGCCTCTTTGTCGTTCAGCCATATCGGTGGCATTGTTGTCCCTATTCGCCACTTTGCCCATGTCAGATCCGTCGGAAATACTATATCACCGATTTTTTCTGGAGTCTGTCCGTGGACTGAAAATACCAAAATCTTGTGATTATAATCAGTGCTATCTGGTCGGAAAAAATAAGTTGTATTATCTACTGGAGTCATATTTTTCCCAGGACCAAAAGTACTCACTATAAGAATTGGCGGTAGTTCTTTTTCCCAAGTATGGTGAGAATTAATCTTTGCCACTGCTGGAAATGGGATAGGTCTTCCCATTTTGTCAGACAATACCGCCGTCAACCCTATTACCAAATTTTCATTTTCTAGTTCCAATGCTCTCGGGTCCTCCAAGTTTATTCCTTCATACATCGGCACCCAGATTGTCCTTTCTTGGACTACTTCACCGTCGGCTCCTACTTCAAATAGCTTCAATATTCCCTTATCTGGTTCGCCATGTTCACTCGCTTTTTCCACTTCTCTGCCAATTAAATACACCGAATCACTGTTGTGTTTTTGCCAAGCCGCCAAGTTATATCTCGACACTTGTAAGTTTGGAAATATATTCCTAATTTTTTGAATTTTCATCTGCTTCCATTTCGGTTATTATTAGTACCGATATTAAATACGACAGTAACGATTCGGCTCCCTGATTTTTATTAACTCCTTTTATCGTTAGTCCATCATAGCACCCCCCAGTCTCAAAATTGTAAATAGGTACATTCTTGCTGTTATTTCCCAAAAACCAGCTAAAACATATTCTGGCTAAATTTTTATATTTTTCGCAACCTGTTATTTCATATGCCGTCTTTAATGCCAATATCATTGAGGCTGGATCTTCAGGCTGTTGGTCATAATCACCACCCTCGCCATCTTTATTAAGCCATGTTTGATTACCTGTCGGGTGATAAGCATCGTTATTAAAAGTATTTTCAATAAGATAACCCAGTGATTTTTCAGCCACATTTGTGTATCTCTCATTTTGAAAATACTTTCCCGCAAGATATAGACTCTCTGGCATAACCCCATTATTATATTTCAACCCTTTTTCAAACCACTTGCCATCGTAGGCCATGGTCAATTCATCGGCATACTTTTGGACAACCTCTTCCATCTCATTTTTGTGTTTCGGATATTGTTTTATTGCCAGAAGTAAAGTTTTTATCATTATTGCCTTAGCTCTCTTATGTTCTCTAGCATCAAAATTTTTCCAGTCATTTTCAAAGATTGTTTTTGCGTTTTTATTATCTGCCATCACTTCTGCCAATGCCCATAGTGTTCTCGCATTTGCATCTGTTAAATCCTCTGTCTCATTTTGCAAAGTAGGACGTTTGTCTTTGTAGCCAATGTAGTTTACAAAACCACCATTTTCTTTTTGGCTTTTTTTAATATATTCAAGATAGATTTCGGTTAATTTATTTATCTTTAACTTATTACTTATTATCAAAGCCCGAGCATTATCATCGATAGTATAACCAAAATCAGGACTTGGTTTTTCCTTATCGGCAAACTGGAATAGGCCAAACTTGTCAGTCATTTTAATTAGGTGTTTTAGATTCAGAGGGGGGATAACATTTTGAGTTAACAGTTTTATACATCTTAATGCCACGTTGTCCCATAGCATTGGTCTTGTCATTTCATAAGCCCGCTTGTTCATCAATAGCAGTTCTTTATCGTCCATCATTATTTCATTCAACGCCTCACTCATGGCCACAGAATCCTTTATCGGTACTAGTCTGCCAACTTCTTTACTGATTATCTCTTTCGCCTGGGCAAATTCTGTACTGACTGTCGCCCTACCTGTTCCCAGTGCGTAGGACAATGTCCCGGATACTGCCTGGTCAGTGTTTATTGATGTCGAGATGTATATATCAGTCGCTTTCAGAAATTCGAGCAGCTCTTTGATATGTAGATATTGGTCATAGAATTTCACATGATTTTTAAGATTGAGTTTTGTCACCAATTTTGTTAATTCCATCCGGTAACTTTCCCCCTCTTTTCTGCGCACTACCGGGTGTGTTTTCCCTAGTATTAAGTAACGAACTTTTGGGTGTTTTTTGACTACTGCTGGTAACGCCTTAATCACATATTCAATTCCCTTACTTCGACTCAGTAGTCCAAAAGTGCTCAGTATTTTAAAATCACCCAACTTCAATTTCTTTTTACTATTAGCTGTAGTCGTAAATTTGGTTGGGTGAATCCCATGAGGGATCACTTGAATTTTTCCCACTGATTCCAGATACAATTTTTCCAACACTTTTTTTGAACTTTCAGTTAACACTACGATTGCTTTAACGTGTTGGATAATTTTTTGGGTCACTTCAAACATTTTTTCATCAGGTGTTGGTAAGGCTGTGTGAAAAGTCGCCACTATTGGTTTCTTGCATCTCTCTATTAGATACAAAATATTTTCACCCCACTCACCACCATATATTCCATATTCATGTTCTACAATAAGCCCAATACATCGGTCATCTGAATTTAACTTTTTTGCCAAATCTATATGTTGTTTTTTATTGTTCTGGTCTATTTCCCACCCAACTTCGACTGGATACACGTGTTTGTCTAGTGGGGACACATTCATAGCCGCAACTTTACATTCAATACCTCCATTCAAAATAGATTTAGATGAATTCAATAGATCTTGAGTAAAAGTCGCTATTCCACATTCTCTTGGTGGGTATGTCCCTACAAATACTATATACGGAATCTTCATCGATCTATTCCCATTATACCCTACGTATTTTTTCTGTAATTCTCGGGCACCACATATATATTGCAATGGGGATTACATAAACGATTCGTGCCACATTACTGAATTGTTAGACAGTTAAACTCATACTAAATTATATTTCCTATGAAACTTATCAAGACAAAATTCAAAAATGGTTTTATCTCTCCAAAACTATTTCTTCAGCCATTAGCAGCCAACACCAAACATCACTCATCTAGTTTGTTATACAAATTATATCGACACAGTCCTTTTTGTGACTTTTGGACATTATTATCTACACCAATAAATTAACCTAAAATCAAAAAAAATTGCTTAAGTCCTATCATCCGAGTATAATTAACATATCAATCCACCAAACATCCACATAAGTTCTGACAAAACCAAAGAATTCGAAACTTTCTACGAACAATTTGTTACCCGTAACTACAAAAAAGGCGAGATGCTAATTCGTGCCGACGATGATCCTCAAGGAATTTTTTGTCTCACCAAAGGCTATGTCCGTCAGTATACTATTTCTCCTGCTGGTAACGAATTATCCCTTCATATTCTTAATCCTATATCTTACTTTCCTATGGTCTGGGCTATCAATGGTACTCCTAATGTCTATTTCTTTGAAGCTTTAACTGCTGTCGAAGTTGGCCGCGCTCCTCGTGAGCAAGTCGTTAATTTTATTAAAGACAAGCCTGCTCTTCTCTTTGCTCTGATGAGCGAATTGTTAGAAGACTATGCCGAGACTCTCACTCGAGTCGAACATCTAGTTTTTAGTGATGCTTACCGTCGAGTAATTTCTATTTTAATTTATATTGCCAAACATTTTGGTCAAGTTCACAAAAAAGGTATTATCGTTAATCACCGTTTTACTCAAGCTGATATCGCCACCCTTGTTGGTGTAGCCCGGGAGACTGCCAGTATCGAGCTTTTCAAGCTTGAAAAAGCCGGACTTATCAAATATGTTGACCATGCTATTCTGTTTGAAGATTTAGATAAATTAGCCGCCGAGATAAATTCTGTTCCTCTCCAGTCGTAATTTCCCTCGTCTCTTTAATGTAAGCCAGCTTACACCCACACCACCTGTAGCATTACTGTGTATTACTTGAAGTATATGTAGACTACTAAGTAGTTCAACTATGTCTACTGTTATTCAAAAGCAAAGAACCACTCTGTTTATAAATCACTCGATAGTGACTCATGCCAAAGCTCAAGCTTTGGTGGAGAACACCACTCTTACCAATTTGGTAGAAAGAGCTTTAGTGGCCTTTTTGCCCGATGAGATAGTCGTCAAGAAACCAAAGATATAGTTAACTACTGTTACCAGTTTAAATAATTCAGCATATGGCTACTATTATCAATAGTCCCCCCTCCCAAGACAACAATGCTTACGGAGCATTCTTTGTTATTTTCGCTTTAGTCATTGTCGGTATCATCTTTGTTTACTTTGGCATTCCTGCCTTAAGACAAATGGGTACTCCCCAAATCAATGTTCCCGCCCCAGTCATCAACATGCCTGGCGAAGTTGACGTTAATGTTCAACAAACACCGTAACTTTTAATAATTAAATAGGAGATAAAAAATATGAATATTATACTTTGGATCGTCTTTGGAGCTTTCGCCGGCTGGATCGCTTCGCTTATTATGAAGACCGATCAGCACCAGGGCACAGTTTACGATATCGTTTTAGGTATCGTTGGCTCTATCGTCGGTGGTTTTCTCATGGGCCTAATTGGTCAATCCGGAGTTACTGGATTTAATGTCGAAAGCTTAATTGTTGCCGTTATTGGCTCGATTATGGTCATCTTTATTGGTCGTAAATTACGTCGCCAATAGTTAAAAATTTATAAAAATATATGACAGATAAAAATTTAAAAACTCAAGTTAACGATAGTGCTATTAATCCCGTTGTCGCTGCTGTTGCTGGGGCAGTTGTTGCTGGTGTCGCTGTCGCTGGCGCCATGATTATGTCCGATAAGAAAAATCAGGACAAAGTTGCTAAAGTTGTCTCAAATGTTAAAGATGATGTAAATAGCAAAAAAGCATTGATTGTCGACAAGGCTACCAAGTTAGAAGGCATTACCAAAAACGCTGTTAAAGATATCAAAAATATATGAAAGAAATAATTGTTACTCCAGAAGTTGTTAGCACCCCCGTCCGTGTCGGTGCTACCAACAAAGAGACCACCGAATATCTAATTTATTTTTTCTTTGGATTAGTGGAAGTCCTCTTGGCCATTCGATTAGTTCTCCAACTCACTGGAGCCAGCACCCTTAGTGGTTTTGTCCGTTTAGTCTACGGTATTACCGGAATATTTGTTCTACCTTTTCAAGGTATTTTTCGTCAAGCCTCTGCTTCAGGTTCAGTTTTGGAGCCGTCAACCATAGTTGCCATTCTCGTTTACATTTTATTAGCTTGGGGTATCGTTAAGCTCTTACGTATTTCCTCTGGCGAACAACAGGAGTCATAAAAATATGAATATTTCTTTTGCTTCTTTAAGTCCTTTATCAGCCCTAGTTTTTGGAATTTTAATTTTACTATTTCCAAAATTAATCAATTATATTATTGCTGCCTATCTTATTATTACTGGCCTTCTCGGTCTTGGTATAATTAAATGATTATGTTAAATCTGATCGTGGTTCTTGTCACTAGCTCAGCTTTGGTTTATATTTCTGGCTTCAATTCCATGCCCGTATCAGTTAACTTTGGGTCTTTTGTTGTAGCCAATGTTCCCTTATTTTATGTCATCATTGGGTCTATTCTTTTTGGCATAGTTTTATCTTATTTATTCCACCTAATCAGTTCTGTCTCCACTGCCCTAGCACTTAGGAGTAAAGACAATGAATTAAAGAAAGAAAAGCAAGAAGTCCTCGAGTTAACTAAGAGAGTTCATCAGCTTGAGCTAGAAAATGAGAAGCAGAAAAATCCTGACACCGTCATTATCCCGACCGATCCAAACGCTCTATGAAATCTTTATTGGCCAAGATCTATAAAGCTCTTCATTTGCCAAAAAACCTTCAACTTTCTATTATGAACTTGACTCAAGATAGGTTCTTGGTTGGAGTCACTGGAGTGATTCTCGATAGTGACAACAAAATTCTTTTATTCAAACACACTTACCGTTCCCATTCTTGGAGCTTACCCGGTGGTTATCTAAAATCAGGTGAGCATCCTCGTGAAGGTCTCGAGAGAGAGATACTAGAGGAGTCAGGGTTAGTTGTTAGTGTCGATGAATCGGTTAAGACAAGGACCGATCGAGAATTCGCCCGACTCGATCTTTGCTATACCGGTGTATTAATTGGTGGCGAATTTACTCCCACTCACGAAGTCACAGAGTACGGTTTCTTTGCCGTCGATCAGTTGCCATTATTAAGACAAAATCAGGTTTTCTTAATTGATTTAGTCTTAAAATCTTTATCTCCAAAAGTTTAAAATTTGTCTCTATACTATTAATATGGATTACTTAGTTTTTTTACGTCAGTTCAAAGTCGGTCCTTTTGCTATTTTTGACACCGTCATCTCCTATATCGGAATTTTTCTTCTGGCTCCACTTTTAACCAAATTATTTTCCATTTTCAAATTATCCGTTCCCCTCAGCTCTTGGCTTTGGTTGACCCTACCCATCTCTGTTTTATTTCATCTTATCTTTGCCCAGAATACTCCTTTGATGAAAGTTCTGGCTGACCCTAGTCACTTTTCTTTCTACATCGCCGTCGCCATACTTTTGTTGATGACCTATATGGGCCTGAAGAGTGTAAAATTCCTCTAGTTCTATGTCGTTTCAGAAAATATTATCTCCCCTCTATCCACTGATCATCAACTATTTTAATGTGTCTGTCTCGGGGCTAGAAAATATTTCCCCTAGTAAAAATTATATCTTTACTGCCAATCATCAAAGTATTCTCGACGTGCCTCTGATTTTTTCGCTCCTCGCCCTCCGGACCAATCGCAAAATACATATTCTT
Source organism: Candidatus Shapirobacteria bacterium UBA2283 (assembly GCA_002345725.1). Lineage (GTDB taxonomy): Bacteria > Patescibacteriota > Microgenomatia > UBA12405 > UBA12405 > UBA2283. Next base: position 17,239 of record DDWP01000105.1, read on the forward strand.
ATTAGTCACCGATTTTATCGTGCACTTTGGTTGATTACTCGGCCGTTGGGAATGATCTCTATCCGTATGGACAAAGGCACTCAATCATCGACCGATCACAATCTTCGCAGTCT
>DDWP01000061.1:0-3924 GCA_002345725.1 Candidatus Shapirobacteria bacterium UBA2283
CTCTGAGTCCTTGCCTTAACTACCAATGCTTTTGCTACTAACTTTTTACCAGTCCTATTGACTGTCTTTTTGATTTCTTTTGCCATAGTTTTTATTGCCTAATTTGGGGTATAAATTAACCCAAAACTATTTTTTAAAATATAAATTTTTAATCCAACGATTATAACACGGTTATCCCACTAATCGAAGCTGACGACGATTATTACCCATACGTAACACCGGCGTTTGTAATTTACTTGGCCTCTCGCTTTTCCAGCCACGACGTTGCCAGCACAGATCCATATCAACGTTAAATTTAACCTGTTCTAAATCAGATAAAGCTTCTATTTCCATAAAATGCATCCTTAAAGTCGAGGAGTCACACCCTGTAGCCGCCATCGAAGCCGCTACTCGACGATCCATCAAAGAATCTAGCATATTGGCCATCGGTCCAACTACCCCAGACCACCCATCTGCCAACATCCCAATCACTTGNNNCTCATTGGAAATTGTCTTACACTAGTCAATATCGAAAATCCAATATATGATGGACAGCCAGTTGTCTCTTGAACAGCAGAAGACATCGCCAACATGCCATCTATCTGTCCATTAGCCCAAGTACCAGTAATCCGACTACTTAAGACACCTTCTTCCACACCACTATATCTACAAACTCCAAAAAAATCCGCCTCTCTATATCCAAGCCAATTAAAACTTGTCTTTTCAACTAAACCAATAAGTCTTTGAGTCTCCTCCGGATTTAAAACCAATACCTCACCCTGACTCCTCTCTTGCCATTTAACCGGCAGTAAAGACTTATTTTTTAGCTTGCTACGTTCATTCATGAAATATGAGAACGATTAACTTTTTTGTTTGCTATGTCTCGCTACCACATCCTGAAAAAGAGAACTATCACCCAGCACAGCTTGCCTTTTTTTGATCTGATCTTTTATGGCTAAAGCAGCTTCTCTTTCCTCCCTCATCACTCTTTCCAGCACTTTTTTTTGATTCGTGTTAGTTACACTAGACAAAGCTATCTCAGCCTTCTTATAACGTCTACCTCTCTCAACCACTTCTTCTACAAAAATCGGAATAACGGCTCCTGCTTCCAACTTTCTTGCTTCTTCCATTACCATTTTCGGTCGAATCATTACTCCCTCTCGGCTATCCGGTGTTCCTATTACTGTCGCCGCTACCTCTTCAATTTCTGCTAAAGAATCCATAGCCATTTTTATTTGACCTAACTCTTGTAAAACTCTTTTAGGTGATCTACACAAAATTGGCGGAATTTCTATCTGCCCCCTGTTAACATCCCCCCCAGCAGGCTTAAAAACAATCATCCCTACCAAATCGTTTAATTTAGATCCACCAACAAACGGTTTAGCCCAATTTGGTAGTTTTTTAGATACAGTTACTGCAAAAGGTGCTGGCTTAACTTGGGCGACATAGCCATCCCTTGGAGCATCTCCGTGTGCATCTAGCTCATCAGGCAAAATCACATTTTCCCATCCCAAAGTAAAAGAACGCGGTTCAACAACATGGTCACCAAATTGGTCAGTATCATCAGCGTTAATCGTATATGTAATTCCCTTAGGACCAATCTTGTAAGCTGCCGACTTTGCTACAGGAACCTCTAATGGTGAATCAGTCATCGGAGCATTTTGTACCGCTATAAATTGAGAAAACTTTTCTTTATAATCAGGAAAAGCCCAACCAGTTAAACTATCAACCACAATTGAACCGTTCGGTACTGAATTACGTATTTTGTGGACCATGGTATGAATTCTTTGATAATCTGCACCAAACTTCATCTTCATCTCTGCCAAAGATAAATCTTGCATCCTCGCTAACAGGTCCACTCTTAGACTTTCGTGAGCTGCTGCTTCACCTTTTTCAAGCCACGTCAATGCCAATTGTGAGGCCTTTTCTTGTTCCGCTTGACTCAGAGGAGCTTCAATTCCAAGATCTGTCGGTAAACTTAGTAACAAATCCAACTTATTTTCTGCATCCGCTGCAATTGATCTATTCATGTCATATCTACTTAATATGACTTCCCCCCCTGGGTTTAATGTTCCCACTTCCACCACACCTTTTTGAACCTTTTTTGCAAGATAGTTAAAAGTTTCAAAGGTTGGCATCTTAATAACGTCCTTAGATCCGGCCGACTTATACACTTTGTTAACGCCACCAAGAAACCATTTCCTCTGCATTTTATCCAAAACAGTTTCTTCCTCACCTGCTTGAGTCGACAATAAATCAAAAGCTACCGCTTTGACAGCGGAACTCACCAACCCTGGCATCCTACTCTTCTTTTTACTTTCTCCCATCAATTTAAAATCTGTCTTTCTAGTTGACGGCACCATATCCACATCCTCTCTTTTCTGACCCACAATAGCAAAACTAGATGGTCCACTCTCCCCAGCATCAACCACATCAACATGTCTACTACCAATCATTTGGAAACCAGAACTTCCGCTACCAGTTCTAATGACGGCCAACAATTGGTCACCATTAAGTCCTTCTTTTCCAAATGTATATAACCTTCCCATCTTTTTATTTATTAAACATTAATTAATAAAATTTATTATCTTTTTACCTTTTTTTTAACTGCATTTCGCACCAAAACTCCAAGGATATCTGCTGCAGCTGCACCAGTTGCTTGATGAGCCGATGCTCCACCATCCAATGCCGCCCTCCCAGAAGGTGTCGAACCCACAATTTTATCTACAAGTACAGCGGCAAAACCCTGACCAGCCTGATAAAGTGGACTAGATTCTTTTTTTAATCTCTTTTCATCTTCCTCTTGAAGTTTCATCCTCTTCCTCTCCGCCCTAACCTCCGACACTCTTCGGTTAAAATTAATAAAACCATCAGTAGTGATGGCTGTTTTTATAACTCCCCTAACCGTTGGCTTCTCTGGCACTCTTAAAACTGCTGCTGTGCCGTCCTTGTTATGAGCCAACACAATATCCGTCTGAGCTTCTGGCCCTCTACTACCAAATATTACAAGACCGGTTTTGTTATTACCAGACATTATTTTATTTAATTTTTAATTTATAGATTTCGCCGTTATTCCGGCTCATCAGTATCAGACATTGTATCATTAAATGATACAAACTGATATATCTACTACACACACCCACAACTACTACAGGCCTGCCCCTTATAGGGGCAGGCCAGAGTTGCAGGTATGTGCAGAAACACACACTATTTGTTGACGGGCTGGTAGGCTTCCCAAAACCAAACGACGTCGTTGAAGCTGGGCAGACCAACTGTGACCACCTGAGTAAAAAACCAGTTCAGGAAGAACAGTAGGACTACCACAACCACCACAATCATCACGGTCGTGATCGCCAAAGCCACACCGCGAGAAGGGGCATCCAAAATCACCGAAATCGTGCCGAGAATCGGCGACTCGATAATGGCATGACCCATTTCGCGAATCCTATCGGAGTTCATGGCAAGTAAAATGATAATTACCGCCACAATCAAAATCCAATAGTTGGACAGGAAGTTGCCAACATTTTCTAACATAACTTTTTCTCTCCTATCTTTGTATTATCCCATGATTGGGTATTACCGGGCTGATGCTCAAAAACATTCCAACAAGCACCATTCAAAACACCCTGCTGCTACACAATAGCAGACTTTTAAGTTAACAGCCCAAAATTCAGGCTGAAAATTCATTTGGTACTTGGCATTACTGCGCAATATATAACAACGGCTTGAACTCGTTGTAATATTGCTCATCCGTGAAGCCACAGTCCCCATAAACGGAACCACAACCCCACCGGGAAAGAAACTCCATGATCCCAACCGCTTTCGCGCCGGGATAAAAATCCAGAGTTCGACGAGTTGCGTCAAACTTTGTCTGAGCACACGGAGTTCCAGAACAGTGCCCGTCAAAGATGGGTATAACGAGGACTTTACCCTCGTTATAGGAAT
>DDWP01000061.1:4123-4567 GCA_002345725.1 Candidatus Shapirobacteria bacterium UBA2283
CAATGAGGTAGCTCACATCTTGGTTTGGTGTGATGTCCACCAGGACAATACACTTGCCGATACAACCAGCAATTACGGCGTCAATATCCCGTTCACTTTTGTTAAAGCGGATATTGACCACCGGCACGACATTACCAGCTTTATACCAGCCGCGAGTTTTCTCGGCATAGGCTTCAGCTAGCTCTATCGCCCCTTCCGGAGTGCTGGTCGTCCCCAACGTCCCCCATCCTGATAACGCGCCATATACCCCAGAATACAGGGTACCGTCACCTTGCGGCAACAAGCTCGTTTTGGATGAAGATGTTGTAGGTTGGACTAGTCCAACTTCCTGGGCTAGAACATTCCAATCTACTTTGATCCCAAAATTACCGATAAGAACCAGGATCAAACCGACTAGCAATGTTCCGAAAGCCACCTTCCCCCCTAATAAAGTTGACACAATCA
>DDWP01000064.1 GCA_002345725.1 Candidatus Shapirobacteria bacterium UBA2283
TTTTATTTTTTTCCCTCCTCCCCCCCTCCCTCTCCCAGGTTCAATAGTCGCAAAAGATACATTGTGCGACTATGTATAATCCACCTCCCCTCTGGTAGAGGACTAATAACTATTAATAAGCAATCATCCGGCATTAAAAGGTCAAATATAATTAAAAATTGTAAATTATAAATTGTAAATTGACTCTATCCACTCCTCTTATCCCTACTCCAGGCATACAGTCTGATATACTTATCGATTCCCCAGTTTTCCACACAGACTATATCATTGTGTATCATCATTGCGTGAAAATTATAGGATATAATGTGAAAAATTAATTAATATTATAGGACTAAATATTATAGGCTACTCTCCTCCCCTGTTTCTGGCATGGCAATAAAATTTTTTTGTGCCAATTCGTTAATTTAGCTTCAAATATATTGTTTTTAGGTTCAGAGCTGGCTCCATTTAGCTGTCTTTTCATCATGAATTCAGATTTACCCAAGCCCGACCACTCAAGAAAACCCACTCTCGCCCCTCCCCTACCACTTTTACGCACAAAAGTACATATTATACCTAAAAACAGGCATAATACTATTTACCACCTCTAGCTAATAGATCTAATTTATTATTAGATAATTCAGAACCTAGTAGCCCTTTAACTTTTCCCAACTCTTCCGCCCCCAAACTGCCTCCCCGCTCCATAAATCTAATAGATGCCTCCTTAACCAAGTTTCCAAAGACTTTACTGCGTCGTCTATTATCGTACAAATCAGTTAAAAGACCCAATGTCTTTTCTTTGTTTTGTATAAAAGCCCAAGAAATTATTGGTAAAACTGCGTGAACTGCTTCCGCAGAATAGTCGATCTGACTCATTAAATATTCTTCTAACATTCCAAACACTGCATCTGGAAATTTTTCTGTATGTATCCAATTCGGATCAAAATATTTTTCCAATTTACCTTCTAACTCCTTTGGAGTGAATCCACATCCACCCCAAAAGGTATCGTTACCGCCTGTTTTTACCGCTCCGTTAATATTTCCCAACAAATCCCCGATTACTAAACCATAATCTGCATAATTTTCACCACTCAACATATAACTCAATCTTGCTGGATTCAAAGCCACCAATCCAAAACTTCTTTCCAAATAACCTTTATTAAAGCCACGCTTAAGTGCCTCAAAGTTGCCACTACCATATTTATCAAATTCATCGTAACCTACACCAGAAAACCATTCAGCGATATTGTAATGCACTATTCTTCCATCATAATCAGTTACACTCTTCACCGGATCCAATGGATGATTCGAAAAGTCATGGAGTACAATTGGATCTCCATCTAGTTTTCCTGTAGCATCAAAGTGAGCTTCTATCATTACCACATTGGTATGGTCCCCCGTAGGTAGCAATTTTTTATCTAAATCTGGGATAATCATTGCCGATTCTGGTTTTAAACGTCGATATGAACAATATAATCGTCGTTGCGACCCATCTTTTTCGTAACGCACAGCAACAAATCTATTTGTGTATAAAGTATCCACACCCATAACCTTGTATTTAGTATCCAATGCATCAGGCGATGTATACACATATGAATTGTAATTAGCTGCCATTACCCCGTCCTCACCGCTACCAACCGCCCCCAGCATATCGACATCTTCAGAACCATACCATTTAATATGAGCCATTTGATTCAACATATCTTTAGCAATAGGGCTTAATTCAAAGTCTTCAAAAGGTTTACGGACCACTTCAAACAGATTTTCCTGTGCTTGTATTGCTAATAAATCTCGTCCCAATAAAGTTTTTTCATTTATGCCTGCTCTTTCAATTGTAAGTCCCATGTTTTTAATTATTAATTATTAATTATTAATTTTCTACCCCCACTTCGTTATCATCAATATAGCCAAAGATATTGCCACCGCCACCCATGAATACATCAACCATACCGCTTTAAACAGACGATCTCGGATATCTGCCTGTATCAACCCACTCATGATATAAACCACCGACACCAAGTAAACAGAACCTTTAAATATTCCTACTGGCCAGAAAGAAAACAATATCGCCAACTGCGACATTAGAACCGAAGGAATTATTATGTAAGACTTCATATTTTTTTCAGCTCCATCGTCAGGAAGCTCAATAGCAATTGCCCAGAACTGGTAAGCAAACACCGCCAAAGAGATCAGGAACACCCACAGTCCGTTCCAATAATAAGCCAACCTAAACGACAACAAGCTGTCAAACATAAAAAACGACGACAGCAACAAGACTATCAGCGAAACTGTATAAGCGGCCCGGTATAGAGGCACTGTTCTAAAGCCAATTGCCACCATGAATACATTTTCCACCAGAAACATTACATACAGCACAAATCCAAATATCACGCTCGAAATCAACCACCACACCAACCCATATGGCAACAAAGCCACAAACATTCCAAAACCAATAAAAAAACAAATCGGCAACAATACCGTCATTATCCTTAGATAAAGACTTTTCTCAAATATCACTCCAAGGCCAAACCAAAAACAAAAAACCACCAAGACAATTCCCACCATCAGTCCAAAATACCTCGACTCATACGGCAAAGAGATAAAAAAGAAAAACCCTAATGCCGAAAATAACGAAGCCACCATATAACGAAATCTTTTATTCATGATAGTCAAAACCCGCAAAAACATTAACCACATCATCATTTTCCTCCAAGCACTCCACCAATTCGACAACATCATTCAAGTCACTTTCGCTATCAAGCAATATTGGTGACTTTACCCTCATTACGATACCGCTTTCCTCCACCACCAAACCAATTTTTTTTATTTCTTCCTCCACCCTCTTCAGATCAACTACCTCAGTCAACACAGAATTTCCATCAAAATCTTTAGCCCCCGCATCTATCAAGGTCAGTTGTACCGCTTCATCTAGTTCCGACACAACAATCTCGCCGACTCTATCAAAAAAGTATGCCACACTTCCTTCTTCACCCAAACTTCCACCAGAGTTCTTAAATATAAGTCTTATTTCACCTAAGATTCGGTTTTTATTATCAGTTTCAATCTCCACCATCACCGGTACACCATGTGGCCCAAAGCCTTCTAAAATACAATTAATCAGATTACCTTTTCTTGATTCAAATCTAGCTAACAAACGGTCAACATTCTCCTTTGGCATGTTTACCGCCTTGGCCTTATCAATCGCATCCTTCAGGCCAGATCCTCCACCATTTCTCAGCGCAGTCAAGATATCTTTTGAGGCTTTAGTAAATGCCACACTCCTCTTTTTATCCTGAGCCCCCTTCCTGTTCTTAATATTTGCCCACTTCGAATGACCTGACATTTATTTTTATTTTTTTTCTAAATAACTTTCGTAGTTTATCATTTTGGAGAACCCATCTCCAAAGTATATCTCTACTTCATTGGCTCCCAACAACTCGTCAACTGCCTGTCCACAAAACGGCAATACAGTTTTCGCCAGCTTCACTCCATACCAATTATCTCCACTTTTAGAAGAGACAAAAAGACATGGGTCATCAATTACTTTCTCAGCCGAATCAATCCCTATTACAGTCAAACCAGCTCCCTCCAATCTCCCCGACATAAATGACCCCAAGCCATTTCCTTGACTCACATTATAAACATTTAATCTTAAATCCTCCCTCAACACCAAGCTATTAGACAGATCTCTTTGTATCAGTTTTCCCAGCTTTTCATCATCCTCTATTAAAGTCTTAGTTACTAGCTCCTGCTTAGTCATTAGACCAAAATGGTTAAAAACATATTTTAGATAATTAATCAGCCCTAATTTAGAAATTACACTTCTATCACGCCACCACACAGTATCCCCCTTTGTCACTACATTAGGCACAAAACCAAAATTATAAAAAAATACATCCGCCAACAAATCTGTTTTTTTCTCTTGTTCAAGTATGCTCAATAATTTATCACTCCGATACCATCCCAGCCCACCCGGTATCCACACCGGCACCTCACCCTCCACCTCAAACACATTAACCATCCCTCTCTGTTTTGAAACAGTCTTCATCGACAATCCACTACTATCAGCCGTTGCCACCATAAAATCACCATTTTCAGAATCATTAAAAAATACCAAAAATAAAGCCACTGCCATCATCAACCCAAACAACAACGATACCAATTTAAATCGTTTCATATTTTTCTAGCATCAATTTTATATCAGGCGCCAACTCAGATTTAAATACCTGACCATTAATTTCTGTCTGGTAAGCATGCAAAAATGGTCTATCCAAACCGACCATTAATCCACCATATGTTTTATCACCTAGTAAAGGCCAGCCAAGGTAACTAAAATGCACTCTTATCTGATGTGTTCTTCCTGTCTTTAGGTCAATATCCACTAAAGAGTACATTTTCCCCTCAATCATATATTTCTCTACCAAACGAAAGATAGTTTGAGCCCTCTTACCTGATTCATCGACTCGGAATCTTCCAAAAGAATATTTTGATCTGGCAATAGGCATATCTACTTCACCAGAGAATGGCAAATTACCACAAACCATCGCCATATATCTTTTCTTCACCTTCCTCTCCTTAAATTGACGTTTTAGGTCAATTAGACTCTCTTCTGTCTTAGCCACAATTACTATTCCCGAAGTCCCCTTGTCCAGTCGATGAACAATCCCCTGCCTCGGCAAATTATTTTCTCTATTGTTTTTAACCCAATCTTCCAAACTCAATTGTTCTAAATTTTGAGTTTTAAGTTTTGATGTTTGAATTTTAAGTTTTGAATTTTCGTTAGTAGTCACCATTCCTGCCGGTTTATCCAACACCATAAAGTTATCATCCTCATAGATTATCTTGACTTCTTCCATATATAGATTATTACCCCTACAAATATCAACCAATCATTAAAATTATTATATATATTTGTCCAAGGTATTCTCCAGTAGTCTCTCACATAACCAAGAGTCATTCTCTCCCACAAGTTCAAAGCCCCACCAATTATGATTAGTAGTAATGGCCAGCTCCTCTCTTTTTTGTACCACCACAACAAAGCTACAAAAAATATTGCTACAAATATCCAATGGACCTCGATTCCAAAACTAATTCCGCTATTCCTGATCACGGGCACAATTAATACAGGTAGTTATCTCTGGTTTAATTGCCAACCTTTCAGTATCAATCATTTTTCCACATTTATCACAAAGCCCATACCTCCCCAGTTTTATCTTAGTAAGAGCTTTTCTCAACTGCACCAAATGTTTTTTAACAAAATCAGCCTTAACCTCAGCTTCAAATCTACCAATTTGTTCATCAGTGTCATTTTCTAACGAATTGCCAACTGTCCTTGTATCGTCAGCAAAAGGGTCGTTCTTTTTTATTTTCTTTTCAGCCCTCTTCCACTTAACTACTTCTTCCTCCAAAAATCTCTTTATTGGCTCTAGTATATTTCTTGGAAAAGTAATCACCGATTTCTGCTGGTCAGTTTTCATCATTAGCTAGCATAACCAATCCAACTCCAGAAATCAAACTTAATATCAGATAGATAATTATCACAATTGGCCCATCTTTAAGCCACCAAGAAACAAGTGCCAACATCAGGCCCACAAGTAGGTTCACAAAGAAGAAGACAAAACCTCTCTTGCCACTTTTGTACCACACAAAAGCACGGTACCTACCAGATATCTGGATAGCAACCACCATTGCTATGACAAAAACAACTGCATGAAACCACAATCTTTCTCCGAGCATCAGCAAAGACAAGATTAAATATATTATCCAAGTTATCTTCTCCAAAAAAGGCCACAATTTCCATTCTTTATCACGGCAGTTCCACCAAGTTATCAATATCAGACCCACCACTGCTCCAACATAATTAAACCCAGGGTTACTCCAGAAGGAAAACCAATTAATCAAACTCTCATTCCACACCCCCCAGTTTATTAGACCATAGCTCAACCGGCCACTCACCAATGCCACCGTTACTGCCAACCACGAATAATCTATCAGTTCATTTTCTTTGTAATCATCACGCAAATTTCTCCATACCAAATACAAAAACAATACTAGTACTACCAATTTCAATATCCCAAAAATCATAATTCATTATACGTCAACTTAAATCTGTATAGTTCGCTTTGATCCAAGTCCAACTGATATACGTTTCAGCAGATCCACTGACAGATTAACCGGACGCTACCTAACTTATCAAGTTTATCGCCATGTTATTATTAAGTTGTAATTAAAATTTAAATATAAAGTATGCCAGAAACACTCACACCACAACCAGATTTAAGTCAAAGAGTAACCGAATCAATAGCTAGGTTTATCTCTGAAAGACCAAGTTTCGGAGAAGGAATTTTCAATATTACCTGCCAAATAATGCAATTGTTAGGAGCCGAACCAGAAAAATATTTAGTTTTATGGAGAGATCAACACCCAGATGAATATGCCGCCCTTCACCACAACATGTTCGAAGCAATGAAAAATTTCCCCCCAAAACTAAAAGAATCGTTGACTTCAGAGCAACTAGGATCACCTCAAAAATCATAACCTATTATAGGTTAAGTTAAATCTGTATGGTTAGCTTTGACCCAAGTCCAACTGATATCCTCTTCAACAAGTCCACTGTCGGATTAATTGTCGAGTTTTCTAATTGAGAAACAATCGCTTGAGTAGTCTTAGCTTTTTTAGCTAACTCCTGTTGCGACATCTTATTTTCCAAACGTTTTCTAATTATTTGTCGAGATATTTGATACTCGGCATCTGCCTTTTCCCAAAGCTCTTTAAACTCAGGATCTTTCAAGCTCTGCTTAAAATACTTTTTAAAAGTTAACAGTTTCATAGGTTAATTATATCGTATACAATATATATGTCGAGTCGACACACTAAGGCGACTCAACACCTCCTTACACTATCTCTACCTAAGAATCTTATTTCCCACAACGGCAACCCTGCTAATTTTTTAAGATGAGGGATCACTGAAGTTAAACCAAACTCTTCAATGTTATTGAAAATTACAAACGCTTTGACTTTAGCATTTTTATTCTTATCTAAAAAATCCCCCACTGGGCTACGACCCCTCTGATCAATATAAAAATTAACCCTAGCCATCAGTAATAATCATAACAAATTGTGCCGAATGAGGGAATCGAACCCCCATGACATTGCTGCCACACGATTTTGAGTCGTGCGCGTCTACCAATTCCGCCAATTCGGC
>DDWP01000103.1 GCA_002345725.1 Candidatus Shapirobacteria bacterium UBA2283
AGGTTCGAGTCCTCTTAGACTCACAGAACTATTACTAAAAAATTTATGGAAACACAATTTAGAGAAGTTGTAAGTAGATCTGAGAAGTGCGAAGCTACAGAGCTTTCACATATCTTAAACACTCAATTCTCTGGACGTAAAGTTTTGATAGAATCGTTTTCACTCGACAATAGTGGACAACTAATCTCTGATCCAGAAGATTCAGGAGAAGTTATAATGACCAGAGCTACCCCTACAGATACTGGTGTTGAATCCGGATACTTCGTTGTAGAATCTTTACAGTCACTACTTGAAAGTGGAGAGCCAGCCCAAGAATATTCACTGCTCTTTGGTGAAACATCCGTATTGCACGATATTACAGAAGAAGACACACCCAGAAACGTCATTACAGTTATCGACAATCCAGACCAAAGTCATCCATCGACAAGAAAAGTTGTCAGGCTTTCGACTACATCGCCCATTCGTGGGTAATTTTTGTTTCCCCCGCTTGGGCTACCGGTTTCACTTTTCTCAATTAGTATTTTTTAACTTATAATTCCACTATGGAAAATCAAAATTTACACGACATTCGTCATTCAGCCGAACACATTTTATCTCAAGCCATGATTCGTCTTTACGGACCTGACGCTTTTTATATGGCCATGGGTCCAGCTACCGATGATGGCTTTTACATGGACTTCGAACCTCGTGGTGATTTTAAAGCTTCAGAAGAAGATTTCTCCAAAATCGAAGCCGAAATGCAAAAAATTGTCAAAGAGAATCTACCTATAGTTAGGAAAGAAATAACTCTTGAACAAGCCAAAGAAATGTTTGCCGACAATCCCTACAAAATGGAATGGCTTGAAACCATTACCAATCGTGACGAAGTCATTACCATCTACACCACCGGTGATGAATTCGTCGACCTCTGCGCCGGCCCTCATGTTCGCTATACCTCCAAAGTCAAAGCCTTCAAATTACTTTCTATTGCTGGCGCCTACTGGCACGGTGATGAGAAAAACAAGATGCTTACCCGCATCTACGGCACCGCTTTTGAAAATAAAGAGGCTCTTAACGAACATCTTGCCTTACTCGAAGAGACCAAACGACGAGATCACCGCGTTATCGGCAAGGATCAAAAGCTATTCACTCTCTCAAATCTAATCGGCGCCGGCCTACCACTACTCCAGCCAAAAGGTATGGTAATTCGCCAATGTATCGAAGATTATCTGTGGGAGATTCACAAAAACAAAGGATATCAACGTGTTTGGACTCCCCACATTACCAAAGAAGCTCTGTATATCAAATCCGGACATGCCGAAAAGTTTGGCGACAACATCTTTCGAGTTCAAGGTAAAGAAGAAAAATTCTTTATGAAACCCATGAACTGTCCTCACCACATGCAGATATTTAGTGATAACCAATTCAGTTATCGTGACATGCCCGTTCGCTACTTTGAACCAGCAACTGTTTACCGTGACGAAAAAACAGGAGAGTTGTCGGGCTTAACTCGTGTCCGTTCAATTACCCAAGATGATGGTCATCTATTTTGCCGTGTTTCTCAGCTTGAAGATGAAATCTCAACTATTGTATCTATTGTCAAAGAATTCTTTACCACCATGGGTATGCTTGATGGCTATTGGGTCAGACTTTCTGTCCGTGGCCCCACTGGCAAATATCTTGGTACTGATGAAGTTTGGGAAAAAGCCGAAACCGCACTAAAAAACGTTTCTGAAAAAGAGAAACTTCCTTACAAGATAGGTGTGGATGAAGCCGCTTTTTATGGCCCTAAATTAGATTTTATGTTTAAAGATGCAATTAAACGAGAATGGCAATTATCTACCATCCAATGCGACTTTAATTTACCCGAAAGATTCGATCTTTCTTTTATTAATGAAAAAGGAGAAAAAGAACGACCTGTGGTCATCCATCGGGCTATTTCTGGCTCTCTTGAGCGTTTCATGGGTGTCATGATCGAACACTTTGCTGGTGCCTTCCCAGTTTGGCTGTCACCTGTCCAGGCCAAAATTATCCCCATTACCGATGCTCAACATGAATTTGCCTACAAAGTCATGGATATGCTCAAAGAGGAGGGGATTCGAGTTGAAATCGACGACCGATCCGAAAAAATGCAAGCCAAAATTCGCGATGCTCAAATGCAGAAAGTTCCTTACATGCTGGTAATTGGCGGCCGTGAAGTAGAATCCAGTTCAGTTGCTGTCCGCCAACGCGACGAGCAAGATCTCGGCGCTATGACCATTAATGATTTTATGACCAAAATTAAGGAACAAATTAACAATAAATCCTTAAATTTGATAAAATAACTGAATATTGTAGAGACGCCCCGTCGGGGCGTCTCTACTAAAAAAACAAAAATGGCCACATATAGAAATCAAAATCAAAACAAAAAGTTTTACAAAATAAACAATTACATTTCAGCGACCGAAGTTCGTCTCATCGACGAAGAAGCCAAACAGATCGGCGTTCTCAGCATTCAAGAAGCCCGTCAAATGGCTCAAGAGACTGGTCTTGACTTGGTTGAGATTGCTCCTCTTGCCAAACCTCCGGTCGTCAAGCTCATTGAATTCACCAAATTCAAATACCAAGAAGCCAAGAAACTAAAATCCGAAAAGAAAGGATCTAAGGGTGGAGAGACCAAAGAGGTTCAAATGACACCGTTTATTAGTGACAACGATTATGACACTTGTGTCAAAAAATCAACTAAATTTTTGACTACTGGAAATAAAGTGCGATTAAGTATAAAATTCAAAGGTCGCCAGATCCAGCGTAAAGAGTTTGGATATAGCTTGATATCTAAATTTAGTGACGATCTGAAAGAGCTTGGTACTCCAGAAGGAGAAGCCAGACTAATGGGCAAGAGATTGCTCTTCACTCTTTCGCCGATAGCTAAGAAAAAAATAATTAAAACAGACAATGAAAAAACCTAGCAAAAGATTAAGAATCAGAAAATCAGTCAGTAATCGTTTTGAAGTTACCAAAAACGGTATTGTACTTCATCAATCGTCTTTTAACCGACATTTACGTCGTACCAAAAGCAAAAAACAACTTCGTCGTTTGAAAGGCAAGCAACACGTTCTCGGTCGTTTTGCCGTTAAGGTTAAACAAATGCTCGGTTTTAAATAAATTTACAACTTTATAAACTAAATTATGCGCGTAAAAACAGGTACAGTCCGACACCAACGTCACAAAAAAGTCCTAGATCAAGCTAAGGGTTTTTGGATGACTCGCCACAAAAGATTTAAGGTAGCCAACCAAGCTGTCATGCATGCTGGTAATTATGCTTATGAAGGTCGACGTATCCGTCGCCGTGATATGCGTAAACTCTGGATCATTCGCTTAAACGCTGCTCTTAAACCTTTTGAGATCCGTTACTCCGCCTTCATCAATATGATGAAGACCAAGAAAGTTGAATTAAATCGCAAAATGTTATCCGAGATTGCTATCAACGATAATGCTACTTTCAAATCCATCGTCGCCTTTATAAAATAAAGCACGGGGGATTTAATTTAAAAAATTAAAAGCTCCCGCAAGGGAGCTTTTTAAATATGATAAACAAACAAAAGTATCTAGACAAAATAAATTCTGCCACTACCGCAGCCGAATTAGAGTCTGTTCGCATCGAGATTCTCGGCCGACAAGGCCTCTTAAATCAACTTTTCTCCGATATCAAAAATCAGCCAAACCCAAAAGAATACGGACAAGAACTCAACCAACTCAAAAAAGAACTAGAAAATTTAATTAAATCAAAAAATTTTGAATCAACAAAACTACAATCTAACAAAAAATTAGGCTTGCCCACCGTAGCTTTAGCGAAGGTGGGCCATTTACATCCAATCACCATCACCGAACGTCAACTAAACGAAGTTTTCCGCAAATTAGGCTTTTCCATCTATAACGGCCCAGAGATAGTTAGCGCCGAATACAACTTCAAACGTCTCAATGTCCCCGAAAACCATCCCGCTATGGATATGCAAGACACCCTCTACATTCAAGAACCAGATTATTTACTCCGAACCCAAACTTCAACTATTGAATCTTATCTACTTCAACAAGAAAGCCAAAACCTTCCCATTCGTGCCGCCTTCCCGGGGAGCGTTTTCCGTAATGAAAAAGTCAATCGTAGCAACCACTTTGTTTTTCACCAATACCAAGCTGTCGTCGTCGATAAAAATGTCACCATGAAAGATCTAATCGGTACCATGGACTTAATGTTCAAAGCCCTCTATGGACCCGAAGTCGTCGTCCGTTATCGCTGTAAATACTATCCTGAAGTTGAACCGGGAGTCGGCCCCGATATGCAATGTTTTAGTTGTCATGGTAAAGGCTGTGTTTTATGTAAATACGCCGGCTGGATTGAAATGGGTGGCAGTGGCATGATTCACCCTAAAGTTTTAAGAATGGCCGGTATCGATCCAAATATCTATTCTGGCTTTGCCTTTGGCATGGGTCTTGACCGCTGGACCATGGCTCAAAAAAATATTACCGATATCCGCACCCTTATGGGTGGCAATTTAGCCTACAAACCAAACGAACTATGAAATTAATATACAGTCATCTTCAAAAATTTCTCCCCGATCTAAACGTCGAACCACAAAAACTCCGTGACGATCTGACTATGGTTGGCCACTTCACCAACTATTACGAAGAAATTGAAGGTGAAATTGTTTTTGACTTAGATAT
>DDWP01000006.1 GCA_002345725.1 Candidatus Shapirobacteria bacterium UBA2283
GTTGTATAATCTGCTGAATCTTTTTGAGAAATTGCCAAATCAATGCCAGTTCCAATTAGTTTGAAATCCTTTTTATCTCTCTCGATTTCATTGTAGAATTTTATCCATTCAGGGTGAACCAACCTATCAGCATCAGAAATTATTTTTAACAAATATTCTCGATACCATGAAGATTCAGACCCAATGCTAGATCTCAACTTATTAATTGCTTCCATGTTTGGGAACTTTCCTGGCCACGCGATCGTTTCATGTTTATCGACTAGTGGAACAGATATAAATTTACCGCTAAGTTTTTTATTATCTATCATCGCTTTGAGTCGCATGAGTAAACAATCCTCATGGAGTAAGTTTCCGACGATAATATATTTTGTAAAATTATCACCGACCGGGAACACCTCACCAGTCAGCCATTGAGAAGTTTTGTCTCGACTCTCCCTAGTTTTAGTATTGTTTAAGTCCTCTACATCGTCGCAGATCACTAAATCTGGTCGATATTGACCGTGTCTTAAACCACGAATACTCTGTTCCGTTGAGGCAACCGCTATTCTGGCATCAAAATTAGATAAAACAATTGATGTCGACCCCCATTCGTCATTAACTTCCTGAAACGGCCCGATATCCTTTTTAAGTAATTCGTTAGTTTCCAACTCTCTCTTAATATTAGTGAGATGAAGCCTGGCCTGTTGTTGAGTTTGACCTACAATTAGTACAAACTTCTTCTGTTGACTTCCAGTAATTGCCCAGATTGGATATGACAAACTCATTATTGTCGATTTGCTTGACCCCCTAAAGGCGATGACAATTCCTAATTTTAAATTTGTATCTTCGGTCAGGGAAAACATTTCATTATGAAACGGAGCAAATGGATAGCCAATGTAGTGGCTAAAATAAATAGTAAAAAACCAGAAGTGGCTGTTTCTGGCCAACGCCTTGCGGACACTTCTTTTCTTTTTTATCTCGACGAGTTCACTTTCATTTAATGTTTGGATCATCTTTCCCTCCTTCAATTGAATTTTCTAACGTGTTTGGTAAGACCGAGGCCAATTTCAGTGCCTTCATTACTAGTGCTTCCTGCTCTGGCGACAATTGCTCATCGTCGTGTTTTAATTTGGCAGTTACTTCTACTCTCGTGGCATATGATGGATGATGGTTACGTAACCAAAAAATAATGGCGGTCAAATTCTTATCTCTAATTGCACTCATAAGTTGAGATTCAGCCATATCATTAACCAAACCATTACCATCAGAAATTGCTTCGTTAACTGCGGCCGCAAACTTTTCATCATCGCTTTTCCAACGATAAAAACTGGCTCGACCAATGCCGACTTTTTCACAGGCCACTTGAACCACAGGTGTCTTTTTTAGTTGTTCAATTAACAGTTGTTTTTCATTTTTTGTTTTCATACTTTTTCAGTTTGTTAAATCGATCAATAATTGTTTGGCAGTACTCAGGATCAATTTCCACCATCAAGCATTTTCGTTTTGTTTGCTCACAGGCGATAAGAGTAGATCCTGAACCACCAAAAGGGTCGTAAACATAATCACCAATCTGAGTACTATTGAAAATCAAATGTCGCAGAAGTGATATTGGTTTCATGGTTGGATGTAGTGGGCTTTTGTTGGGTTTGGGAAAAGCCAAAATACTTTTATCCTTACTCTTAAAGAATTGGTGGGTGCCAAACCAGCCATAAGCGATCAACTCGTGTTGGGGTAGATAATCCATCCGACCAATGACTGAGTGGTTTTTTATCCAGATTAAAAGTTGACAAAATTTGAAACCGGAAATATCAAGCGCCTTTTTAAGCGCAAACAACATTTTGTCGGAGTTAAAAATGTAGTAACTATTTTTAGTGGATAAATGAGGTTTGATGACCTCTAACCATTGTTGAGTAAATAATTGATACGACTCATCTGTTTGAACCCGATCGTTGGCAATTACTTTTCTCTTAATTTGCGATTCTGAGAACCCGTTTTTACTTTCCACGTACGCTACACCATAAGGGACATCTGCCAAAATAAGTCGAATACTTTTATTTGAAAGTAACTTTTCAACCATTACCTTATCAGTCGAGTCACCGCATAAAAGCAGGTGATCACCAAGAATAATTATGTCGCCGTTATTAATTGACATACTTAACCTCCTTACCCGTAAGTTTTTGGTAACGGGAAATAATTAAATCGCAAAATATCGGCTCGTATTCGATCATCAAACATTTCCGTTTTAATTGCTCACAGGCAATTAATGTTGAACCAGATCCACCAAACAAATCTAAAACGGTATCCCCGACGCTGGTGCAACGCCTTAGCGCCTTTTCATGAAGGGTAGGGCTCTTTTCTGTAGGATGTTCATAATCTCCACCCGACAATCTTTTCACCAACCAAATATTTAGCAAATCCAAAATGTCGTCTATAGTTCGATTACCCGAGCCAATCTCTTTATTGAGAATTTCGTTTAAGTTCTTTGGGTTTTCTGAAATTGTAGGCTTGCCGATAGTTCCATAAATACAGGCCTCGTACGATTTATTAAAAGCAACATTTGGAGTAGGCGAAAAGCCATTTTTAATCCACAAACAAGTCCTTTTATTTTCGATTCCCAATTCTGCAAATAATCCCTGAACTAGGCCAATGTGGTTTTCATCGTTCCAATAAAATATATGACAATCTGGTTTGGAGATAGTTAACGCATTTTGGATTGTCTTTTTCAAAAACTCTTTGTACTCAGAGTCAGTTTTGTTGTCATCGGTCTTACCGCCATATTTACCTTTACCTCCGACTCCTTTGTTGTAGTCGAGAGAAA
Source organism: Candidatus Shapirobacteria bacterium UBA2283 (assembly GCA_002345725.1). Taxonomy (GTDB): domain Bacteria; phylum Patescibacteriota; class Microgenomatia; order UBA12405; family UBA12405; genus UBA2283. The sequence goes on from DDWP01000006.1 coordinate 2,798, forward strand.
TATTGTAGGGCGGGTCACAGTAGACCATTGATATTGTCTTTTCTTTAGTTAGCTTTTGAACAACCTCAAGGCTTGTACTATCACCACAAATTAATAGATGAGAACCGAGTTGAATAATATCTCCAACTTGTGTTTTAGGAATCTTAATTTTCTCCAACTCTTTTTCGGTGTCGAAATTATCGTCCTCAATATCGAGATTTTCATCCCAAATTTTGGACAAATCATTATTATCAAAACCAATATCCATTAACATTTCAATATCAAAATTCTTGAGTAGATCAAAATCCCAATCGCCAGACACCTTATTTAAAGTAAGGTTAAGTTTTTTCTCTTTTTCAATATTATCAATGTCAATAAAATTTACAGGGACAGTTTTGTACCCTAAGTCTTTGGCTATTTTTAGCCTAAAATGTCCAGCAATAACAACTCCATAACGAGATTTATTGCCATTAGCCAATATTGGCACCACAAATCCATTTTCTTTAATACTTTTCTTCAAATCAGAGATGGCTTTTTCACTCCAGTATCGAGGGTTGTACTCGGACGGGATTAAGTCATTAATATTTACCTCAACTGTTTGAATTTTCGTTTTATTTTTCATATTAATTAAATTTTATTGGTGTCCAACTAAAAACTTATATATTTTTAGTTGAGACCAAATTAATATGGGAATAATATTCGCAAACAAAAACCAAAAATACCGTGTCCTTTAAGCTTGAAGGCGACCTAATCTTTTTTTATGACGTTTTACCGATTCACTAGCTTCTTTGTAGGTATAAAGGTCTAAATCAAATTCTTCAGCGATCATATCGGCAATTTTTGACATTTTGTATCCTAGATTTCTAAGCTCAGATGCTCTTTTATCAACATCCAACATGGGAGCGGGTTGAAACTTTTTAGATTTGTCGGGTAATCTTTTCTGTTCAACCATCACCATCGGCCACATAAACTTTATATCCTCCAAAGTAGTATCTGC
>DDWP01000052.1 GCA_002345725.1 Candidatus Shapirobacteria bacterium UBA2283
CGGACAGGCTGGTTTAAGAAAGTGGTCAGAACAAAAGTAGGTTCACCTCATATTGTAGGGGCGATGGATGATTTTGAAAAAGAGGGTTTTAAGAAAGTCATGGGATATGAATTGAATGGTGGTTTTTTTATGGACGAGCTTAAGACAAGAGATGCGTTAATGCCGATATTAGGGACAATTGCTTTAGCAAAAAAAATGAATAAAACTGTAGCTGAATTAATATTAGAGCTACCCCAGAGGTTTACTTATAGCTTAAGTATAAAAGGAACACCGACCGAACTGAGCTTAAAAATAATTGATGAATGGAAAAAATATAAAAATGATATTGAGGTGGAATTTGGAAAAATAAAAAATATTGACTTACTAGATGGACTGAGGCTGACATTCGAAAATGATGATATCGTCCATTTCAGACCATCAAAGAATGCCCCTGAATTTAGAAATTATACTGAATCAGAGACTTATGGGAAAGCAAGGATGTTGTCAGAAAAAGCAATTAATTTGATTCAAAAGTGGACTAAGTAGGGTAAAATACAAATATAAAAGAAGAGGATTGGAATAAAGAACCAGTTAAGTTAATTGTGAAAAACATGGGTGGTTTAACACCTGGGGAAAAAGTGATTATGCAAAGGGTTGTGACTATATATCAGGGTGATCCGGCAAACGCAGCTGACTTGGTGCGAAAAGATATCCGTGATCTGGCAAGTGGGTCATGGAAGTGGGCAGGGAGAGATGGGGTCAAAACGGCAATAGCGGGAATCAGGACTGTGGTTAGTGAGGAATTTGTACCGAGAAATTACAGAAGATAAGTGTGGTAAAATGGGTCAATGCTACGAAGCCTGTCGCGAAGGTGGAGCTACTTTAGAAATAAAGATCGGAGAGAACCGAGTAAACTCAAAAAAGTATAAATACAAGGTGGTACCACGAGACAAAAGTCCCGTCCTTCGGCTTAATAATTATTAAACCCTAAGACGGGATTTTTATTTATAATAAGATTATGAAATTCAAAATTGATAAGAATGTCTTTGACAAGTTTCCTGATTTAGTGGTAGCAATACCAATTATCTATGGATTTGATAACAATAAGTCAAAAACTGAGTCAGAAAAAATTTTAAGAGATGCCGAAGATAATTTAAGAAATAAATTTACACTTGAATCATTGATTGCCGACAATCGAGCCAGAAAGTATATGGATTGTTTCGTTAAATTTGGTTGTGATCCAGATATCTTTACACCAGCACATATTGCATTATTAAAAAGAGTAATTGAGAACGGACAGATACCAAGTATTAACCCGATGGTTAATTTGTACAATGCTTTTAGTATCACCAACATGACTCCGTTTGGTGGGGAAGATTTGGATAAAGTGTGTGGAGACTTTAAATTATTTTTTGCTGAAGGTGGAGAAAAGTGGTATCCGATAGGAAGTAAAAAAAGCAAACCAGCAGTCGAAGGTGAATTAGTGTGGGGAGATGAGCTAAATTTATCAACAAGATCTTTGAATTGGCGACAATGCGAAAGAACAAAGCTTACATCAAACTCGAAAAATGGCTATTTTGTAATGGATGGTTTTCGGGGGGTAAATGATGACCTAATAAAGAAAGCTGCAAATGAATTTCTAAAGCAGGCAACAGAGATGTTTGGTGGTGAATCAGAAATCTTGTGGTTAGACGCTAAGAATACGGAAGTAGAAATTAGTTTTGTAAGTAAAAGCAAGAAAGATTTTGAAGTAATAAAAGTAGAGAGAAAGAATAACAAAAAAGTTGAAACAGGGATTGCTGGAGAGATAAAAAAGATGTTACTTGAAGTGCTGGATGCTAATAACTCATCTGAGTTTTCAGTAGACCATCCGGCAAACACACAGTTTGGAGATTATTCAACTAATGTGGCAATGATTCTGTCTAAAGTTGAGAAAAAGAATCCAAATGAAATTGCCAAAGGTATTGCGAGCTTAATTAAACCAAGTGACATAATTGAAAAGGTAGAAGTGGTGGGAGGATTTATCAACTTCTACCTCAAGAAAAATGTACTTAAAGAAGGTGCAGAAAAGATAAATTACGAAATTGAATTCAAGAACAAAGTTGGAGAATTCCTAAAGAATAAAAAAATAATGGTGGAATTTGCACATCCTAATACTCACAAAGAACTGCATATTGGACATATGAGGACGTTAATTACAGGAGAATCATTAGCTAGAGTCTTGGAGTTTGTGGGAGCTAATGTGTTTAGAGCTAACTATCAGGGAGATATTGGTCCACATGTGGCTAAAGCAATTTGGGGAACCCGAAAACTATTGTCACAAAGCAACAAGAGTTTTAAGGACTGGGACAAGGAGAGCTTTGGTGAGAAATCACATTTCCTAGGAAAGGGTTATGCACTTGGTTGTGCAGAATATGAAGATAATAAGGACGAAATTGACAAATTAAATCAATCTCTATATGAAAAAGAATTGTCAGTAATGCCAGACTACCAATTAACTAGACAATGGAGCCTTGATTATTATAATGAGTTTTATGAAAGATTTGGTACTAGATTTGACAAATTGTTCTTCGAAAGCGAGATAGCCAATAAAGGTAAGGAAATTGTCGAATCTTTGGTCGGAACTATATTAGAAAAAAGTGAAGGAGCAATTGTATTTGATGGTGAAAAGTATGGGTTACACAAAAGAGTATTTGAAACAGCACTAGGAACACCAACATATGAAGGTAAAGAATTGGGACTAGCTTACGCCCAAAGAGAGGTATTTGAATTTGATAAAAATATCCACGTAGTGGCTAATGAACAGGCAGGATATTTTCAAGTGGTAATCAAAGCGATAGAGTTGATGGATGAGTGGTTTAAAGACAGAGAACACCACTTATCAATGGGAATGGTGACTTTGGTTGGAAGAAAGATGTCATCTCGAACTGGAGATGTGGTGACAGTCGATAGCGTGCTTGACGAAGTTAAAGAATCGATTAGACCGTTCATCAAGACGGAAGGTATGACCAAAGATGCAATTGAAGAAATTGCTGAGGTATCGACAATTGGAGCTGTAAAGTTCTCTATACT
>DDWP01000089.1 GCA_002345725.1 Candidatus Shapirobacteria bacterium UBA2283
GATGGAGCTTATGGACTTTTTAATATTAATGACGAGAAGAAAAAATATCTATTTGTAGCGACAGGAACAGGAATTGCACCGTTTCATTCGATAGTAAAATCATATCCAAAATTGGACTATAAACTGTTACATGGAATAAGGACTAAGGATGAAGAATATGATAAAAAAGATTATAAAAATTACATTAGCTGCGTCTCTAGTGATGGACAGAGAGTGACTGATTATTTAGAGAAAAATCCAATTAGGACAGACACTGTCTGTTATCTCTGTGGAAACAGTAATATGATTAATGATGTCTACGATATTCTTAGGGAGAAAGGAATTTCCGGTTCAAATATCCATTCAGAATCTTTTTTTTAAATGAAAGTAGCTTTTTCTTACCCACCAATCGTTAACAAGTTAGGTCAAAAGGCGATGGTGTCGCAAAATCGCAATGTCCAATTTTTTAAAACACCAACTTATCTACTGCCAGTAGTCCACGCCCAAGCAGCTACATGGCTAAGAGACCTAAAATATGAAGTTCTGTGGGATGACGGTAATTCACAACTGAAAAGCTACGAACAATGGTTTAAAGATCTGGTTAAATGGAAGCCAGAGGTAGTGGTGTTAGAAAGTACTACCCCGGTGATGAATTTCTATTGGAAAACGATTGATGAACTACGGGCAAAATTACCAAAGACTATTTTTATAATGACTGGTTATCACTCGATGAGAAAGCCGGAGGAAACGCTCGAGAAATCAGCGACGGATGTCATAATTAAGAGCAATCATGTTGACTTTGCTTTAGTAAAATTGTTGCCACAGATTAAAAAGAGCAAAAGTTGGCGCAAAACAGTTGAGCTAGAAGGATTGACGATTAGAGTAGATAAAAAAACTATTCGTGATACTGGAGCATTTCGACAAATTGAGCCAATTGGACAAGCACCTTTAGTTGATCGTAAATTAGTGAAATGGAAGAACTACGCTTATGAAAATGGAAATTTTTTACAGACTCCGGGGACATACGCGACTTCAGTAATTCGGGATTGTATGTTTGGTAAATGTACTTTCTGCCGATACAATGGACCAGGAATGACTTTTTCCAAAATGCCAGTACAAAAGAGCTTGGATGAATATGAAATGTTGATTAAAAAATATAAAGTTAAAGAAATATTTGATGATTCGGGGGTGTGGTATCGCGGGTCTGATGCTAGAGAATTTGCTCAGGGAATAATTGATCGAGGACTACATAAAATGGGGTGTTATTTTGGAATTAATACTCGTTTTGAATATCTTGATGAGGAAACAATTAAGCTTCTGGCTAAAGCAAATTTTAGATTTGTGTTGATTGGACTGGAATCGGGAAGTAATGAAACTTTAAAGAGATTGAATAAGGGTTATCAAAATGAATATGTAAAACAGTGTCTTACCTGGATGACAAAATACGGGTTGCACCCACATATTACAGTAATGGTGGGATATTATTGGGAGACACAGAAGATGCTTGATGAGACAGTGGATTATGTTAAAGAAATAATGCTCTCTGGGCTATCGAGAACATTGCAGGTAACTCTATGTACACCGCTTGATTACACACCATATCATGTTGAGTGTATTGATAAAGGAGTACTATTGACTGATAATTATGATGATCATGATATGAGTAAGTTGATTGTCAAAACACCAATTCCTCATGAAAGATATTATGAGGCGATACGAAAAATGTATCTGTATAGCTTCTATCCACAAGTGTTGTGGGGGCATTTCAAATTGATGTTTAACCCCCGCTTTGGACCAATGGTTTTACTGGCTTATGGATGGAGGGCGATAAGAAGGGTGAAGAATCACTTGTTTAATTTGACCGAAGCACACGCTAAATAATTAGGTTTGACATATGTTTTGGATATGTTATATTAGTTGTCTATGAAAAATATAACTCGTGGTAGTGAAATCAAAACTGGGCAAGGATTCGTGCTACATATAACTAGAAGTGAAAATGCTCCAGTAGAAAGAGTTGAGGTAAAAGTTGCTGAATTATCTGGTAAAACAGCTACTGTTAAGGGAGAAACGTTTGAAGCAAGTTTTAATGTTGATGTTTTGGGAATGGTAGGAACAAGAATAAAGTAGGTTAAGAAATTTCGACTTGTTTTATCTTATCGCGGATTTGAATAGCTAATTCAAAGTTTAAGTCGGCGGCAGCAGAACGCATCTCGGCTCTTAGCTTACTAATATGTTTTTTCTTTTGAGATGGAGTAAGAGATTCGGGATCGACACTAAGAATAGATATTTCAATTTTGTCTTTGGTGGGATTTTCAATAATCCGGGGTCGAATAGATTTAATAATAGTCTCCGGAGTAATACCGTGCTCTTGATTATAAGCTAGTTGTATTTTTCGACGACGGTTGACCTCTTCTGTAGCCTCTTTCATAGCTATAGAAATTTCATCGGCATAAAGAATAACCTGACCACCAACATTACGTGAAGCTCGGCCCATGATCTGAATAAGAGCCGAACGAGAACGGAGAAAACCGGCCTGACCGGCATCTAGAATAGCAACCAAAGAAACCTCAGGTAAATCAAGACCTTCTCTCAATAAATTGATACCGACTAAAACATCAAAATCACCGTTTCTTAATTTGTCGAGAATCTCAGACCTCTCTAACGTTTCAATATCCGAATGAAGGTAGGCAACTTTAAAATCTTTGCTTAAAAATTGAGCTAGATCTTCAGACATTCTCTTGGTAACAGTGACTACTAAAGTCCTTTCTTTCTTGGCGACACGATCGGCAATTTCTCTAACTAAATCGGGAATTTGGTTGTGACTCGGGCGGACAGTAATCGGAGGGTCGACTAGACCAGTTGGTCTAATTATTTGTTCAATAATGTTATTTTTTGAATCATCAATTTCAAATTTGGAAGGAGTGGCGGAGACATAAATAGCCTTGGGGATACGAGAATAAAATTCATCGAATTTTAAAGGACGGTTGTCATAAGCACTGGGCAGACGAAAACCATATTCAACTAAGTTGGTTTTCCGAGCTAGATCACCACCACTCATACCACCAATCTGGGGAACAGTGACGTGAGATTCGTCGATAACTGTTAAAAAGTTATCGCCCCAAAGATGGTGAAAATAATCAATAAGAGTGTAGGGAGGGTCGCCAACTTGACGGTCGGGCTCGAAATAGGTGGAATAGTTTTCAATACCGTTAACATAGCCAACTTCATTGAGCATTTCTAAATCGTAATCGACACGCTGTTCTAGTCGATGAGCTTCGAGCAATTTATTTTCTTTCTTAAATGCCTCAACACGATCGGCACAGTCTGATTTTATTTTGGCGTATATTTCTTTAAGGTCGGAAGATGAGGTGACAAACTGTTTGGCAGGAAAAAGGCGATAAGAGTCTAATTTAAATTCAGTACTAGAAAATGGGTTACGTTGGGTAATACTTTTTATCTTGCCAAGTTCGTCAAATTCCAGAGAGATAAGCCAATCGGCATATGAAGGCCAGATTTCAAAACTATCACCACGGATGCGAAACTGAGAACGCTTGAATTCTATTTCGGAGCGAGTGTAATAAAGACTTACCAAGGCTTCAGAGAGGCTACGACGAGTCCAAGTGTCACCCTGATTTAGATCAAGGGTCTTGTTGCCAAATTGAGTAGGATCGCCGATATTGTAGATACAAGAGACAGAAGCAATAACGATATTGTCAGACCCAGAAAATAAATTACTAGTGGCTTCAAGACGAAGCTTATCAATAAGATCGTTGATCTCGACTTCTTTGGCGATATAGGTGTCGCTATTGGGAAGATAAGCCTCGGGCTGGTAATAATCGTAATAAGACACAAAGTAGGAGACTTTATTGTTGGGGAATAATTCTTTAAATTCTTGATAGAGCTGGCCAGCTAAGGTTTTGTTGTGAGAAATGATGAGGGTAGGCAGCTGAGTCTTGGCTATGACATTGGCAATAGTAAAAGTTTTACCAGAACCAGTGACACCCAAGAGAGTTTGTTTGCCAATACCGGCATTAAGATTGGTGACAAGTTTGTCGATAGCTTGGGGCTGATCCCCTGCCGGAGACATAGGTGAAACAAGTTCAAAAGACATTATATATTGTAACAAGATTCGGTTTTAATTTGGGTATTTTATTTTGTTAATAATGAGAGTAAATTTATTATGTGGGTGATGTAGTTATTCAAGTAAGAGTAATTAAAGGACGACACTTTCGTAAGGAAATGGATATATCTTGGCCCGATGGAGCCAGAACAGAATTAACACCTGTTAAGGGAGTACTACATGGAGTTGATGGGAAGGATTATACGGTGAAGAGAGGAGATGAGCATATGAAGAATTGTAGAAAGATAATGGAAACACAGGGATATTCGTTTAGGAGACGTTAGTGCTAACTAAAGTAGCTACGGTGGCAAATTATGGATTAAAAGCAGTGGATGTAGAGGTCGAAGTTAATGTAGCTGAGAGAGGTTTCCCGGGGTTTGGGATTGTGGGCATGAGTGGTAAATCAACAGAGGAAGCCAAAGAAAGAATAAAGACGGCATTAATTAATTCTGATATCGAATTTCCCACAGCCAAAATTACGGTTAACTTGGCACCAGCTGATTTACCCAAAGAAGGATCGGCTTATGATCTACCAATTGCTATAGGAATATTAGGATCAATGTCAGAAGTTGAAATACCAAAAAATAAGACATACTTTTTTGGAGAATTATCTTTGGATGGAAGTTTACGCCACACTAAAGGAGTATTTTTACTAGCGGTACTGGCCAAAGAGCAGGGGGTAAAAGAAATATTTGTCCCGAGATTGTGTGCCAACGAAGCTTGTGTGGTTGAGGGAATAAAAGTTTATCCAGTAGATAATCTAAGAAGTATTATTCGACATCTAAAAAAAGACCGATTAATTGAACCTTTGGCATTAATCAA
>DDWP01000101.1:0-2579 GCA_002345725.1 Candidatus Shapirobacteria bacterium UBA2283
CTTATGTTTTTTACCATTCAAATTTTTTGTTTGCCGCCATTTTTCTAGTTCTTTTAGGTTTTGTTAGTGGTGCTCTTAATCTATTTTATTGTCATATTGTCTCAGCTACCAAAGGTGACCATCAGTTAGCTGGTTATGCCGAAATTTATCTCGGTCCACGTTTCAAACATCTGGCTCTTTTAAATCTCATCCTCCTTTCGTTTGGAGCCATGACTGCTTATCAAAAGCTTTTTTCTAGTTTTCTCTCAGCACTATTCCCTGTCGTTGGCAATTATTCTCCATATGTTTTTATTGGCTTACTCGGTTTGGCAATTATTTCTAAATTCAAGATCAATCGTTTCTTTTCCATTCTCATCCCACTTTTTATTTTATTAATTCCAATTGTTTTGTTTTTTTATTCTGCCCTATTCATAAATCATGAATCATACTTCATATTTCAATCTCCTAGTTTCCTTTTCTACGGTGCGACCATTTTTGCTCTCAGTGGTCTGACCATTGTCCCCGAGATAGATGAAACATTACGTCGCGGTCGTCCCAAAAAACATGAGACTCTGGCTCTGGCCAGTTTCTTGGGTGTCGTCCTTGTTGTTATTACCTATTTTCTTTTTTCTTATTCAGTTGTCTCTTTATCAGGCTCTTCGGTTTCAGTTAACACCGTTTCTGGTTTACTTGTTAATTCTCCATTTTTTGCGCTGGTAATTTCTATCTTTGGCATCATCACCACTTTCCGAGCTTCTTTAAACTTTATCCATGTTCTTCATGAGCTTTTCTTTCGCGATCTTGGCTTATCCGAGTCAAAGTCAGTTGCCTTATCTTTTGCTTTTCCACTTTTAACACTTGTTGCCGGGGCGATTCCTCTTTTGACGATAATTTCTCTGACTGGGAACATCACTATTTTTGTTTCTGCACTCTTAGTGATTCTTATTCGCTTTGAATTACCCCGTTCTTTTTGGACCGAATTCTTCGCCATTCTAGTTTTGGTTTGCCTCTCCCTTGGGCTACTGATCTCTTTCGTTTAGATTATCCTTTCCTCACCTTGCACTTCTATTTTGTCTCCGTCAACGAGTATCTGTTCGCCGTCCTTGAGTAGATAAATTTTGTTACCAGTGTATTGTTGTTTTATATTGTCGTAAAACTCGTCGCTATAATGTGGAAATATGTCAAAACTTACTAATTTCATCGGTTCAATACTCCCTGCCCCGATTTCATTGTCGGTAAAACCATATTCTGAAATTTCTAAACTTTGTCCTGCTACCATCGCCCCAGCACTTGAGCCGATGAAGATTATTCTTTTGTCAAGTAATTTTTTAATGTTTTTATCTATGCCACACCTTTTAATCCAATACATCAAATATCCCGGCATTCCTCCAGCAAACCATATGATGTCATTTTCTTCCAGCACTTTGATTACAGAGTCATTACGATAATCTTCCAGAATTACTAGATTTATTTCTGCTCCCAAGGCATGCATTGTTTCCCATGTACCACCATTTTTCCACGACTCCCAACCTTCTTCACCGTTTGCAGCGGTTGGAATATAAGCTATTTTTTTATTTTCAAAACCACCCACAAATCTTTTTAGACTTTCCATAGAAATCGGGTTACTGACTCTAGAGGCTAGGAATAGTTTCATATGCCAATTTTAACATTAGTTACCCCCCCCTCTTGTCAAAGAGGGGGAAGGCCTGCCTGCCGGCAGGCAGGGGGAGATTGAAAACGAGAGCGCGTGATTTAAATGGTAAAATGAGCTCATGCAATCCCAAGTCGAGGAAATCAAAAAAAAGCTCGACATTGTTGAGGTAATTGGCAAATATCTGCCCCTCAAAAAACGTGGTCGTCACTTTATCGCTTGCTGTCCTTTTCATGGCGAGAAAACTCCTTCTTTTACTGTCTCTTCTGAGTTACAAATCTTTAAGTGTTTTGGTTGCGGTAAGGCAGGGGATGTCTTTACTTTTGTTCAGGAATTCGACAATATTGATTTCAAAGATGCTCTCGAAGATCTGGCCAAGATGGCTGGAATCGTTCTAGTCAAAAACACCCAGCTCACCGAAGACGAACGTCGTCGCAAAAGGCTCGTAGATCTCAACTATCAAGTCGCCAAATTCTATAATTTTATATTAATCAGTCACCCCCTTGGTAAGCCAGCTCTTGATTACACCCTTGGTCGAGGGATTACTCTTGAATCAATTAAATTGTTCAAAATTGGCTATTCTCCTCAGAACCCTGATTTAATTTTTAATTATTTAACTAAGCTAGGTTTCACTCTCGATGAGATGGTTGCCAGCGGCACTTTTGGCAAAAGCAACTATCAAGGCCATCGTCTATATGATCGTTTTTTCGACCGTCTAATTTTCCCTCTCGCCGATTTTCGCGACCGCATTTTAGGTTTCTCTGGTCGTTTATTGCCTCATTCACAAAATCAGAATACTGGGAAATATATTAACTCTCCCGAGACCGATCTTTATCACAAAAGTCAAATGCTCTATGGTCTAAACCTGACCAAAGAATCTATCAAAAAATCAAACTCAGTTATTGTTTTTGAAGGCGAGATAGATTTAATTTCTCCCTATCAGATCGGA
>DDWP01000101.1:2599-7975 GCA_002345725.1 Candidatus Shapirobacteria bacterium UBA2283
CTTTTACATCGTTATACCGATACTCTGATTTTAGGTCTCGATTCTGACTTTGCCGGCAACAATGCAGCTCGTAAAAGCATTGAGTTAGCTGATTCTATGGGGTTTGATATCCATGTTATTTCTCTGGGAGATAAGTATAAAGATCCTGATGAAGCTGTCCGTGCCGATCCAGGATTTTTCAAAGACCAACTTAACCACACACTTCCTGTTTGGGACTTTATTATCAATAGTGCTATCAAAAGTCACGACACTAGTACCATTCGTGGCAAAAAAGAAATTCTCTCTTTAGTTTTACCATTTTTAGTCAAAATCCAAAATTCAGTTACCCGCTCCGATTATTACAACAAACTAGCTGCTCAAATTGGTTCCGACCCTTCCGCCATTGCCGAAGAGGCAAACAAAATTAGTACTACTAATTTTGTGCCGTCAGGTCGGAGTCCAACTCCCGTTGGACTTAATGACCTGACTAGTAAAACTGATCGTCTTGAAGAATACCTTCTCACTCTCGTTATCTCTTCAAAAAAGCCTGATCTCTTGTCCCAGAAGGTTTCTGCTCAATTTTCTTTTTCTACTCCCCGTTTTCAAAATATCTTTCTTAATTTAACCAAAATTGAAGACGAGTTCGACCCCAAAAAATTTGCCGATACTCTATCTCCCGAATTATCACCGACTTTCAATAATCTATACTTATCCGGTACTTACCTTAATATCGAATCCCAGGCCAGGTTAAGAGAGATCAAAAAAACTATTTCCCAACTTCAATCCATTAGTCTTAAAGACCGGATTTCTACCCTAAGTACTAAGATAGCTCAAGCTGAGAATTCTGACGATGATATTCTCTTAAAACAGCTAGAAGTAGAGTATAATCAACTGTTATCCGAACTTTCAAAAGTTCAATCAACAAAAGCCTAGATTAATCGGCATTTCTCGTATACAATATAACCCAATGCCAACTTCCTTAAACTTTTCGAAGGTGAAGCAAAACTTGGTGGCTACCGCTAAGAAGCTGCACTACTTGACACAAGAAGAGATTTTGGCGGAGGTACCAGAGCCAGAGAAATATATTGATGAGCTTGATTTAGTTTTTGACTATCTTTTTGAAAAAGGAATTGATGTTTTTGACAAAGTTGAATCCCAAGCCCTGATTGATGTAAAGAAAGAAAAAGCCAATAGTGCCGAATTATTAGCCTTACTTTCCCAAAAGAACACCGTTGATTCAGTTAGAATGTATCTCAAAGAGATCGGCAAGATCGATCTTCTCACTTTCGAGCTGGAAGTTGAGTATGCTAAAGCTATTGAGCTCGGATCAGAAGAAGCCCGCAAGAATTTAATCAATGCCAATTTACGTCTAGTTGTCTCTATTGCCAAAAAATATATCGGTCGTGGTCTTACCTTCCTCGATTTAGTTCAAGAAGGTAATCAAGGTCTTATGCGTGCCGTTGAAAAATTCGATTGGAAACGTGGATTCAAGTTTAGCACTTATGCTACCTGGTGGATTCGACAAGCCATTACCCGTGCTATTGCCGACCAAGCCAAGACCATTCGTATTCCTGTTCACATGGTCGAGACCATCAACAAAGTCTACAAGGCCACTCGCGCTCTTACCCAACGTCTTGGTCATGAGCCAGATATTGCCCAGATTGCCGAAGAAGTCGGTATCAGTGTTGAGAAAGTCGAGGAGATCTATCGTATTTCTCAAGACACCACTTCTCTGGCTACTCCAGTCGGCGACGATGAAGATTCATTCTTAGGTGATTTTATTGAAGACACTACCCAGCTCTCTCCTTATGAAGAAACCAGCATGGAGTTACTTCGTGAATCCATCGAAGAGGTCCTCGAGTCTCTCGATGAACGTGAGTCAAAAGTGTTATCTTTAAGATTTGGCTTAATGGGGGAGACTCCAAAAACACTCGAAGAAGTCGGTAAAATTTTCAATGTCACTCGTGAACGTATTCGTCAGATCGAAGCCAAAGCTCTTCGAAAACTCCGCCACCCATCTCGCAGAAAGAAACTGCAGGATTATTTAGAATAATCTAAATAAATCGAGTTAAGTTCGTTTCTATAAGCCAGTTTGTATCCATTGTTATCCAGAAAGCTGTCAATCTCTTTACTCCTGTCTTCGATAATAATAACTTTCGCCCTGTATTTCTTCCAATCCAGCCCCTTAAGGATTTCATAATCATAACCCTCCGCATCAATCGATATTAAATCAACTTTATTCTTTTTAATATATTTACCAAAAACATCTTGCAATGTTTTTATCTCTATTTTCTGTACATCAACTAGTTTACAGCCACTTTTAATGGCCTTATCAGCCTCTTTTTTGGAAAAAGTCGACTTGACGTGTGGGTCTAGACGATAAAAGTTTTTTGTACATCTTTTATCACCCAGTCCTATATTAAGGCAGGTATCTTTTGGACGACACTTTTTTATTTCTTCATATAGATCTTTTATTGGTTCGATTACCACTCCTCTTGCTCCGTTTATATAAAACAAATAGGTGTTATTAAACTTGATCGCCTCGTTTGCTCCGATATCAACATAGCCTTTAATCTTGTCTTTACCTATATTGTTAGCTATCCACCTATCCTCACCATATTGAGAATAAGAGATTTTGAGCGTTCTCAATATTATTCTTTTTATTTCAATTAGTGAGAATATGACAAAATACTTTGGTCCATAAAGTCTGTATTTAAATACCAGATCTTGGACAAAATTTCTTTTCATTAGTTACCAAACATAATCTCTCTTATTTCTCCGTTTGCTAGTTTCTCTTGTTTTCCCTCGGTCAAAAACAATGCCATGCTTATCACCATTTGATGACTGATCACCACTACAATATCTTCTTCACTGTGGTCATACTTTAGATCATCGAGGAAAAGTTCTACTCTAGCTTTTAATTTTTCATAATTTTCCGACTTCATTTTTGGTCCTACCAATCGGCTAAAATGTATTGGAAAACTATCATCTCGAATTCGCAGTATTTCATCCATGGTTTGTTCACATCGAGGGGTTTGTGAGCAATATATTGCACTAATCTTTTTTGGTGCCAATTCCGCCCCTACTTCTATTGCTTGTTTTACACCTACTGCCGTTAGATTATTTTCCTCTCCTAATACCTCATAACCTCTGTTTCTCGCACTTTCACCATGTCTTATTAATATTAGTTTCATGCGTGTATTTTACCAATTATTACAGCAATAAGTTTGGTTTTAGGCGGAGTCCTTCTCTACAGACATATGTTGTCTTTCCCTCACAAGTTAGCCTGTCCAAGGTAACTATTTCATGATTAGAATGTTTTCTAGCCTCGACCATTACTACCTGAGCTGTAACTGGCTCATGTGTAATTTCACCTATTATGTTTACGCAGGTTTCACATACTGCGATCGACCGTGTCTTTGCACCTATTGTTCTCATTGTTTATAAAAATCTCTATTATTTAGATATCCAGGGATATTAACAAAGACATGCCGTTTTGAGAAGCTAGTCAATTCAACTCTCTATCAGTCCGTTTGCTTTATAATCTCTTTATGGCCAATCTCGATTCTAACTTTTCCAAAGAGATATTGTCACCCACTCCGATCACCAGATTAAATGTTGCTATTCACCCGCTCTGGAGAATGAAACCCTTGAATCAAGGTCAAATCTTTAAGGATCGTTTTGTTGCTGCTCGACAACATCTCGCTGAGGCTGTTGTCGCCAATATGGCGCCATCTTCTCCCGGTGAGGTTACCTGTTTTATCCCCCACATTGTTAATTCTCGAAAGTCAGATGAGTTAGTTCATCAAAAACAAAAAATTGCTACTAATCAGCAATATCTTCAATGGACGACAGTTTTTCAAGATCTGGTAACCAATACCGATCCTTCATTCCGACGACAGCTCCTTATTGCTCCCAATCTTGTTGAAATACCTGGACATTTGGGACAAGGCGAGGTAGACCCAGATATTTTTGTTCAAGCGCTCGCCAAGAAGGGTTTTGTTATCACTCCCGACACAGAAGTTGTTGTGGGTGGTGAGATGCTTTACCCGTGTGTTACCGAAACAGTTATGCGTCTTCTCGAAATAGGGGAGATTCATCATTTGAGAGTAGACAAAGGTATTACACTGACCTCTGACTACCTTATTTCTGATACAGATACCTCAGTTGGTCGAGAGTATGATCAGTTCGTCCAGCGAATGTCTGCGTTGGGTTACGACGTTATTCAAGATCATCGTATTGTCTCGATACACAAAAGAGAATCTAAATTGTAGGCTAAGCCTTGTACACTGCGTTTCGTTATTCTATAATTTATCATGGGCTATGCTGGTAAGCTAGAGAAAAAAGAAATTGCCAAATCACTTCGTAAGAAAGGATATTCCTACAATCAGATCAAAGCAGTCACTGGTTTATCAAAAGATACCATCTCTCGAAGTTGTCGCGATATCATTCTCACACCAAGTCAGATAAAACTATTGGATTTAAGTCGTAGAAGAGGACAGACTTTGGCCTCAATTAAGGGAGCCAAGTCAAATCAGTTGAAAAGAATTCAAAACGAAAAAGCATTGCTTGAAGAGGGTGTAAATCAAGTGGGTGCTTTAACAGTCAGAGATAAGTTTATTGCGGGTATCACTTTTTATCAGGGTGAAGGCTCAAAGACTAGTCATGCCGTTGAGTTTACTAATGCTGATCCAGAAACAATAAAGTTCATGGTTGATTGGTTTGAGCAGTTTTGTGAGATCAAGCGAGAAGATTTGAAGTGTAGCCTTTGGCTACATGATAACTTAGATGAAGACATTGCCAAAGAATATTGGTCAAAGTTATTGAAAATAAACTGTTTACAGTTTGGTAAAACATATTTTGCCAAAAATAAGCCAAATAGTCCAAAAATCAGAAAAAACATACATCAATACGGTATTATTAAAATTCGTTATTATAGCTCGACAAAACTACGCCTTATCTTAGGTTGGATCAGAGGTGTTTTAACCAACTAGATTGAATGTTATAATTCTCAAGCTCTTTTAAAAAATAGATCTTCCCCCTTAGCTCAGCGGTAGAGCGCTCGCCTGTTAGTTAAATAGCAGCTTATTCGAGTAATCGAGTTTGAAAAATCGGGAGAATTGTCCTGAAAAGGAGTCCGTATCTCGCAAGAGCATCGGACCGTGAAACCTAATCCTAAGAGAAATCAAAGGAATGGCAACCCGCAGCCGAGCTCCGACTTCGTCGGAGAAGGTTCAGAGACTAGGTGAGTACACCTTTAAGCACCCGAGTCCCTATTTATAGGGATATGATATAGTCCGAGCCTTATAGAAATATAAGGAATTCTTGTAAGCGATTGGTCCGAAGTTCGAATCTTCGAGGGGGAGCTAGCAAAGAAAGCCCCAAACATGGGGCTTT
>DDWP01000056.1 GCA_002345725.1 Candidatus Shapirobacteria bacterium UBA2283
ACATTCCAGTGTTCAAATCGTAAAGCATTACACCAAAGACCAACTTAAAGATAAATTAGTTCTCGGTGTTGTTAACTTTCCACCCCGTCAAATTGGTCCGTTTATGTCTGAATCTCTTACCCTGGGTGTCCCTGATGAAAATGGAGATTGTATTTTAGTTACTCCAGACAAATCACAGTCTATTATTGGTGGTAAGCTATTCTAATATGAAAACACAACTTGCTGATTTCAACACTAATCTTTCTGAATGGTTTAACGATATAGTTCTCAAAGCCGAATTGGCCGACTATGCTCCTGTCAAAGGCTGTATGGTTATCCGTCCTTATGGCTATGCCCTCTGGGAGAATATTCAGAAATTCATGGACCCACTTATCAAGCAGCACGGCGTCGATAATGCCTACTTTCCTTTGTTTATCCCTATTTCTTATTTTGAAAAAGAAAAAGAACACGCCGAAGGTTTCTCACCAGAACTAGCCGTGGTCACCGTCGGTGGTGGCAAAGAGCTCGCTGAAAAATTAGCTGTCCGCCCCACTTCCGAAATGATGATGTATGAAATGTACAAAAAATGGTTTGGTAGCTGGCGTGATTTACCGGTCCGTATGAACCAATGGTGCAACGTTGTCCGTTGGGAAAAAAGAACCTATTTATTTTTACGTACTTCTGAGTTCTTGTGGCAAGAAGGTCATTGTGCTCACTTAACTTCTGAAGAAAATATGGCTGAAGTCATATGGGCTATCAAGATGTACCAACAGACATATAACGAATTAATGGGTATGTACGGCATCATTGGAGTCAAGAGCAACGCCGAAAAATTTGCTGGTGGTTCAAAGACTTATACATTCGAATCCTTAATGCCCAACGGTAAATCTCTGCAGGCCTGCACTAGCCACGATCTTGGCCAAAACTTTTCCAAATCAATTGACTGGACAGTTCAAGATCAAAAAGGTGAGAAGGCCATGCCTTGGCAAAATTCTTGGGGTTTTTCCACTCGTTCTATTGGCGGTTTGATCATGTCTCACGGTGATGAAAAAGGTCTTGTTTTACCTCCAAACATTGCTCCAATTCAAATAGTTATTGTCCCAATTCCTAATCATCAAAAAGCTTTAAGTAAATCCCAAGAATTGATATCTCAATTAAGTTCATATCGAGTTAAACTTGACACCGTAGAGGGTGAAACTGCTGGCGCCAAATTCAATAAATGGGAACTAAAAGGTATTCCAATTCGCTTAGAGATAGGAGACAGAGATGTTGACAGTAACACTGTTATCATTTGTCGCCGCGATACCGGTGAGAAACAAACTGTTCAACTTCCTGAGTTAAATCAAATAATTGAGAGTCTATTAAAAGAAATTCAACAAAATTTATTTGAGAAACATAAAAAATTTACTCAAGACAACACTTTCACTGTCGATAATTATGATGACTTCAAAAAAGTTATGGAGACAACTCGTGGATTTATTAAAGCACATTGGTGTGAGAATCCAGAATGTGAGGCACAGATAAAAACTGACACTAAGGCAACCACTCGATGTCTACCTATCGACGCTGCCAAAGAAGAAGGTTCCTGCGTCCATTGCAGCCAACCTTCTCACCATCGTTGGTTATTTGGTCTATCTTACTAAATTTCAACTTTTAGACTTTTAGACTTTTAGACTCTATACTGTATCTATGCCTCGTGGTCGCAAAAAAAAGAAGTTATTTCCTAGCCTCCATCTTAAGCCAGATACTATCTCGACGATATTCTTTGTCTTCTTTCTTATTTTGTCTGTCTTGTCGGTTATTTCTTTTCTTCAGACTGGCCCAATTCCCACCCAATACAATCTTTTTTTAACTAGATATTTTGGGCTCAGTTCAATTTTTACCCCATTCATACTTCTCTTAATAGCCTTCTCCTTTTCCAAGTTTAAATTTCCTCTAAAAGAGCTTAACGTTTCGCTTGGGTCATTGGTTATCTTTGTTTCTGTAACTAGTTTATTCCAACAAGGAATCGCTGGTCTTTTCTTTTGGGAGCAGATTTCATTTTTGTTTGGCCAAGTTCCCGCCTTATTGATTTTTATCTTTACTTTTATAGTGGGATTTGTCGTCCTCTTTGACACTGATGTCCTTTCTATTTTTAAGTTCTTGGCTTCTGTATTTATGGTTATTAAGAAATATACTGTCGGTAAAGCTGCTAAATTATCTAAGGACAAAAAAGTTAAATCGACTCAACCGGTTTATATTCAGTCTGAACTAGATATCAAACCAGAGAAAGAAAGAGACGACCCGGCTGTCGTCAATATCCCACCCGTTTTCAAATCAAACAATGCCCCTTTGCCATCATCTACTAGTCTTCACTCGTCACAGTCGAGTAACGAGAGTCATATCTGGCAATATCCACCACTTTCTATTTTTGATGACACTCCTGGGGCCAAGGCCGATAGGGGAGATGTTCGTAAAAATGCTCAGACAATTGAAAAAACACTCGAGTCTTTTGGTATTACTGCCCGGGTGGCCGATATCAATAACAGTCCTTCTGTTACTCAGTATGCTCTCGAAGTTGCCTTGGGTACCAAGCTTGCCAAGATCGTTAGTCTTAGCAATGACTTGGCTATGGCTTTGGCTGCTCCCGGTGGACAGATCAGAGTAGAAGCCCCTATTCCCGGTAAATCTCTTGTCGGAATTGAAGTCCCTAATCGATCTTTGGAAGTCGTGCCTATTCGCACCATCTTGGCTTCTGACGCCATGTCTCAGTCCAAATCAAAGACCACTGTTCCGTTGGGCTTAGACGTGGCTGGTGTTCCTAAAATTGCTGATATTTCTAAGATGCCGCACGTTCTCATTGCTGGTCAAACTGGTTCAGGAAAGTCAGTTTGTGTTAATTCATGGATATCCACTCTTCTTTTTAGAGCTTCTCCTGCCGAGTTGAGATTAATTATGGTTGATCCTAAACGTGTTGAGTTGACTCCATACAACGGTATTCCTCATTTGTTAACGCCAGTTATCGTTGAACCAGATAAAGTTGTTTCTGCTCTAAAGTGGGCAGTTAAAGAGATGGAAGATCGTTACAAGACCTTCACTGAAGTTGGAGCCAAAAATATTGAAAGCTATAACAATCTAGCTGGTTTCACTTCCATGCCTTATATCGTTATCGTGATCGACGAACTTGCCGAGATCATGCTTTTCTCCCCTTCTGAAGTCGAGGATAATATTTGTCGTATTGCTCAAATGGCTCGGGCTGTCGGTATTCACTTAGTCTTAGCTACTCAGAGGCCATCAGTTAACGTTATCACTGGCTTAATCAAAGCTAATGTTCCTACTCGTATTGCTTTTGCCGTCTCCTCTATGACTGATTCTCGGGTTGTTCTTGATACTCCTGGTGCTGAGAAATTACTTGGTCGAGGAGACATGTTGTACACCCCGCCGGAGTTAGCCAAGCCTGTTCGTGTTCAAGGTTGTTTTGTTTCCGACAAAGAGATCGGTCGCTTGATTGACTTTCTCAAAAAACAGAAAACTACCGAGTATAACGATGAAATTGTTAAACAACCAGTCAATATCCCCGGATCTAAAACCAATAATATTGTTTCCGTTGACGGTGCTGAGCGAGACACGATGTTTAATGATGCTGTCCAATTTATTGCTGACACAGGTAAAGCTTCTGCCACCAACCTTCAGAGACACTTCAAAATTGGTTATGCCCGTGCCGCTCGGCTTCTAGATGAATTGCAGGCTGCCAATATAGTTGGGCCAGTTAACGGAGCTAAGCCTAGAGAAATACTTATTCCCCATAAACAATCCGGAGATTCAGGAGATTTTTAAGGATAAAACATTATGTTTCGAGCCTCAACCATTATTAGAAATGCCCGTGAAGACAAAGGTTTATCAATAGAAGAAATTAGTAAAAAGCTCAAGATAAATTCAAAATATCTTTCTTCTATTGAAGATGAGAGAGCCGCTGATTTTCCGGATGAACCTTATTGTTCTTTAATCATTAAGGACTATTCAAACTTCCTCGGCCTCAACAGTGAGGATGTTCTTTCCTTGTTTAGGCGTGATTTTGCCACTTCATGCAAGGTTAAGCCAGTTACCCACTCAAAAATATCTCTAACGCCACATCATACATTCAGAGTGTTAACTATAGCCTCCATATTTTTGTTTATTGCCTATCTATCATTTGAGTACGTTAAATTTAACCGAGCCCCATCTTTAAAAGTCAACTGGCCCGATTTAAACGGCGCCCAGTTAGAGATATCTGGCATTACTGATCCTGAGTCAACTGTTCGTGTAAACAACGATTTGATACTTGTTGATCCGTCAGGATCTTTTAAGAAAACAATCAATGTTGCTACCGAAAGTACCGTCATTGTTGAGTCTAAGTCGCAGAGTGGTAAGACGACTGTTGTTGAAAAGACCTACAAATAGTCTATAATTTTTTTATGGATTTAATACAAATACTTATTGTCATCAGTCTGCTGGTTGTTTCTGTTTCAGTAGCTGTCTGTACTTACTACATTATTACCCTGATTATTGAACTAAAAAAGACCATTATAAAAACTACTTCAATTCTCGATGATACCCATCTTATTACTAGCTCGGTCGCCAAGCCAGTTTCTAGTTTCTCTGATTTCTTAATGGGTTTCAAAAACGGTTTTAAATTATTTAATACTTTCTTTGACAAAGACAGAAAATAA
>DDWP01000075.1 GCA_002345725.1 Candidatus Shapirobacteria bacterium UBA2283
CTAATAAAGCAGCCGATGGATCACCGCGATAGTCAGCACCAATCTTGTCAACCTCATCAAGCATGAAAACTGGATTCATTGACTTAGCATCTTTTAGGCCTTTAATGATACGACCAGGCATAGCACCAACATAAGTGCGGCGATGACCACGAATCTCGGCTTCATCACGAATACCACCAAGAGAAGCTCTTATAAACTCGCGACCGAGGGCCTTAGCAATAGATTTACCGAGAGATGTTTTACCGACACCTGGAGGGCCAATGAAACAAAGGATATTGGCAGTCTGAGCCTGGTCTTTGCTTTCTTTACCTTTTAGTTTTAAGACAGCTAAATATTCCAGGATTCTTTCCTTAACATCTTTAAGACCATAATGATCATCGTCGAGAACTTTCTCAGCTTGAGGAATACTTAGGGCAGATTTTGAATACTTTCCCCAAGGAAGTTCAGAAACTATTTCTAGGTAAGTACGGATGTAACTGGCTTCTGGAGCCATAGATCCCATCTCTTCAAGACGATTAAGCTCTTTAAGAACTTTTTTTCTGATCTCGGGAGGCATTGGGGCTTTTTTGAGCTTTTTTTCAAGCTCACTAGTTTCACCGCCACCTTCTTTACCAAGTTTTTTTAGCTCTTTTTCAATTTGACGCTTACGTTCCTCAAGAACATTGCGCTTCATACCGACATTAAATTTTTCTTGAGTCTTATCTTCAATAGCTCTCTCTAGCTCAGCAACTTTCATCTCCTTAATTAGATATTCGGAGGCGGCGCGAAGACGAAGGGAAACAATTAATGTTTCTAGCATCTGCTGTTTTTCTGATAACTTAGCGTTAACAGAAAAACAAACTTGATCAGCCAAGTCACTACTGCTAACACCAGTACTGAGTTGCATCATGGCCGGAAGATCAAATTGTCGACCAAGGGCAAAGGCTTTACGTAATTTATCAAGAAGGACCTCAGCTGATTGTTGAATGTCGGTTAATGGCTCGGCAATAACTGGCAGATCTGTGTATTCCACCACATAGTGCGGCTCTACTTGAACCAAGGCAGTAATATTGACACGAGAAATTCCCTTAACAATGGCGTGTAAACTACCGTCAGTATGAAGGACATGCTCTATTTTGGCGAGAACACCAACATTATAGAGATCTTTGAATGTGGGGTTGTCTACTTTTGAACTACGCTGGGCGGTAACGATAACAAATTTATCGGTATTGTCGTAAGCGTGCAAAAGTGAGTTCATTGACTCTTTACGGCCAAAGAATAAAGAAGTTTCGACTGATGGAAAAAGAACCAAATTCCTTAAAGGAATTAATGGAAGAATTTTCTTGATTGGTTCAAGATCTTTTTGTGGTATTTCAGGTAGCTGAGGGGTAGTAATTTCAGACATATTTAGCAGTCTATCAGATAGTATGCTATAAATCCACCCCTAATGACTCCCTCGACTTTGATGAAGAATTTATCTGTTAAATAGGGTAGAATACTTATATATGGATAATATCAAAAAATTTGGAAGAGTGGTGCTGGTGGGTAGACCAAACACGGGCAAATCGACACTATTGAATGCATTAATGAATCAAAAGGTAGCAATTACTTCTCCGCTACCCCAAACAACCAGAAAAAGTAGTCAGGTAGTATTTTCTGACGAACGGGGAACAATAGTTTTTACCGATACTCCAGGAGTTATCAATAAAGTTGATGATTTGATGGGTAAGATAATTAATAATGAAGCACCGAAGTCTGTAGCTGGAAAAGAAATAATTATCTGCCTAGTAGATATATCTCGACCGAAAAGTGAGGAAGAGAACAGAGTAATTGGTTTTGTGAGAAAGTCACCAGCAAAAAAGGTGCTAGTGTACAACAAACTTGATAAAGCTCAGGGGCCAAAAGATCATTTGGCTGATTATCGATACCTCGAAGATGAGTTTGACAAAGTAATCTCAGTAAGTGCAATAAAACAAAAAAATATAAAAGGGCTATTGAACTTGGTGTTTGAAATGCTCCCTGAAATGAGAGAGTCGAAAATAAAAGAAGAATTGGGGCCGATCGGAGATAAAGATAGACCACTAATGGGAATGGGGTCGAGTGAATATGTAGCAGAAATAATTAGAGAAAAGACCTATCTATTCCTCAGAGAGGAAGTTCCTTACACGATTAAGGTGGAAGTAGAAAGTATTAAAGAAAAGAAAAATATAATTGTAGTAACGGCATCAATATATACAAATGCTGATAGATACAAGAAAATGATTATTGGTAGTGGTGGCAAGAAGATAAGAGAAATTGGTTTTAATGCTAGAAAAGAATTAGAACTAATGTCGGGGAAGAAGGTCTACCTCGAACTTGATGTAAAGATAAATAGACACTGGATGGAAGGCGAAAGAGAATAAGGGTAAATTCACGTCTTATAATGTTGACAAATGGGCTTGTTTTTGGTATGATTTACCTGAACAATGCTACATAATTGCTATGTACTTTTTGTTCAAAATGTTCTTTAACAATCGGTGGATAGATTAGATTTCCTACTGGTTGGGTGAATAAATAAAATGACATCCTGTCATTTTTTAATTCATCCAACTGGAGAAAAAAAGAAATGAAAAAGAAT
>DDWP01000039.1 GCA_002345725.1 Candidatus Shapirobacteria bacterium UBA2283
GAAGAAAAGAAAACGGAGTATATTATGCCGCCAAACACACCCAAGAAAATTAATAGGGAAATGAAGAATAGATACTTGAAAATATTGTTAGAAACAGGCTTTGGAGAAAAATCGTTAAGAGAATCAATCGACACTGAAATGGTACTCTCAGCGGTCGGTGGTGATGTAGAGGGGGGTAAATTGAGTAATGGCTGCGGGTCAATAATTGGGGTTTCCTGACGGGCACTTGGAGCAACTTTGTCCAAAACATCTTCGGAGCTAGAGGCTAATTCTTTTGAATAACGGTCAAGTATGTCTTGGTACTGTTGAGAGAGATCTTGTTTCTTTTCATCCATAATAAATAATCGCACCTTCGCTATTGACTGTCAAATGCAGGATTGATAAATTTATTTATGCTTATGCTGATGTTTAGGTTAATGGTACTAGGTATAGTGTTTTTGGTACAACTGGTTAACGCAGATAAAATAATGGCAAGTGGCTTTAATTTAAAATCGATAGGTTCAATCCAAACTAACAGCTTGGTTTCTCACTGGTGGTATACATCGGCAAACCCAAGACTGACAGGTGAAGCCTTACCAAGCGTAGCGGTAGATGTCTCAATAGATGGCGAAATGGAAACAATACCGACAAGCTCTGACGGTGAATGGCAATATCAACCAACAAAATTAACCGAAGGAGAGCATGAGGTAATTTTGAAAAGTGGCGAGTCTATTATTCAATTTAAATTGACGATTGGGACGGCTTCAGTTGATTGGGATGCTGTAAACAAAGGACCGGCAGACTCCCTACCAGTGGCGGGATCGGTAACAACAACTTGGATGCTATTAACTAGTAGTTTGATGGTAGTAGTATTGGGTGGTAAAATGCTTCTTCATGCAAAGAGATAAACAGGTATATATAAAAACATTTGGTTGTGCACAAAACGTAGCTGATTCGGAAAGAATAAAGGCCTATTATTGGGAAAAAGGTTTTAAAGAAACAGAAAAATGGCGAGAGGCAGATGAAGTGGTAATAAACACATGTATTGTAAGGGAGTCGGCAGAAAACAGGGCTTGGGGGCTGATTGATAATATAGTAAAAAGTAAACTTGGACAAAAAATAATTGTGACTGGTTGCGTGGTCGGGGCCTACGGCCGAAAGGAAATAAAAGGTGTTGATGAATGGGCAAAAATAGACAAGTTTCTAGTGTGGGAACCAATAAGAGCAAAAAAGAATGTGGCATTAATATCGATTAGTACCGGATGTAACAATCACTGTTCTTTTTGTATTGTTCCAAAAGCTAGGGGTAAAGAGGTATCAAGGACAATGTCAACTATCTTGGCAGAAGTAGACAGGGCGATTGACTCGGGCTTTAAAGAAGTTGTGTTAATAGGACAGAATGTTAATAGCTACGGGTCTGATTTTGAAAAAGAATCGTGGGTGCATATGGGCAAGAAGAGGATTGTGAGTAGATTCCCTGAACTACTAGAAATGGTCGCCAAAAGAAAACTAGATAAAGTGTCATTTGTAAGCAGTAATCCATGGGACTTCTCAGATGAGTTAATCGAGACTATAGCTAAATATCCAAATATTGATAGATTGATTCACCTCCCCTTTCAGTCGGGCAATAATGAAATATTGAAAAAGATGAACAGAGCCTATACTAAAGAAGAATATTTGGAGCTAGTTAATAAGATTAAATCCAAGGTGCCAGGAGTAAGATTTAGCACAGACATAATAATTGGCTTCTCCGGGGAAACTGAAGAGATGTTTGAAGACACAGTCGATGTTTGTAAAAAGGTTGGTTTTGAAATTGCTTATATAAATAAATATTCGCCAAGAACTGGGACAGTGTCAGCTAAAATGATGGCAAATGATGTGTCAATAAAAGAGAAAAAAAGACGATGGGTGGTATTAGATGAGCTGGTGAACAGTAAGATAACGATGGGCGAGAAAAATGCCAAATGAATGTTCTGAACTTTTGACCAAAGATTTGTCAGTGCCCAAACTATTGTAGACTTCTAGGAAGTTTTTGATTTCAATCGACATCTCAAAATATTTTTCAACATCTTTGTCTAAAATAGGCTGAGAAATATGTTGGCAGTCAAGGGCGAGAAATATGTGACACCAATGATTGGTTTCACTAGGAAG
Source organism: Candidatus Shapirobacteria bacterium UBA2283 (assembly GCA_002345725.1). Classification (GTDB taxonomy): domain Bacteria; phylum Patescibacteriota; class Microgenomatia; order UBA12405; family UBA12405; genus UBA2283. The sequence continues at coordinate 2,131 of DDWP01000039.1, forward strand.
ATCATAATATGTCCCTAACGAGATTAATTTTTCTGACCTATAACCAGTTTCTTCAAACAGTTCTCGACTGGCAGTATTAGTATCTAGCTCTTTTTCTTCGACACCACCAGCACAATTTTCATAGGTAAATTCCTGAATAGTATATCGAAATTGACGGACGAGAATAATGTTTTTGTCTGTGTCTAGGGCGACAATGATGACTCCGCCACGACTTTTAGTGTAAGCCCAGTCAAATGTGACACCGTCTGGCATTTGAAGAGTATCAACACAAAATGCTTTACCCCATTTATTATATAGAACTTGCTGGTTTAAAAGTTTTGCTTGTCTCATCTTAAATATTTAGCAATATTAATATTGTGTTCATCCAAGGTCTTGCCGTAGTGCATCTGGTTGTCATTACCGGTAATGTAGTAAAGGTAATCACTTTCTATTGGGTGCAAAGCGGCATAAATAGAATCATAACCAGGGTTGCAAATAGGGCCAGGCGGCAAGCCGGCATTAAGGTAAGTATTATATGGAGAAACGATTTTTAGATCGGCTTTACTGACAGGCTCCCAGAAAGATTTGGTATTGAGGCGACTATCGCGAGCATACTGAGCAGTGGCGTCAAGTTGAAGAGGCATCCCAATATTGAGACGGTTAATAATTATCCCAGAAACTTGCCTTTTAGAAACAAGTGTGCGGGCTTCACGCTCAATTAGTGAAGCTAAGGTAATAATCTGGGCGTCGGTCATACTAGTGTTAGTGGCACCGGCTTTTGCTTGGGTAAACTTGACAACAAAGTTTTTATTAATGACAGAAAAAATATTTTCAACCGAGTAGTCCTGAGGAATAAGGTAGCTGTCGGGAAACAGATAACCTTCGTAAGAAGAGTCAAACCTTGGGCTAATTTGTTCTATTCTCTGTCCACCAATTATTTTCAGCCAGTAATCGTGACTACCACCAGAAGATAATTTGGCAACGATATCGCCGTTGGAGAGGTTGGAAGACAACTTAAACAAACCGGACTGCAATTTAGAAGCAAGGCCTAGTCGATAAGCATGAAATAAAAAAACATATTGGTTGCGAACAAAACCACCTGACTCTAAACGCTGACTGATTAATTTAATACCGTCACCTTGGTTAACTACAAAGTTCTTAACTGAGCTATCAGAAGAAACCGGATGGGAGTTGTAATAAACAAAGCCAGTGGTAAGCGTAAGCAACAACAAGATTGATAGTAAAAGAAAAGCGACAATCTTCATTAGACTTCATCGAACATGGCTCGGCGATAGGTATCTTTCTTAGTATTGTGGACAAAAATACGACCACAACGACAAGTAATAGTTATCTGTCCACGAATATCTTCTTTTTTACCTTTCAGAAGTGATTCCCCACAACCAACACAACGCTTCTGTGATAACAACCATGCCTGCATCGGAAATATTAGATTTTTAAACATAAGCCATTAATTAATAACACGATGAAGGATAACTGCTGCTGAGACAGAGTCAATGGATTTACTCCTGTTTTTACGGCTTTTATGGTTGTCTGCCATTAACCTGTCTGCCTCTATGGTGGAAGCTGCTTCATCAACAGTTTCTACTGGTAATTTTATCACAACCGACATCTCCTTAATAAACTTTTGGGTTAACTTTGCCACTCTACCATAGCTGATACCTACGTAAATTCTTTCTATTTTATGGGAAATAATTATCTCTTTAATATGATCAAAAACATGATTGTCGTTAACAATTGGTGGCAGAGGGCAAATGATGTCATTGACAGAATAAGCCAAACCTATAGTTTTTGTGCCGTAATCTATTGATAAACAATTCATAAGATATATTTTAATTATCGACAATCCTGGCCTTGACTACTAACCGGCGGAGATACGTCCCTGGTGGACTACAAGTGATCAAATTCAGATAACGACCATCATAGCGTTGCTCCAGGACGGATAAGTTGTCTGGGCTGACCTCATACATCTCTTCGACTAAATATTTGTATTGGATATTATCAAAATCAATAAGTATTTCATCTCCAGTTTTTAAACGATATAGTGTTGAAAATATGGTCAGATAAGACTTTGGATTAAAGAACTGTGGCAAAACAGAGTGGCCAAAAATAACTCCGTTACCAAGCTGACCAGGCAAGGCGGTCTGTGGATACTGAATAAGACTCTTCTTGAGATCCATGCTGCCGATGGTAACGACAGCATCGTTAACTTTCAAGTTGGGAATTGATATTCGATATGTCATCTCGGAAGAGTTGGAGAGCAAAGAACCTGGCTCAATGCCAGAATTTGCCTCAGAGACAAACCAACTATTCAATTGAGTGTAGTCGGAATTGGCAACCTCCCCCAGAACCCCTCCTTGTTGATTATAGAATTTAGCAGAAAGAGGGTTGACTATCTGACCAAATTTAGTGGCATATTCTAATTGGAACTGAACAATTGGTAATACAGCAGATGAGAAGAGAAAAAGCCCAAAAGAAAAGAGTCCTCCGGCAATAAGTTTCCTCTGGAAAACTGATAATTTGAATTTAGGTGAAGGCGACGAGGACTTACGGGGCTGACTTGATTTTAGATAGATATAACCCACAGTCTATTTAACCTCAATTTTAATGTTTTGCAAGCGAAAAGGTAGTGGGTTAATATTAGCAAGGAAATTAAAGTTGGTCTCAATGTTGTAATCATATACTCGAGGGTAAGACTTGGTAATCAAGCCTATGGCTTTTGTTTTGTTTTTCCCAGATATTTGTTTGATAAGTCCAGAAGTGTCAATACGAGGAATGGACTTGCCACTAATGACAACCTGACTAGTAATACGATCGACTGTTTTACTAGGGTTATTAAGGTTGATTTCAAAATCATCCAAACTGTACTTGGAATCAAGAAAGCCCTCTTCGCCATCTAGAAAAGAAGACAGTACTCTAGATTTCTGATCAGGACTAAGATAAAAGATATAAATAGAGTTATTAGAAGTGACAGTCAAATCTTCGGACAGTTCACCAACTTCTCGGTTGTAATCAAGACGACTATTCTTAATTTGAGTAGCGTCTTTAATAATGCCTGGAGTATTGGTAACTTCCTGATTAAGTCTTTGTTCTACTAGGTCATCGATCTTGGAACTAATTTGTTGTTCAAGATTAGCCTTGTCAACTGCACTAACAGCTCGAGCTTCATTTTTGGTACCACCCACCAAACCCTGTGAGACTTTGGCTACTAAAATACTCTCGGGGAAGTCTTTAAAAACTAATTTAGAATCTTTACCCAGATTATATTCAGGACCGATATCAGCTGCTGATACCATTACTTTTGTTTGCCCTAAATTGATAACTCCCAAATCAAGATTGGCGCTACTTGAGGCTATTTGTGCTGAGGTAGTCAATTCATAACGGCGACCAGAAGTATCTGTCAGAATAGTCCCCTTACTTAGTGGCTGGACCTTGTCTTGTTTATTGTAGATTACGACTTCACCAGTAGACTTATCTCCAACAACTTTAGTACCAGTAGCGGCAGAACTAAGAGAGGTAGAAACTTCGACAATTTTCCTGTTTATAGGGATAATTCCTTTAACCGAATCCACTTCCTTAGCTTCTGTATCGAAAGTGGCTTTCAAACTTTTAGAGAAACTGTAGGGAGTGATGTGAATGGTAATAGTCGCTTTTGAAAAGAAAAATGGAATCAAAATTAGAAGCGGAGAAAGTACTAGTGGGTATAGTAAATACTTAACTGACAAAAATTTAGGGCTGAAGGTGGGGGCTCTAATCTTAGAAAAGTTGAATTTTTTCTCTGGTTTTTCAGGGACGTTTAGTGGAGCATCCGAGCTGACTTGGTCATAATCTAGGATAATTGGGGTAGTAGTATCATGACTAAAACCGAGCTCAGATGGGTCAACCTCGAGCAGACTTGAATCTTCGGATAAGTCTTCAAGAACAACTTCCTGAGTTGTCTCAAGGTTATCGTCAATAATTTCCTCGACAGGAGGAGGACTGTCGATGACTGACCCAGACACTTCTGGTCTAAACTGAGAGCAAATAGTTTTCAGATAGATACTGGTAGTTTTTGATAGATCATAGAACTTGATCTCGGGAAAGTGAAGAAAAGTCTCAATATTTTTTTTACCAGTCCAAGCAAAGTTGCGGATTGAGTCTAAAACCGAGTCAGACACGTCACCAGTGACGATAATTTGAGGTGGTAAGGCTGACTCTGAATTGAAGCCCAGCAACATCTCTTCAAGCATGGCGGGGTTAAATTGGTCTTGATACGTCCTAACTGACCTTTTGATAATCTTGCCAAGATAGGAAAGCGACACAGCAACTTCATTGTCAAAAAAATTTGCAATAACAAAACTAGCCGGAAAACCATCTGACTGATTAGCTTCTTCTACTAAAGCTTCATCATTAGAGATGAAGCCCATCGGCTTTAATTTGAGACTGTTTAAGACTCGACCAAGTGTAGATTTTTTCTGAGGGATAATAGCACCATCGGAATCAACCCAAAACGGGGGGATAATTAGAGCAACTTCATTCGGCTCTTGAGAATCAGGCAAATTGATAGATGACGCCAACTGAGAAAGAGACTGATCAAATGAGATAATTAGACCATCGTCATCCAAGTAGGAGGCTGTCGACCCAAGAGCACTGATCTGATAATTACTGCCAGACAAACTGACTAAAGAGACAGTGACTGATTTGTTATTGATGTCCGCAAGCCAGAACGAGTTTCGATCCATTATATAAGGATACTATACTACGTCAAAACTGCATACAAACGGCGTTTACCAGCAGAGGCAGATTCTTCTTTGGTAATGGTAAATTTTCCGAGAACACTAGTGTTTTTGACGTGAGGGCCAGTGCAAACTTCTTTGGAAAAATCGCCAACAGTATACATGGTAACAATATCTGGGTACTTCGCACCGAAAAAAGCTAAGGCCCCTTGTTTCTGGGCTTCGACGAAAGGCAGAGTGTCGCAACTAACTGGATGGTCTTTAATTATCTGTTCGTTAACTAGATCTTCGATTGATTTGATTTGTTCTGAAGTAAGTTTATCGGGGTGAGAAAAATCAAAACGGAGACGTTCACTGGTGATATTTGAACCAGATTGCTGGACGTGTTCACCCAAAATTCTACGCAAAGATGCGTGTAATA
>DDWP01000051.1 GCA_002345725.1 Candidatus Shapirobacteria bacterium UBA2283
TTTCTTCTTGATAAAGACTTTACCGATCCATCCGAAACATTCGATGATCGTCTTGCCCATCTTCGCCCCATTTCTCGTACTGAAGCTTATCAAGCTGATGTTACTTATGGCACCAACAACGAATTTGGTTTTGACTATCTTCGTGACCATATGGTTGGTGACATCTCTGAAAAAGTCCAAAGAAATTACCACTATTTTTCTATTGTCGACGAAGTCGATTTTGTCTTAATCGACGAGGCCAGGACTCCTCTAATTATTTCTTCGCCCAACAATCAGCCAGTTGATAAATACTACAAATTTGCCGAAATAGCAAAAGGTCTACAAACTTCCGACTACACTATCGACGAAAAAGCCCGCTCAGCTTCCTTAACTGAATTTGGTATCCGTAAAGTAGAGAAAACTCTTAATGTCGGCAATCTTTACGAAGAATCTTTTGAGACCATTCATTACATTGAAAATGCTATCAAGGCTAGAGCCATTTTTCATAAAGACAAAGATTATGTTATTAAAGACGGTGAGATAATCATTGTCGACGAATTTACTGGCAGATTGATGCCTGGACGTCGATGGTCTGACGGCTTACATCAAGCTGTCGAAGCCAAAGAAGGTGTAACTGTCCAGAAAGAATCTCAGACCTGGGCTACTATCACTTTCCAAAACTATTTCCGTCTCTACGACAAGCTTGCCGGTATGACCGGGACTGCTGCTACTGAGGCGGAAGAGTTTAGAAAGATTTATAACTTAGATGTTATCACCATCCCAACTTACCGCGAAATAAGGCGCCAAGATGAAAACGACTTTATCTTCAAAACTCAACGAGCCAAATATGCTGCCATTGCCGCCAAGGCTGCCGAACTTCACAATTTAGGTCAACCTGTTCTTATCGGTACCACCAGCATCGAGAAAAACGAAATTGTCTCTTCAATGCTTCGCAAACACGGAGTTCCTTTCCAGATGCTCAATGCCAAGAACCATCGTTCCGAAGCAGAAATAATTGCCAAAGCCGGTAAGGTTGGTGCTGTTACTGTCGCTACCAACATGGCTGGTAGAGGAGTTGACATTATCTTGGGCGGACCTAAAGAAGGGGTGGATAAAAAACAATGGCAAAAAGATCACGATAAAGTTGTTGAGTTAGGGGGACTGTACGTTATTGGTACTGAACGTCACGAGTCTCGCCGTATTGACAATCAGCTTCGTGGACGCGCTGGGCGCCAGGGTGACCCAGGTTTCTCCCAATTCTATGTCGCCCTCGACGACGATCTTATGCGTATCTTTGGTGGTGAGAAGATATCTTCTCTCATGACTAGATTCAATATGCCCGACGATGAGGCATTAACTCACCCAATAGTTTCCAAAGTTATCGAACAAATACAAGTCAAAGTTGAGGGTTACAATTTTGATATTCGTAAAAATCTAGTTGAATATGACGATGTGATTAATAAGCAGAGAAAAATAATCTATAATCTTCGCGATCAAACTCTAATTAATAGTAAAGACAGCCCTGAGAAAAATTTGGCTGAAATTAATAGAAACCTTGAAGCCCAGGTTAACTCCATAGTTGCTCTCAACCACAACCCCGAAACTGATGAAATTGACTATCAAAAAATCGTTCTAGAGTTTTCTGAAATACTACCCATGGCCGAGACTGACCGACAAAAACTCAAAGCCGATCTGGAAAAGTCCGATGATCCCTCAATCTTCCTTTTTGATTTGCTAAAAAAACAATGGCAACAAAGATCAGATTATTTTGGCCAAGCTATTTCAAGTAATGTCCTAGCCTATTCTATTGTCAAAACACTCGATCCTCTTTGGGTTGAACATCTTACTGCCCTGGATGATTTACGTGACGGAGTCCGTCTCCGAGGTTACGCACAGAAAGATCCCTTGGTTGAATATCGTAAAGAAGGCTATGAGATGTTCCAAAAATTAATGGAGCAATATCAATACAATCTAGCCCGACTGTTGTTCCGTCTTGAGCCAGTTGTCGCCAATCCTATCACTCAACCTCAAAACGCTACCGAAAGCAGGGGAGAATTACCATCAGAAGACAAACCCAAGAAGGTCAGTACAATCAAAAACAACCAGACTTTAGGTAGAAATGATCTCTGTTGGTGTGGCAGTGGTAAAAAGTTCAAAAAATGCCACTATCCAGCTATAAGTTGATATCTTTCAATATCTTCTCATATCTTCTAATATATTCTAATGATTTCCTATCACTTTAGTGAAACTAAAGACATCAAAGAATATCTAATAAGTATTGAAGCAATCAAACTAAGTTTCGAAGCTTCAAAGATCCTTCCTCAGCTTGAAGAAAAAATTCTCCGCCAGTCAATCTTACGCAGCTCTGTCTTTTCAGCTCGTATCGAGGGTAATCCTTTGAATATGTCTAACTACGACAAATTCGACGACGAACAAGTTCACAAAATTGAAATTAACAACTTATTAAAATCATATAGACACCTATACTCTGCCACTAAACCACCCAGTTTTAGCTTGGAAACTATTAAATCTCTGCACCAAGATGTCATGCGTAACTTATCACCCATGGCCGGTAAGTTTAGACAAGAACCTTGGGCTATTTTTGACAGTAGCGGAAATGTAATTCATCTGGCTCCGACCTATCTTAAGCTTCCAGAATTAATGTCAGGATACATCGAGTACATCAACGGACTTGACTGTCATCCGACAATAAGGTCAGCCATAGCCCAATTTGTCTTTGAAAAAATCCATCCTTTTGCAGACGGCAATGGTCGTGCCGGTCGTCTAATTTCTGCACTAATTCTAAAACAGCACAATTTCCATCTTCGAGGCATGATTCCTTTTGAGGAATACACCGATACTCATCGAGAAGCCTACTATTATGCTCTCGAACCAAGCAACGATATGACCGAGTTCATTGAATACTATTTGAAGTCTCTAGTTTTCACTGGTCAGAAAATATTGAAACTTGTCAAAAGTAACCCTGATTCTGTACCTGGATTACCTCCTCGCCGCCAAGAGATATTAGAAATTATCATCGACCACCCCAATTGTACTTTTGACTTTCTTGCTCGTCGTTTTGCCCAAGTTAACCCAAAAACTCTTCATTATGACCTTGGCCAACTCCAAAAGTCTGGACTTATCCGCAAGCTCGGCGCCACCCGTGGTGTTTTATACACCGCAGTCTAATACTTGCATATCTAATGTGTATATCTTATAATACACACATGTCTATAAAAAGAATAGATCACTCGCTAGAATCTCAAAGAAATACAAAGTTCAAACCATACAACATCGAAAACAGGCTACTAAAAGTCGGGGACGATCTATCCCAGCAACCAATAGACCCTGAAGCTGTCGAGATACCTAAAGCCCGATTACCGATGGCTAGACTTGCAGTAGCAAAAACATTGGTATATTATGGATACTCTGCCGAAGATGCTGCTAGAGCAGTCAACTTATTAGAAGACGGTGAACCTTGTCCAGATGCATACAAAAGCAAACGTGTTACTCCAGATCAATATTTAGGTTGGTAAAAAAGTTTTCTACTTAAATATCGTCTCTCGGTAAAACTTCAGCTCGTTAATTGAATACTTAATATCATCTAATGCTCGGTGAGACACATCTTCTTCCTTATGTGACAAAAATACTTTTGCCTCTTTGGCATACCATCTTTTCGCCAATTCTTTAACAGAAGTTACATCAATCATCCGGTAGTTAAGGTAAGAATCTACTCTAGGAAAATATTTTTTCAAAAATTTCCTATCAGCATGTATAGAGTTACCACACAGAAGTCCCGTCTTCTTTTCACAATACTTCCTAACCATCTTCAATACTTCTCTTTTTGCTTCACTCAAACTAATTTTTGATTCCAAACACTTTTTAGTCAAGCCTGACTTACCATGTTGTTTTTTGCACCATGAGTTCATTGAATTTAATACGGCACTTGGCTGATGAATCACCATATCAAGTGACTCATCTAATATATTCAACTCGCTGTCAGTCACTACCACCGCTATCTCCAACACTCTATCAACCTCTGGATCAAGTCCAGTCATTTCCATATCCATCCAAATTAAATTAAGAGACGTATTCATTTAGCTATTATAACTGATATTATTAGATCATGAATGACTGTATCTTTTGTAAAATCGTTAAAGGTGAACTTCCTTGTTATAAAGTCTACGAAGATGACAAATATCTCGGCTTTCTTGATATCCATCCCCTAACTCTCGGTAATTCTCTTTTAATCCCCAAAGATCATCATCGTTGGGTCTTTGATGTTCCCGACTTTGGCACATATTTTGAAATAGCCAAAAAAATATCACTGGCTTCCCAAGCTGTCCTCGAAGCCGAATCTGTCTCTCTTCTAACTCTTGGTTACGAAGTACCTCATGCCCACATTCGCATTATCCCTCGCTACGCTAACGATCTTCACCCCAAGGGTATCGATACAAGCGTAGATGTAAAAACTACTCCTGAGCTTATGTTAAAAATTTCTACAGATATCTTATGTCAGACCAAGAAATATTAATCGAATTGCAAAAGATCAACCAACAACTCGCCAAGAGTAACACCAAAAGAACTGTTTTCAACAGTTTTCTAGCTGGATTCTTTCACTCATTTGGCAGCTTTATCGGTACCGCGG
>DDWP01000088.1:0-4280 GCA_002345725.1 Candidatus Shapirobacteria bacterium UBA2283
ACAGATTCGCAAGATTCTGAAACATCGGTTGGAGATTGGTAGATTTTAACTTTCATGGTGTCAGAGTTGGAGGAAAAACTGACAGGTATTGTGAAGGTTTTGTCGTTTTCTGGTAAACCACTAGGGTTATCAGCACGAAAGACTAAATAGCCATTAGAACTATTGACTCTGAAGTTTAAATTGCAAGTAAACTCGATCATCTCTTCTTGTGTCCAAGATCCAGGAATAGTTTCAGAGCAATTGGCACTACTGATATTTTGATAGTCACTATTCAAAAGCTCAACAGAGAAAGTGCCCTCAAACATCCAACTACTTTGGACCTTCCCAACTACTTCAAATGGACTGGAAAGCGGAGAATCTATAGAGACAGAAATTGGAGTGGGGACGGGGATAAGGGTTTTTTGGCTAACAGGAGAAAGGATAATGATAATTGAAGACATAAAGATAACAGCTAAGGCAGCGGGCCAGAGATAGATCTTTTTTAGTTTCATCTGTAGTAAGGATACAACGTCATTAATAAAATGACAAAAGCGATGGCAAATAGAAAAGCCGAGAGGATAAAATATGTTTCTTCGGTTTTTCTTACCATTGAGGCATATAAACTTTTACATTAGATTCGTCGACAACTAACCGGTTGACTTTACCCGAAAGGATCATGAGGGCAGCTTTACGACAAAGCCCTTCAATATTGCGCTTGAGAGTACGAACACCAGCATCAAAACCAAGGGGGCGGACAACATTAAGCCAAACATTATCGGTAATAACCAATTCTTCAGCAGAGAGGCCTGCGTCTTTGAGAGCCCGGGGAAGAAGATAATCACGACCAATGCCAATCTTTTCTTCATCATTGTATGAAGGCATTTGGATAGGTTCAAGACGATCCATGACGGCAGTAGCAATACGAGTAGTATTGTTACAGGTGGCTACAAATAATGATTGGGAAAGATCAAAAGGATAGTCGATATAATGATCGGAGAAACGATCATTTTGTTCTGGGTCGAGAAGTTCGACCAGAACACCCATAATGGTGTTAAGAGCATCATCGGCGACACGATCGATTTCGTCCAAAAGTATGACTGGGTTTTTGGTTTTGGCAGTAGCTAAACCTCGAATGATAGCACCTGGCTCGGCTTCAGGATGAAGACGTGATTGACCTCTTAAATATAATGGGTCACCCAATCCTCCAAAGGGGATACGAATTAGCTCTCGACCAAGAACTGAAGAGATTGACTTGGCCATAGTAGTTTTACCGGTACCAACTAAGCCAACGAACAAAAGAATCGGGGCGCGAAGTTTATGATCTGGATTACGGTTTTTTTGAAGAGCGAGGACAGAGATATATTCAAGAATACGTTCTTTGACCATATCGAGACCATAATGGCCTTCGTTAAGTTTTTCGCGGGCAAAATCTAGATCAAGGATGTCTTGGCTTTCTTTATCCCAAGGTAGAGCAATACACCAATCGACGTATTTATTAATTGACTGATAATATTGCCAAAAAGTGTCTTCTGAACGAGCGTTAATACGCAGTTGAGAAAATAATTCATCAAGTTTTTCTTGAAGACCATCGGGTAACTTGGAAGAATGGCTTTTTTCAATTAGCCTATCAATGGCACTTTCGGGAGTTAACGTTTTCTCATCCATAGAAAAAGTATACACGAAAAAAATACTCCGGCGGACACCGGAGTATTAAAATTTAAAATATTTTTCTATCTTCTTGGAGTGGAAAAGTTACGAAAGCCGCCTTGTCGGGGACGATCAAACTGTGGTCGCTCACGATTTGGCATAGCATTCGGATCTCCTGGATGAGCAGCCTTGAATTCTGGTGCACTTAATTTTATTTGATGATTGTCATTAAAGCCAGAAATAGTGACGCTTAGTTTATCCCCAAGCTTGATAATGGCACTAGGATCATTTAAGAATCCCCCGCTTAATTCAGAAACATGAAGTAAAGCTTCACGACCGGGAAGGAATTCGACAAAAGCACCATAGTTTTCAACACGAGTAACCACGCCCTCATAAACTTCACCGATCTGGACTTCTTTGATCATGGCTTCAATCTCGACAGCACAAGCATCAATTTTATCCTGATCAATAGCAGATATAGAAGCTCGACCATCATCGTCGATGTCGATTTGAACTCCATATTTTTCCATTAAGCCCTTGATGGTCTTACCACCAGAACCGATAACTTCACCTATTTTATCTTCAGGCAAAATGACTAATTTTATTTTTGGAGCATAAGCTGATAGCTGAGGTCTAGGAGCAGCGAGAACTGCTTCCATCTGGTCGAGGATATGAAGACGAGCTTTGGTAGAGGCAGCGAAAGTGTCTTCAATCATTTGCATGGTTAAGCCCATACATTTGATATCGAGCTGGATAGCAGTAATACCAGTACGAGTACCAGTAATCTTGAAATCCATATCACCCCAATGATCTTCAATGCCAGCAATGTCGGTTAAAAGTTTGTATTTACCAGTATTATCGGAAATCATGCCGACGGAGATACCAGCAACTTTGTCTTTGATTGGGACACCAGCATCCATCAATGACATGGTGGAACCGCAGGTAGAAGCCATAGAAGAAGAACCATTTTGGGAAAGTACTTCAGAGGTTAAGACAATGGTATATGGAAATTCTTCAATAGAAGGAATAACAGCAAGCAAGGCTTTTTCAGCTAAAGCACCATGGCCAACTTCTCGGCGTCCAGGACGACCAACTCGGCCAGTTTGACCGGTGGAAAAAGGAGCGGCAGAATAATAGTGAATATATCTTTTGGTAAATTCACCAGTACTGTCTTCTAAATATTGTTGTTCAGCGAGCGAACCGAGAGTGGTAACTGTGACAGCCTGAGTTAAACCACGTTCAAAAATAGCGGAACCATGGGTACAAGGAAGAACTCCTGCTTCAATATTAAGAGGTCTAACTTCGTCAAAAGGACGCTTGTCGTAGCGTGACCCACTTAAGTAAAGTTCACGGAAATGCTTGCGAGCAACAGTATCGACGGCTTCCATTAAGGTTGATTCTTTTACTTCTCCTGATTCGATCTGTGGTTTGTAAGTTTCTTTTATCTTGTCTTTAAGAATTTCTTCACCAGCAATGTGAGCACCATCAAAACCAGTAGACAAGAAAGTTTTCAATTCTTCAGTAAGATATCCCTCAACTTCTGCCAAGAGTGTTTCTGAAGGTAATTGACTGACAAATTCAATTTTTGTTTTACCATTTTCTTTAATGAAAGTCGAAAGTTGTTCGTTAATAGAAACACCGGTATCATTGGCTAATTTCATAGCCGACAACATTATATCATTATCAACAATCTTGGCATCGGCCTCAATCATGTTGATACCTTGAGAATCGTGACAGATTAAAAGATCAAAGTCAGCTTTGTTTTGTTGCTCGAGGCTGGGGAATAAAGTAAATTCAGAACTAACACCACCAATACGGACTATAGAAACTGGAGCATTGAAAGGAATTTGAGAAATTCCAATAGCTGCAGAAGCAGCCAAGAAAGCTGGGATAACCACATCGTTCTGTTTGTCGTTACTTAATACAGTAACCATTAATTGAACTTCGTTTTTGAGACCAGCAGGAAATAGAGGTCGGACGGCACGATCGATAATACGACCAAACAAAACTGAGTTGTCAGATTGATTGCCATCGCGCTTAATCCATTTGCCACCTTTAATGAGTCCACCAGCATAAAGCTTGTCGACGAATTCAACAGAAAGTGGAAAATAATCCTTGGTGGTATCTAAACGACCAAGAACGACAGTAGCTAAAACAACTGTGTTACCAGATTGAACAACAACAGATCCAGAAGCTTGTGGAGCTAACTGACCAGTAGAGAGGGTGAATTTTTTGTCACCAACAACAATATCGAAAGATTTCTTATCCATGTAGATTGATTAAAATAATATGACTAATTGTACCTTACTTCTTGAGCCCGAGGTCTTTGATGATAGCAGTGTATCTTTCGACGTTGTGACTTTGAAGATAGCGAAGAAGACGGCGACGTTTGGCGATTTTGCTTAAAAGGCCGCGCTTAGCTGGAGAATCGTGTTTGTTCTCGTTTAAATGACCTTGAAGTTTCTCTAATTCTTTGGAAAGAATAGCCACTTGGATTTCTGGAGAACCAGTATCACCCTTAGCTTGGGAATGCTTGTCAATAATAAGCTTTTTCTCTTCGGTAGTTAATGCCATGGTATTAAATAGTGCTTAAGTCGGTAAAAAATAATATTTGGGAATGGCTACCCAAAAACCGAGATAAGTACAGGGGGATT
>DDWP01000088.1:4293-18797 GCA_002345725.1 Candidatus Shapirobacteria bacterium UBA2283
GGCATGCCGGCAGACTTTTCAACATTCTCAATAGGCATTGGCTCTGGAGAGGTAGCAACACCGTCAGCTTCTGGCTGGGTAGCTTTCAAACAGACAGCACCAGCTTCAAAAGTCTCTGGTGAGACGTTAACTGAGAAAGACTGAGTAGCGACACGAAGACCGATTAAAAGATTCTTACCGGAATCGATATCGAGTTCTAAGCCGATCATGGGTAACAAGAAGGTAAAAATCTCAGAAAAAGGAGCATCAGGATCAACTAAAGTAGCCTTAGCCCAAGCCTTAGTAACATTTGTAGGTGAGATAAAGATCCAATTACCTTTGTTAGTAATAGAAGTGTTATTTCCTAGTGATAATTCATCTCCAAGCATGAAACAGACATCAGCATTACCACCATCATTGTCAATATTAATCTTGTTGCTCTCAACTTTTGGAGCACCAGACTTAGTCTTAACAATAAGATTAAGACGACCACCGTCGTCATTGTAGGAGACTTGTTCGATTTGGTCTAATGGGTAGTCGAGAGAGACAGTCAAATCACTTGAGGAAATGACGTCAGTTAGGAGCTCAAGACCACTTAATTTAGAATAATTTTGGTCAGTTTTAGTAGGACAATAGACCTTAGCTTCTTTACCACTCTTTTTAAGAGCGATGGCCAGACCAAGAGCAGCCCCAATACTGTCAACATTCATTTGTGGGACAACAATCAAGGCAGTTTTAGCGGTACTTATCAAATTTTTGATGTCAGAAACGTTGTAGTTCTTCATATTTTTTCCCTCTGGTTGGGAATTAATAAAAGTAGCATTTAGACGACTCATTTGTCAGTCTTATAGGATATTATAACATCGTTTATTTTAAAGTCAATATAAGGCTTGAAAGTCATACCACACTCAGTGGTAGCCTTAACTTTCTCGAGTATATCTTTGCCAACATGAATACCTTCAACTTTGGTGTCTTTAATGATTTTATCGTCTCTTTTAAGATGAATAGGATCACCTTTGTTGATTTCACCTTTATAAACTTGAATTCCGGCGATACGGACTTTTTCAATCTTAAACTCAGCGATGATCTTACCTTCACCCAGGATTGTTTCTTCAATAGTGGGATCAAGCATTTTCAGGACCTGAGTCTGGATATTTTCAATTAATTCGTAAATTATTTTTGACTCTATTATGGGTACTTTTTCATTATCAGCCATGTTCTTGATAAAGCGAGGTACCGACACATTGAAGGCAAAGATTTGGGCCTTAGCAGCAGAGGCTACAAAGACATCATGATCGTTGACTGGACCAACACCAGTGTAGATAAGTTGGACATCATCAGAAAAGCTATTTTTTAAAGCTTCAAGAGTACCTTGAACATCGGCTTTAACTACGATAGGTAAGCGAATAATACCGTTAAAGTCTTTTTTTTCGGTTAGCGGAATAATTGCCTGAGCATCTACCGAATGATCGAGCACAAGAGCACCGGCTGCAGGAACTTTAGCAAAACCAAGTATTTCTACAGGGGTTGAGGGAGGAGCAATGGATATATTTTCACCGGTAGAGCTGATCATGGCCTTAACTTTGCAAAAAATGTCATCAGCATAAATAATGTCACCTATCTTTAATGTGCCCTTATTTATAATGACGTTGGCAACAGGACCACGACTATTGTCTAAACGAGATTCGATAATAGCAGCCTCAAGAGGAGCATTTGGCTCGTCTTTTAATTCCATAACTTCAGCGTTTAGTAAGATAACTTCGAGTAATTCGTCAATACCCACACCAGTCTTGGCAGATACAGGAACAATTGTTACTTGACCGCCATATTCTTCGGGAGTCAGGCCGGCTTCAACTAATTGCCCTTTAACTTTTTCTGGGGAAGTACCTTCAAGATCGATCTTATTCATGGCAACAATTACAGGCAAGGACGATTTGTGAATCTCGGAGATACATTCTTTAGTCTGAGTCATGACACCATCAACTGCAGAAATAACCAAGACTACCATGTCAGTAGCGTTAGCACCACGAACACGCATATTACAGAAAGCCGCGTGTCCAGGAGTATCGATAAAAGTGATAACGCCAGTTTTACCAGATTTTGTCTTGACGGTAGTCTGATAAGAATTTATATGTTGAGTGATCCCACCAGCTTCTTTTTTGGCAATATTAGCACTACGAATCTTGTCTAGAAGAGATGTCTTGCCATGATCAATATGGCCCATGACAGCAACAATGGGTGGACGGAATGATGATGTCATAATATTTGAATCCTAAACTCTAAATTCTAAATCCTAAAATTAAATTTTTATTTTGCAGCTTGGACCTTGATATCCAGCCCACAAAGAATGCCAGCGAGACGAACATTCTCACCACCAGCACCGATAGCTAGAGCTAATTGTGATTCTGGGACGTCAACTACAGCTTGGCCGTCTTTGATAGAAACGACTTTGGCATCTTCGGCTGGAGAGAGTGCATTGACGACAAATTGATTAAGGCTCTTGGCAAAAGCGACAACGTCAACTTTCTCATTACTAGGAAGTTCGTTTAAAACAGCTTGGATACGTGAACCTTTTTGACCAATACAAGAACCAACTGGGTCAACACCAGGTTGACTGGAAGAAACAGCTACCTTAGTCCTTTCTCCCGACGATCTAGCAACTTTTTCAACAACAACGGTACGATTACCCACCTCAGGAACTTCTCTAGCAAATAGTTCTTTGATAAAGTCAGGATGACGTCGGGAAAGAATTATGTTTTTGCGACCGGTATCATCAGTTTCGATAGAAGTGATAAGAAAAAGTTTTTTGGAACCTAACATAAGATTCTCATTACGAATCTGCTCTTCAGTCGGACAAACACCTTCGGTCTTACCAATACCAACACTCATCTTGTATGAATCGATATGAAGAACAACACCAGGAACAAGAGTACCGACTTTGCGTTGATAATCACCAACGACTTTATCCCTCTCTGCCTCACGGATTTTTTGATCGATAACCTGTTTGGCAGTCATAGCAGCAATACGGCCAAAACCAGGAGGAGTGACATCGGTACGTTTCTTGTCTTCAACTTTGAAAATAGAGAATGAGCCAGAGGCTGGAGTAAGTTCGACTTCAAATGAATCATCTTCAGCAACGATAATGCCATGCTCTTTCTGATCACGCTTGTAGGCCGAAATTAAACCCATTTCGATAGCATCTAAGATCTCTTGTGGATCAATATCGCGCTCTCCAGCAATTTGAGCTACAGCTGCGGCAAATTCAGTTTTTGGTAGTCTTTTTATGTCCATTTTATTTCCTTTTGATAAATAAAAAAGGGGACGTCACGTCCCCCATTCCAAGTATCACAGATTAACTAGAGAGATTATAGCACAAAAATCATAGTCCTAAGCTCTTTATCAATTCTTTTTGTTTGGCGGTGAGCTTGGTAGGAATAGTGACAGTTAAACGGATATACATATCTCCTTGTCCGTAACCATTAACATCGCGAATCCCCTGCCCGCGAAGACGAATGAGAGTGTTTGGTTGAGTCCCCGGTTTGACACGTACCTTAAGTTTTTCCCCAAGTGTAGGTACTTCTACATCAGTTCCCAGAGCAGCCTCAGAGAAAGATATTTCGACATTAACATAGACATCGTTACCATCACGTTGAAATATTTTGTCGGGAAGGACGTCAATATAAAGCATGAATTCGTTAAAGCGAATACGTTGACCGTCGCTAACACCACCAGGGATTTTGATTTTTCGACGCTTACCCTCGATCTCAACTTCTTTCTCGGCGCCGTTGGCGGCATCTAAGAAACTAACTTGAATTTTATAAGTTGGGATCTGGCGGGCACGCTGACCACCACCAAAGTTACTGGATCCAAAAAATTGTTCGAAAATATCAAAAGGGTTACTAAATCCACCAAAATCAAAATCAGCACCTTGACCACCAGCACCACTTTGCCAGGTGTAATTAAAAGGACCGTTTTGTTGGGTATAAGTGTGACCACCAAAACCACCGGCACCAGAATTTGGATCAAAGGCGGCATGACCATATTGGTCGTAAGCAGTTTTTTTCTGATCATTACTGAGGACTTCGTAGGCCTCGTTTATTTCCTTGAATTTTTCCTCAGCATCGGGGGCTTTATTACGATCAGGATGATTCTTCATGGCCATCTGACGATAGGCCGATTTAATCTCGTCTTTGCTAGCACCCTTCTTAACTCCTAATACTTCATAAAAATCTGGTTTCATTTTAATATGGATTCACCCTTACCAATAAACTTTTCAATTCCATCTTTTATTTGTGATGGTTGTTTTGTCTTATCGATTACAAAAACCATGCATAAATTACCTTCTATTGTGACGGGGTATGGGTATACGCCATCCAAATTTATTCCTCTTCTCAACATAGTTTCCTGATAAGCATTGACTTCTTCTGCGGTGATACCCGTCTCAAATTTTAAATATTTGTGATAGACCTCTGAACTTGTACCGAGTGACTCTCTATCTACCCCCTCCGTTGATAAAATTGAAGCAGCTTTTTCTGGCATATTTTTTAAATTTGTAGAGACGCCATGCGTGGCGTCTCTACGATTATATAATGTTTTTTTAGTAGAGACGCGATTAATCGCGTCTCTACCATGCGAGTTAATTTATTTAACCACTTCGCCTTCTTCGGCGTCTTTCTTGTCATCAGATGGCTTAGCGTCGTCGGCTTTGGGAGCTTCACCTTCTGGTCCGCCAGTTGGCGGAGTTTGCTGGGCATAGACAGCAGCACCGATAGTTTGAAGAATTTGATTTAGATCTTCGGAAGCTTTATCCATTTCGTCTTTTTTGACATCAGCTTTAGCTAAAATGTCTTTAGCAGATTTAATCTGCTCTTCAATCTTGGCCTTGTCTTCGGGCTTAACTTTATCACCAAAATCTTTAACTGATTTCTCACCATTAAAGATGGTGGCGTCAAGTTTATTGCGGCTTTCAGCGAGCCCTTTCTTTTCCTCATCATCACGAGCATGAGCCTCAGCATCTTTTTTCATTGCCTCAACTTCAGCATCAGAGAGATTGGTAGCATTTTGAATAGTGATCTTTTGCTCTTTACCGGTACCCTTATCCTTGGCAGAAACACTCAAGATACCATTACTATCGATGTCGAAAGTAACCTCGATTTGAGGTGTGCCACGAGGAGCAGGGGCAATGCCATCAAGAACAAAACGACCGAGTGATTTATTATCAACAGCCATCGGGCGCTCACCTTGAAGAACATTGATCTCAACTTGTGGTTGATTGTCTGCATAAGTAGTAAAGATCTGTGATTTTTTGGTAGGAACAGTGGTATTTCTGTCGATTAATGGAGTACGGACACCACCAGCGGTCTCAATACCAAAGGTTAATGGAGTAACGTCAAGAAGAACAATGTCTTTGACTTCACCAGTCAAAACAGCTCCCTGAACAGCGGCTCCAATAGCCACGACCTCATCTGGATTAACGGTAGTATCAAGATCTTTACCGAAGAAATCTTTGACAACTTGCTGGACTTTAGGCATACGAGTCATACCTCCGACCATAACGACGTCAGTAATGTCTGATTTACTGACTCCAGCATCTTTGAGACACTTTTCAACTGGACCAATAGTTTTTTGAATTAGGTCATCGACTAATTTCTCTAAATCAGTGCGAGTCAACTTAACAGTTAAGTGCAAAGGATTACCGTCTCTTTGGGTAATAAAAGGTAGATTGATATCTGACTCTTGGGCAGTAGACAGTTCGATTTTAGCTTTTTCAGCAGCCTCACGAAGACGCTGAAGAGCTTGGGGATCTTTATCGAGATCAACACCTTGATCTATCTTGAAATCGTCAACCAATTTGTGAAGAATTTTTTGGTCAAAGTCATCTCCTCCTAAGAAAGTATCGCCATTAGTTGCCTTAACTTCAAAGACTCCATCACCGATCTCTAGAATAGAAATATCAAATGTGCCTCCACCTAAATCGTAAACAGCAACCAGACCTTTCTTCTTCTTATCAAGTCCATAAGCTAGAGCAGAAGCAGTCGGTTCGTTGACGATACGCTGGACGTTTAGACCGGCAATCTCTCCGGCTTGCTTGGTAGCTTGGCGTTGAGAATCATCAAAATAGGCAGGAACAGTAATAACAGCTTCAGTAACTTTTTCACCAAGATATTTTTCAGCGTCAGCTTTGGCTTTTTGCAAAATCATAGCAGAGATCTCTTGTGGGGTATAAATTTTACCGCCGACTTCAACACAAGCCATTTTGTCCTTACCTGCGACAATTTTGTATGGAGCAATCTTGATTGTTTTAACTACTTCAGGATCGTCAATACGACGACCCATAAGTCTCTTGACACTAAAGATGGTGTTAAGAGGATTGAGCACCATTTGGCGTTTAGCAAGGTCACCGACCAATTTTTTAATTGGTTCGACGATTGAAGGAATAGTATTGCGACCTTCAGAGGTAAAGATAACTTTGGCAGTACCACCTTCCATAACAGCAACGCAGGAGTTGGTAGTACCTAAGTCGATTCCGATTACTTTTGATGTAGACATAATTTTAAATAATTTTTAATTTATAATTTTTAATTTATAATTTTACCGACAATAACTTGAGCCGGTCGGATAACTTGACCATTTAATAAGTAGCCTTTTTTGTGGACTGAGAGAATTTTGTTTTCTTCTCCCTCACTGGTACTGACACACTCCATGGTGTTGTGGTCAAAAATCTCACCCTCAGTCTTTATCTCTTCAAGACCTTCGTTTTTCAAAACTGAGACAAATTTATCGATGGTCATCTTGAGACCTTCATCTTTGAGATGATTTTGAGTCAAGTCTAGATCATCTAAGACTTCGATCATCTTAGAAATAATGGAAACAGTCGCCATAGTAACAAACATCTGACGCTGAGACTCAACTCTTTTTTCAAGATTAGAATAGTCGGCCATTGAACGAGCTAATTTTTCCTGAAGTTCGGACAGTTTAGATAGATCTGTTTTTTGTACCTTTTTGGTTTTCATGAAAAAAATTAACGGCTAAGAGTGGACAATAATCCAGCAAAATAGTCGACAGTTGGGATAATTTGCTGGTAACGACAACGGGCTGGACCAACAATTCCCAAAATGCCACGATGTGGACCCGCTTCGTATGTTTGATAGATAAATCCACAAGGCTCAAGATGCTCCATGCCAAGATCTTCACCTATTAATAGGTGAACCACCTCGTCAGAAGAGGCGCCGTTGGCGGGACCAATTTTATTGATAATGTCAAACCAGAAAGTGGTGTTGTCTACTAAGGAAAGAACTGTCTTAGTAACATCGATATTGAAAAACTCTGGCTCTTCTAAAAGATTACTGGCACCATAACTGTACATTGAACCTTGGTCGGTAGTGGCGATAGCCATGGAGCGAGTGCGGAAGGCGAGCTCTCGAGTTGTTTCTTTAAGAAGTCTTTCAAATTCATTGCGATAATCCCAGACTTTTTCTTTGGCACCTATTTCCTCAGTAACAGACAGACCTTTGGGTGTCATTAAATTACGAACGTAATATTTTAGACCCATGGAGGTGGGGCCGCGACCAGCGGAAAGATGGGATTTTTTAAGGTAGCCAAGTTGAGTTAAAGATGACATCTCGTTACGAATAGTAGCCGAAGAGATGCCGAGGTTGTATTTTTTTTCCAGACTTTCAGAGCCGACTGGAGCAGCCGTTTCGATAAATTCCTCAACAATACACTTAAGAATTTTTATTTGTCTTTGTGTTAGATCAGCCATGTTAGCAATATATTACCCAGACTGCTAGCGAGTGTCAAGGGGGAAGTTGACGTAAGGCTCATAATACCTTATAATATAGTTATGGGACATAAAATAATTGAAACAAGAACATTGGGTTACACTGACTTATCAACAGGAGAGAAGAGAGCAATTGGCCAGATTATTACCATTGAGAATGGGCAAAAAAAAGTTCTACCCGTAGCTGGAAAAACTGAACCAGGTGAACTTCCCGGCACTGGTGGTCTTACCGACAACTTGTCTTTTGCCAATGCAATTGCCAGAATGAGTAAGTGTCCAGTTAGGACGTTTGTTGACTTAGACCAACTTGAAAAATACAGAAAGGCGAAAGGAATTGATCATAGATTTGACCTAGTGAAGTTGTACGACTTAAATGTTGGTTAATCTGCTTGGGTGAGATGTCATCTATTCGGTGGTAATTATTGACTTAGTCTGCCGATAGGTGTTAGTAGGAGAAATTGACTATACACATTTGTTGTGTATAATACCTAACATTATGGAACATACAATAAGAACTTTGATCACCGTTCCAAAGGGAAAATCTACCAAAGTTCTTTTGGACGCATCGTGCACAAGTGGTGTCAGCATAACAGGATACAGAGAGAATGCCCCATACGGAGAAGTACATATATCACTGGAAGGAAAGCCATCAGACCTAAGAAAAATTAGAGAAAACACCAGAGAGGGAAAAGTTCGAGGATGCCTTGAAGGATGGGACGCAGTCAATTTTATGGTCGCACCATCCAGCGCGTTAAAACAAAGGCGATAAGGCTTAACAAAATCAGATTAACAGAAGTAAATATTTGAAGATATTGCATTAATATAAGACCAAAGAGATAGCTCGAAACAATAATTGATAGCCGGACTTTAAGTAAAAATAAATTGGTAGAGAAAAAGATAACGCAAAACAATAAAACAAAAAATGTACCAATAGCCCCATTGCTGATCGGAGGAACAAGGTTAATAAAGGCCAAAAGAGAAAACCCAAACACAAAAGTAAAAAGTTTATTGAGTAAGAGCATTGGTCGAAGTGGTACCTTCAATATTTATTTTATCGACGACTTTTTGAAGCTTCTTGGTGCGAGCAGAAGCGACTTCATCATATTGCTTATGAAGACTGTCTATCCTGTCCCCTATTTTCACAAACTCTTCGTTATATTTTTCAAACTCTGTACCAAAGATTTTAATTTGAGTAATAATTCCTTGGACATTTTTCTGAAAACGGAAGTTTTCATAGGCCTGCTTGACCATACGTAAAATAGCGGTAAAACTAAAGGGGCCAGTCATAACAACTTTACGATTTAAAGCATCCTGCCAGACGTCTGGAAAGGATTCATAAATAAAACTAAAGATCATTTCATTGGGGATAAAAAGAATGACAAAATCGACAGTGTTGTCTTCGGGATTGATGTAGTTACGGGAAGTAACATCGCTAATTTTCTTTTTGATATCTTGCTCAAAAAGTTTTTTAAATTGAACTTTTTGGTCTGAATCGGTCGCCTCACTCATCTTAACGATATTGGAATAAGGAAATTTGGAGTCGATGTTAATCTTGGTTTTATCGGGAAGATAGAGAGTAAAGTCAGGGCGGGCATCACCAGTAGTTTCCTGACGAGTATAATCGGTACCGATAACAAAGCCAGACATTTTTAATAAATCCTCAGCGACTTTTTCACCAAAAGCTCCACGCTGTTGATTGTTACTCAATACTCGTTTTAGACCTTCAGTAGTGACCGATAATTCTTTGGTTAGCTTAACATTATTTTCAATAGCCGAAGCCAGGCTGGTAAAACTACCAACACGCTCTTTTTCAACTTTAGATAAATTGTCACTAATATCTTTGACCATCCTTTCGATGGCATCTTTTTTGTTGGAAAGATCAGTGTGAATTATTTGTTTTTCTTTGCTAAGCTGCTCGTTATTTAAGTTTATAAGAGTGGAGATGGCCTTATTAATATCGATCTCTACTGGTTTTGCCTGTTTTTGGAGGTAAATAAAATAAATCAGGGTGGCGAGAATAATAAGGAGAAGAATATAAATAAGGGTCATAATTTATTTTACCCCAGTAGTTCCAAAACCACCTCGATCAATATTTTCTAACTTATCAACCTCAAGGATCTCAATCATTTCTGTTTTCTCAACTAAAACTTGAGCTAGACGAGCACCCTTCTCAATTTTGATTTCATGATCAGTGTGATTAATAACGGCAAAATTTAGCTCGTCATTGTCGCCACAATAATCTTGGTCAATAAGTCCTAACCCGTTAGCTGGAGTTAAACCAAGTTTTTGAGTCGAGCTACGAGACATTAAAATTATGTGATAGCCTTTTGGAAGCTCGATAGCAACGTTTAAAGGAATAATAGTAACTTGATGGAGTGGGACAGTAATGTCGATACGAGAGCACAAATCAAAGGCAGCCGCACCAGCGGTTTTGTAGGCTGGTAAAGGTAAACTTTTGTCAAAGCGTTTGATTTTTATTTGCATTTATTTTTTAATTAATAAAGTGCTTTTATAACTTGCAACGGTCTCTCATACCACTGAAGTGATTCTGTCTCCATCGATTTTTTAATTTCATCAATACTCATCCACTTAGTGTCACCTATTTCTTCCGCAAGTGCATTTATTTCTTGGCCTGGCTTTAATTTGTACTCAAAAACATTGAAATACTCCCCGGAACTAGGTAATTTTACTAAAACTTCACCGACAAATTTAAGTTCTGACTCGTCAATTGATAATCCAAGTTCCTCACTAATTTCTCGAACTGCAGTTTCAATATAACTCTTACCAAAATTAACGTGTCCGCCAACACTCAAATCCCAACAATTTGGATACAAATCTTTGGTTGGACTTCTTTTCTGAAGCAAAACTTCCCCTTTATCGTTTTTGACTAAGATATAAATAGTCCGGTAGAAAACTCCCGAGGTAGTGTGAGCAGTGCCACGACTAATACTTCCAACAACTTGGTTATGTTCATCAACTTGAGTTAATAGTTCTTCTTGAGGATCTGTGGTATTCATTTCTAAAATTTTAAACTTAATAATTCTTCTGGTTTGTTAATCAAAAAATCTGGACTGACGGAAGAGAGCGGGACGTTGCCTTCAAAACCCCAAGTGACAGCGACAGACTTTACACCAGCTTTGTGGGCAGCAATAATATCCCGTGATTCATCTCCCAGATAATAAACGTCGTTTTTATTTATTTTTAATTTTTTAATAATTTTGTTTAGTCCAATTTCTTTACCAAAATATGAATTGTCTTCATAAACACCACTGAAATATTTATCAATATTATTTCTAACTAAATACTTATTTATGGTTTCGACGGTATTACTACTAAAAACTAAAAGTTTATATTTTTTTGAGAGTTTGGGTAGTTGTTTTTTAAAGTTATCTACCAATGGGCAATCTAACTGATGATCTTTTATTTTTGATTTTATATTTTTATACAACCACAATAATTGAATTTTAGAAATTTTTATTTCTTTCATGAAATTTCGAACACCAGTCTGTTTTAAGTATTCGATTGAATATTTTGTCAAATCAATGTTCTTAGATTTCAATGACTCAGTCATTATCTGAATAACTAGTGGCAGATCGTTAACGATAGTACCGTTAAAGTCGAAAATTAGATACTTCATTTGCTATGTAATAAATAATGTAAATTCTTTTTGTTTTTACAATTTTCACCAATATGGTAAAAGTCTTGATTAAGAATTTTTTGATAAATATCTTTGATTTGGGACTTCAGACTTTCGAGATGTTCCGGGGTGATTTCATATTCTTTACGAAGATAATTATTTTTTGATCTTGATTTTTCAACAAAATCGATAGTAGCCTTGACGACCGTATATTTAAAATTGGGATCGAGAGTACTTAATAATTTGTAAAAAACTAACTGCCGAAAGTAATCGCCATCTTGACTTAATTCTTTGTATTTACCATCAGGATTACCGGTCTTAAAATCAACCACTTCGACATTCTTATCGTCAACAACATTAATAAGATCGATTTTACCGGTAAGGGGGATATCGTCTAGATGAACATGATCATGTTTAAAATCAAAATCAACAATACTATTACTTGAAGTAATATTGTAATTTTTTAAATATTCGTCTAAAAGTTTTTGACCTTTAGTAAGGCTTTCTTGATAATCACCTTTAGGTAGTTGCTCATGTTGCAAAACAGAAATAAATTTTGAGTGAGGATCTTTGCCGGTATAGGCATCCGAGAGGGCGGCGTGAATGGCAGTACCAAAACTACTAAATTTGTCTTTTGACTGGGGGACTCTCAGAATAGTGTTGTGATAGAAACAAAAAGGACAACGAAGATATGAATTAAGATGAGTGACATTAAAAATATAATCAGTAGTCAAATATTGATGTAAATAGTTTTCTATACTTACAAGAGATCTAGAGGATTTAAGCTTCGGAGAGAAAAGATTTTTAAGAGATAGCTCTTTAATATCAGAGTTGAGGTTAGTTGTCTCGATAAGTTTTGGGTCAATTTCTGACAGAAAAACTGAAGGCAGTTGGTCACGGTTGGAATTACTTTTACTTGAATAGGAGAGATAAATCTGGGACTTAGCTCTAGTAAGAGCAACATAAAATAGTCGGCGTTCGTCCTCGTTGGCGTCGGCGAGTTCAAGTGAAACCTCAGTATTAATAATACCAGGAGGTAATTTAATAACTGACCTGTCGGGATTGTTGCCCCACTTTTTATCAAGACACTGGATAACAAAGACATGAGAGAACTCTAATCCTTTGGCTTTATGGGCAGTCATTAGTTGAACAGAAGAAGAAATGTTGGTGGTCAATGGTGGAGTAGGTAAGGGAATATTATTTTCGATGTATAAATCCAGTCTGTTCAAAAAATCTGACAAAGACATATCCTTCTCTAAACAAAGTTGCTTAAGAAGACTATAAAAAGTATGCAGCTGGTTCAGAACAGAAATATTGTTTTCTTTAAGACAATAGTTGAGAAACTTGAATTTACGAATAGTAATATTAAAAAATTTGTCGAGACTATATCTTTGCAGTCGAACTCTGGCTTTGGCGAGACGAAGATTAAATTGTTTTAGTTTTTTGTCAGATTTTTCTGATAATGATTCATGGCGAATATGGTGCAATAAATCTAATGGATCAAAATTAACAAATTCTGAAGAGAGCACGGGGTAAAGAAGTGTTAAGTCATTAGGGTCGTTAATGAGTTTGAGAAGGTTAATAAGATGAAGAATGGGCTTACTAGTAAGGATGTTTTGATCAGAAGCAAGGTAAAAAGGAATATTTAATTGATTTAATTGTTCAACCAGATCGGTACTATCACTGTTGTTACGGTAGATGATGGCAATTTCAGAGGCGGGTACATTATTGTCAAGAAGTTCTCTAATTTTAGAAGCCACGAGATAGTTTTCGGAAATGGGGCTATCGGCGACAGTTAAATTAATAGGATCAGGATCGATAGTGGTGACACTCTTTAAACTTTTATCGATATTTTTTATAAGATTACCAAGACGATTTTGATTGTGGTTGATAACTGAGGCAGCTGAGTCGAGAATTAGCTGATGGCTGCGATAATTATTAATAAGAACAATTGGATCGACTTTGTATTTAGTGAGAAAATTTTGGAGATTCTCCAAAGATGCTCCCTGAAAACGAAATATGGATTGATCATCGTCCCCTACAACAAAGATATTGGGGTTGTCAAAGTAGCTACCCAGAAGATCAATAATTTGATTCTGAGAAGAGTTGGTATCTTGATATTCATCAACGAGAATATATTGGAATTTTTCTTGGTGTTCTAGTAATAGATCTGGATGGTCCTTAAATGCTTGAAGGACAAAAAGAATCATGTCGTCAAAATCATAGATGCCACGGCTCTTGAGAGTGGATTGATAGCCAGAGTAAAGGACTAGTAATTCTTCTTGTTTGGGGATGTTTTTGACGAAATTTTCAATTAGATGTAAGAGAGCATTTTTGAAATTCACGACCGGAGATTTGGCAGCGCCGATGTCATAACCACCGTTTTGAAAAAGTGACAGATGATAAGTAATAAGGGGTGT
The DNA here is from genome assembly GCA_002345725.1 of Candidatus Shapirobacteria bacterium UBA2283. Taxonomy (GTDB): domain Bacteria; phylum Patescibacteriota; class Microgenomatia; order UBA12405; family UBA12405; genus UBA2283. The sequence continues at coordinate 18,110 of DDWP01000088.1, forward strand.
TTGGGGAAGAGCAGAAACTAGCGAGAGCAATTGTTGTTCTAAACTTTTGTTAGCACGAAGGAGCTTAAGCTGGTCATAAATATCTTTTGATTTGTCAACGAAATCAATTTCTGAATCAATTAATTTTCGAAAAGTATCGGTAGTCACATTCTCTCTTTTAAGAGTCTGGATCTGAGAACTGATATCGCGCTGATAATAATATTTATCACCCCATGGTTTGAGGGTGGCACCGTCGGGGAGTTGGTCGATTAACTGGCGAAAGATTTCTATCTGCTCAAGTTGATCGAGAACTTTAGCTTCTTTGGCAAGAATAAAATATTCTGGATGTGATTGAATAACCTCATTACAAAAAGAATGAAAGGTGTGAATCTTGAGTGAATAAGCGGTAGAGCCAATGATGGAAACAAGGCGAGAGCGCATATTAAAAGCAGCAGAATCAGTGAAAGTAAGACAGAGAATTGATGAGGGTGGTGTCTGAGTCTTGTTGAGGATATTAGCGATACGTAGGGCAATTGTTTGAGTTTTTCCTGTACCGGCACCAGCGATAACCATAACTGGACCTTCGAGAGTATCGACTGCTTGGCGTTGGGCTGGGTTTAACTTTTGGTATTCGGAATTAAAGTCTGGCACTGTTAATAGTATACCGATAAATTAAAAATGATAAAGTTATATCCTATAGTGTATAATA
>DDWP01000088.1:18813-36369 GCA_002345725.1 Candidatus Shapirobacteria bacterium UBA2283
CAGAGATAGTTTTGCGACAAAACTGGGGAACTATGTGTCAAACAGGGAAAGGAATTAAGGTATTTGTAACGGAGTGTGTACCTAGATTTGTTGGTAATATAATACCTGATGCAAAAGACGGTTGCAGAAGAATTGCCGAAGTGGCAGGAAAGATAATTGGTGGAACTTTGTAATAAACAGGCTTTTAGATTTTGTTTATATTGGCTTTTTTCATAAAGCTGATGACGGCAGGGTCTACAATAACGTCATTATGGGTGAGAGGGCGTTTAAGATATAAAGTCTCCAGACTCTTGCAGCGAGACAGAGCCACATAAGCTTGACCGTGAGCAAAAGCTCCCCGACCCATATCAATTACTACCGAAGTATAAGTTTGACCTTGGGATTTATGGACAGTAATGGCCCAGGCGAGCCTGACTGGAAATTGAGTAAAACTACTGACCACTTCTTCTTCGATTTCTCTTTTTTCGGAGTTAAAAGAATAACGAATTTTATTCCATGTTTCTTTAACAACTGAATGGACTTGACCGTCTATATTAACCTTTATTTCATTATGATCAATTGACTCGATAGTACCAAGAGAACCATTAACCCAACGTTTTTTTGAATCATTTTTTAACATCATAATCTGAGCACCTTTCTTGAGAACTAAACTACTTTCAGTGGGATATGAAGAAACGTCCATTTTGCCGTCGATAATTGCCTGATAAGAAAAAGATTGGCTAGTAAGCGAATTCAGTCGAGAATAATTAATCTGAAAGGCGGTGGCGTTGGTGGTGGCTAGGGTAATCACGCCATCGGCAGGACAACTGTCAACCACACGACGATTGAGTGAATTGAGAAGATCCTCGGTCATATCACCGTAGCGAAGTGAATTGAGAATAGATTTAAAATCGTCGTCTGTTTGTCTAAATATAGTATTCAGCTCATAGATTTCTAGATCAGTACCATTCCAAGCTAATGAATTGAAGAAATAAAAACCACCATTTAAATCTTGAAAATAAGAATGGAGCTCTGGCTCGTTAATAACTGGTGGCAACTGATAGAGATCACCAAACATTAATAACTGAACCCCACCAAAAGGAAGGTCTTTATCGCGAGCAAGACGCAGCATAAAGTCAATGCCATCCATAAGATCTGCTCTAACCATAGAGACTTCGTCTATAACAAGAGTGTCAATGTGTTTTAGAATCTTGGCAGTCTTGGCAGATAGACGAAGACTTCTAGTATCGATAAAAGATGGTGGAAAAAGAAAAAGAGAGTGGATAGTTTGACCACCGACGTTAAGGGCAGCAACTCCGGTAGGAGCGACGACGATAATTTTCTTTTGGGTATTTAGCTTGATGTGTTGAAGTAGAACTGATTTGCCGGTGCCGGCTTTACCGGTGATAAACATATGATTCTCAGTGTTTTCAAATCGGTTGAAAAGCTTCTGCTGTTCGATACTAAGAGTAATGTCGGAGACTTTTAGCTCTTGGAGATTAAGTTTTAAGGGTGGAAGAGGCATAAAGAAGTATATGCTTATTGAAATTAAAAATTCAAAGAATACAATTAATTCTGAAGGTTATCAATATTAATTTAAAAAAATGAAAAAAGCTGTAGCTAAAACAAAAAAGGTCCTGCCCGCAAGTAGTAAGAAAAATTCAATACTATTTTTGGTGAGTGCACTCGCATTTAGTTTGTTCTTATTAGTAGTAGTCTTAATGGCTATGGGAAACTCACAAGATAATAGGTCTGATGCTGCTAAGAAAACCCCACTTACACCAAAGGTCAATTTGTTCAAAAACGCTGGTACTGGTGGTAAGGTCCAACCAGCTGAAGTGAAACAACAACCCTCAACAAATACTAAAGACACAACTAAGAAAGTAGCACCGAAGGTCGAAACTAAGCCGTATGTTGCGCCAGACAAGGGATCAAGATAGTCTTAATTGATAAACAAAAAAAACCGGGGAAATTTTTCTCCGGTTTTTTTTGGACTACTTTATAATAACAATTCTGTTAATAACAATATAGGTCTGTAAAAGTGAAGGATTGCTGACTAAGATGATGTAAGTGAAGGAGAACAGAGTATCAATCAGTGAAGTATTATTTGTAATAAGGGGTGGACCCCCTAAGGATATAAACCCGGAATTAGCAAAGAGAGGAATAGCAGCTCACAAGAAAATTGAACAAGAGGCGAGAGAAGGGAAAATACCTCCATCTCTAGCCAGAGCAGGGTTGAGACCTCCGATAACTCCCGAAAAGACAGTGCATGGAAATGTAGGTGGTACCGAACTTTCTGGCAGGATTGACCTTGTAGGAAGTGATGGCATGGTAGTAGATTTAAAACCGGGAGCTGATATTAAAGGAAGGCATTTATTCCAAGCGGCAATGGCTGCTAGGGCCGACAGAAGCGGTAAAGCAGCCGTACATCTATATGGTTCAGGAAGGACGTATGTAATAACTGACGGTGGACAAAGCGCTGGAGAAGAGATTGGGGTAGTGGTAACAAACGCGAGGAGAATATTAGAAAATGAAGCAGAGATGAAAAATAAGCGAAAGACACTGGGGCCAGTGGGGATGCAGCAAAAGGGCACGGAGACGGTGAAGCTTAGACAAGAGTTAGAAAAAAACTTAGGTGATGCGATGGACAAAATAAAAAGTAAGTTAGTTAAGTACCAATAACTTTTCCAAAACTTCTTTGGCGACTTGAGGATTGGCAGAACCACCAGATGATTTCATAACTTGCCCTACGAGAAAACCGATAGACATGGGGTTTTTCTGATAGTCAGCAACAGCTTTGGGGTTATTGGCAATAACATCTTTCGCGATTTCTTCTAATTTATTGGTGTCGGAAACTTGAAATAGATTTTGTTGCTTGGCGAGAATTAGTGGATCAACTTGTTTGTCGTATGATTCTAAGACCAATTGTTTGATGGCTGAGGAAGATAATTGATCTTTGTTGTCAAATAAATTTTTGAAATACTCTGGATTAATTTTATCGATAGTTATCTCGATTGTCTTAAGAGGACCAATTAATAGGTTAGCCACAAATTTAGCGTAAACAGAATCACTATCAGTAATTATTTTATCGAATATTGAGGAAAAGTATGAATCTTCAGATAGAAGATTAGAATCGTAATCAGACAGACCGAGAGTTTTGTACTTAGCTATCTTAGCTTCGGGCATCTCGGGCAGAGTGGCGCGAATGGCCTCAACTTGTTCTTTTGAAAAAATTATTGGAGGGATATCTGGCTCAGGGAAATAGCGATAGTCAGCACTCCCCTCTTTTTCGCGTTGTAAAAAAGTTTGCTGTTTATCAGCATCCCAACCACGAGTGGTCTTGTTGGTCGAATTTTTGGTGATTTTATCTTGAGAATATTGTTCTGCTTGACGATCAATTTCATATTGAATGGCGGTCATAACGCCAGTGAGTGAGGCAACGTTTTTTATCTCGACAAGTGGAGTATAAAACTCGTCGTCGATACACAAGTTGATGGTTGGCTCACAACGCATAGAACCTTTTTCAATATCGGCATCAGAGATACCAAGATAACGAACAATCTGTTGGATTTTAAGTAGATATGTCTTGGCATCTTCAGGTGATTTGATATCTGGCTCGGAGACGATTTCGACAAGAGGGACACCGGAGCGGTTGAAATCTAATAGAGTCTCACCATTTACATGGACAGACTTGCCGGTATCTTCTTCTTGATGAACACGATTAATACGGACATCTTCTAGCTTACCGTTAATACAAAAAGGTTTTTGAAGTTGAGATATCTGATAACTCTTGGCGAGATCTGGATAAAAATAGTTTTTGCGTTCAAAAAAAGTTTCTTCATTAATAGTACAACCTAGGGCTAGGCCTAATTTGATACACCATTCACAGGCTTTTTTGTTGGGGACAGGAAGTGCTCCGGGGAGACCAAGACAAACTGGACAAGTATGAGTGTTTGGTTCGGTATGGAAATGCTCGGCGTCACAACCACAAAACATTTTACTTTTTGTTTTTAGTTCTACGTGGACTTCGAGTCCGATAATAGGAGTAATTTTCATAATTGAGGTTTTTGGGTGTGATAATCAGTTAACTTTTGATACTGATGGCCGAGGGCGAGAAGAAGTTCTTCGGAAAACATTTTACCGACTATCTGAGCACCAATGGGTAAGTTATTTTTAGTAAAACCACAAGGGATGGCGAGTGAAGGGACACCGACAGGATTTTGAGAAACAGTGTAAATATCAGCCAACAAGTTTTGAAGCGGGTCACTTAATAGCTCACCAAACTTTGGCGGGATGTTGGGCATAATTGGTTGTAATAAAACATCACATTGGGACAAAGCTTTCTTATATTCTTCAATAAATAGAGTTCGTACTTGTTGAGCTTTTTTATAATAAGCATCGTAATAACCAGCTGACAGAGCATAAGTTCCGATAAGAATTCTGCGGATAGTTTCGTCGGTAAAATTATCACGACCTGTACCATAGCGAACTCCATCATAACGAGCCAGGTTGGAACTAGTCTCGCTAGGAGCGATAAGATAATAAACTGGCAAACAAAGATCGAAAAGTGGCATAGAAATTTCTTTGATAGTAGCACCAGCAGTCTGCAAATCTGTTGAAACTTTCAAGACGGCTTCTTTTATCTCTGGGTCAAGACCGTCACCGTAGAACTCTTTGGGAATACCGATAGTAACATTTGAAAGATCTAGATTTAGTAGTGAAGAATAGGCAGGGACAGAAACAGGAGAAGAGGTGGCATCGTATTTATCGACACCAGCAATAGTTTCAAGGACAATAGCACAGTCCTCTACTGACTTAGCAACTGGACCGACAGTGTCAAAGGATGAAGCGTAGGCAATAGCACCGTAACGGGAGACACGACCATAAGTTACTTTCAAACCGGTAGTGTTAGTCCAACCAGCGGGATTACGAATCGAACCACCAGTATCTTCACCAATAGCAAAAACTGCCATACGAGTAGCCACGGCCACAGCTGGACCACCACCAGAACCACCAGCAACTCGAGTTATATCCCAAGGATTTTTAACTGGACCAAAATCAGTATTTTCCGACGAACCACCGTGACCCCAAGCATCCATATTGGCTTTACCAATAAGAATGGCACCAGCATCTAATAATTTTTTATAAATAGTGGCGCTATATGGAGGAATGAAGTTTTCTAAAACTTTAGAAGCAGCAGTAGTTCTGACACCAGTAGTAGCGAAACAATCTTTGAGAGCAAAAGGTAGACCGGAAAGTGGTGAAGTTAATTTTACGTCTTGAGCTTTTTTTAAAGCTTCTTCTCGAGTGACAATAGTGATAAAGGCATTGGTCAGGGAATTATATTTTTCAATATTGTCGTAACATTCGTTAACTAAGTCAACAGAAGTGAATTCACCGGATCGAAGTCCAGCAGATAATTCGGAAATTGATTTGTCGAGTAGCATATTATTTTTTGATGGTGGCAGAGGTGACGAAATAACCGTTACTACTTTGGGGGGCGTTTGACAGAGCTTCTGATTGGGTAAACATACGTTCGGTATCGATAATGTCTTCACGTAAGATAGTGTTTAGACCGGTTGTTTGGTAAGTAGGGACAACATTAGTAGTGTCAACTTTTGATAAAGATTCAAAATGTTCAAGAATTGGCTCAAGTTGAGAAGCAAATTGGTCAACTTTCTCTGTAGGAATATTAATTCTGGCTAATTTGGCTACCTTAACAATAACGTCACTGGTGATAATTGAGGACATAGGGTATTTTAACGCAAAAAATACCTCAATGTCACAACCTATTTACAACAGGGAATATACCTGTTTTGTTTGAGGAACAGACACATAGGTCTGTTCCTACGGGATAATTTAAAATAGATTGTTTCTGTCTTTATCCCAGTTCTTTGGATTATCTTTTATATAAATTCTTTTAGCCCACAATTCTTTTTCAGATCTAATAATACGATCATGAAAACGGGGTTGCCATAACTGCTTGTGGAATTTTGGCCAATTGTTTTGTTTAACGTTTTTTATGTATTCATTAGTAGTCATGGTTTTGAACCATTGAATAGCAGATCCTAATAAACCTACATTACCAAAAATATTTTGATTTATTGTAGGAACAGACCTGTGTGTCTGTTCCTCTTTATAATTGGATGTATAGAAAGTTTTTTTCGCATCAATAATTAATATGCCATGAAAGTGGTTTGGCATAACAACATATTTATCTGTCTTTATTGATTGAAATTTTTTAGGAATTTCTTGCCACCACTTTTCAACCATGAGGCCAATAACATTTAGATCACCAATCGATTCTTCTTTATTATGAGAGGAACAGACACATAGGCCTGTTCCTACTGTGGGATCCGTAACGCATAGGTCTGTTCCTACGGGATTTTTTGTTATATCCCTAAACAAATTAACCTTGTCTTTGGTACAAATGGTGATAAAGTAATACCCACTATTGGAATAATCCCAATCTTGTCTTCGGTATTGTTTCTCCATTTTAAATGGATAATTTACCCAGGGCATAGATTAATAATAATCTCAATTAAATCCTTGTTAAAGGAACAGAAACCTACAAGCTAATAAAAATATGTATCTTTGAGGAACAGACACATAGGTCTGTTCCTACGGGGAAAAACAGAAAATAATTACCTCATCAATTTGGCTTTGAGGCGAAGAAATTGCCATCTATATTTGTCAACCACATTGTAGAGCTTATATAAACTATGATTAATAACAAAATCATAAGTGCCAACAAATTGAACAAGCTGGCCTCCGTAACCTTGCTTAAAACGGTGGAAACCGACAAAACCTTCATCACCTTCTTTAGCTTCTGGGCCAAGACTACCCCACATATCAAAACTCTTAAGACCAAGCGACTTACCCAATTTAATACACTCCCACATCAACAGAGTCGGCGCCATCACCTCACGATTTTCGGCAAGTGATGCCCCATACGGATAGAATAATTTATCGTTGAAGGTAAAAAGCATGAAAGCAGATAAATACTTACCTTGATATGAGGCCAACATAATACGAGGCATGCCAGTCTTCTTGAGACTATTCCATAATTGACGGTGATAACTGATTGTATGTAGGTAAAAACCTTGTCGCTTGGTGGTGTTAAAAAGTAAGTCTAGATAAATCTCAAAACCTTTATCGGTAGACATCTCCTCGACTTTGACACCATGACGATTGGCAACTTTGATGTTATATCTAGTCTTGGGGTGCATTGACTCAAGTATTTTTTCTTCACCTTGGGACAAATCAACAACAAACGAATGTGGATAAAAAGCAACTTTAGGTGAAACTACTAAGCCAGGAAAATGTGGCAGCTCGGAGACGGTGGTAGGCGAGTTATCACGATCATAGACCTTGTGATATACATCTGGCTCAATCTTCACAAAAATAGCATTTTCATCGACAGCAATTTTTTTTATATTATTAAGCATCTCTTGGTCAATATCTGGCCCACGAAGAATAGTACCAATGGAATAGTTTAATTTGGGAATTTTATGGAAACTAATAGAATAAGCCTTAATTATTTTATTGTTTTCAAAGACACCTAATCGATAGACTTTGTGGCCTTGGCTGATCTGAAAATCTCCCCACTCCCATGTCTGGACAGGATGTTTAACGACTTTGTTATATTCAAGTTTTTCTTCTGGATAAAGTATTCTAGTAACCATGGTTTAGTATATATCAGGATCGTAAACTAATTCATTACTATTTTGATTGTCTGAGTGGGAGTCAGATAGACCCGACGACAACTCGTCAGAATCAAGAAGGCTTTGAGGTATTTCACTTAAAAACCTTGATGGTTCATTAAGAGAGCTCTTGCCAAAAAAAAGTCGTCTGGTGGCATAAGAGATATAAAGATAATCTTTGGCTCTAGTGATGCCGACGTAACAGAGACGTCGCTCTTCTTCTATGTCAGAATCTTCTATCATAGATCGAGAGTGAGGCAATATCCCCTCCTCAAAGCCAACCAGGAAAACCACTTCAAACTCTAGACCCTTGCTACCGTGGAGGGTCATTAAGCGAACACCGTCACGATTTTCTTTTTTCTTATTCTTCTCTTGGGCTGAATATTCTTGTTGAACTAGGGCTATATTTTCAAGAAAGTCGTTTGGTTTGGGAAAATTAGTAGCCACGGATTTTAACTCCTTAATGTTTTCTAGTTTTTTCTGGTCGTCTTCTTCTTTGGGGTCGTATTTTGCCAAATAACCGGAACTGACAACCAATGACTCGAGCAGCTGGATAGAGGTCAATTCACCAGTATTAATTGACTCAAGATGATGATTTAATAAGGACTTACGTCGTTTACCCAGTGCCTTTTCGACTCTCAGCTCGGAGAGATGGTCGTCTCTGTTGGTAGCATAACGTAACATAGCCACAACATCTTTTACCTCAGCCCGGTCATAAAAACGAAGGCCTCCAATAAGAACATACGGTATGGTTTGTTTGAGAAAAGCCTCTTCGAGAACACGGGATTGAGCGTTCATGCGGTAAAGGACAGCAATATTACGATAAGGTATGTGAAGATTGTGGTGAATAAATTGGATTTTGTCTGAAACATATTGGGCTTCAGAAAGTTCTGAGTCAGCAGAAAAAACTTTGATCTGGTCGTTAGATTTTTTTTGGGTAAATAGTTTTAAAACTGGATGAGAGGTGTTGCGAGAAATAACAGCGTTGGCAGCATCGAGGATAATATCGGTGGAACGATAGTTTTCTTCTAAGTTAATAACCTTGGTGTCTTTAAAGTCGGAAGTGAAACTGATTAAGTTGTGATAGTCGGCACCTCGCCAACCATAGATAGCTTGAGAGGCATCCCCCACCGCCGTGACTTGTTGATGGTCTTGGCCCAAGAGCTTGGTTAGTAGATATTGGATTTGATTAGTATCTTGATACTCATCAACGAGGATAAAACGGTAGACATCCTGATATTTGGAAAGTATTTGGGGATGATTGAGAAAGAGGTCAATGGTTCTATAGAGAAGGTCATTAAAATCTAAGGCCTGATAGTTTGATAATTTTTGCTGATATTTTTGGTAAATATTAGCAACGTTTCTACCCCAAAAGCCTGAGCTACTCAATTTAGCTTGGTCCGGAGAAATATATTTGTTCTTACAATCTTCAATAAAGTAGAGAACAGAAGATGGTTTGAACTCGGTAGGAGATAAGTCAAGATCGTAAAGGATATTTTTTACTAAAGACTCTTGGTCGTTAGAGTCGTAAATTACAAAATTAGGATTGATACCAATGTTGTGACCGTCTTTCCTCAGAATTCTGCAACAGAATGAGTGAAATGTACCAGCAAAGATGTTGTCGGTAGAAGCTTTAGAGCTAGAACTTAATAATTTGCCGAGACGTTCTTTCATCTCTCCGGCAGCTTTGTTGGTAAAGGTAAGAAGAAGAATTTGAGAAGGAGTGGCAATTTTCTGGTCGACAAAATAGGCGGCACGATGAGTCAAGACACGAGTCTTGCCAGAACCAGCACCGGCTAAAAGAAGTAAAGCGCTGCCAGTGTAAACGACAGCCTCTTTTTGGGCAGGATTAAGACCAGCCAGTAAATTAGACATATTTTAAAATTGGTAAATTTTGGTGAGGCCGGAAGTAAATATTACTTTAGCACCAAGCTGGATAAAATTATTCTCATTGAGATTAAGATATTTTTCTCGCTCTTTGTCACCAACAAAGATGTAGTTAATGCTGTATTTTTGGATGAGCGACTGTACTTCTCCAACATTAGTTGATTGGTAAATTCTTTCAACATCAGTTTGACGGGAGGCTGGAGCATCGTAGCTACCCCTCCAGAGCCACTCATGGACTATCCAGCCAACGACAGTGGGCAAGCCAGTAGCAGAAGAGACATGATTAAAAGTGGTGTAGCTATCGCCCACTGCCTCAAGAACAACTGGTTGATCAGAAATATTGTCATTAATCCACTTAACGGCATGGTAATTGTCAGGGTAACGTTCCTTAAGGTAGTTAAATCCATTAAGACCTTTGTAGTCCTTGAGGCCATAGTATGATCTAATAGCAAAATAGGGATAAGACAGATGAGCAATCAGAACGATAAAGAATATGGCTTTGTAAATTGCATTTGACCTAAAACGGATAAGAATAATTCCTGAGGCAATGGAGTACATAATAAATGCCTGATAAACAAGCTTAAACATAGTATTGGCTCGTCGATGTTCGTAAATGTAGATATCTTTTATATAACCAATCTCGGGGATGATAACTAGAATAGTGGCAACGATGATCAGAGATAGAGTGAATAACTCAGAGGTCTTAAGACTGCTTCGTCGCAGAACTGCTCGTAATGATGTGATAGCGAACGGAAGACAGATGATCCAGAAACCACCATACAAGACGAAAAGTTGATAAAAAGGAGTCCTGGTGTCGGACAGGCGAAGCCCTTCAGCCATGGGAATAAAATTCAAGTTGAAAGGTAAGGTAAATAGATACCAGAAAAATATAACGAATATTCCGTGAGTAAAAGTTGACACAACAGAGCGACTCCATAAGAAAAAAGATACAGCAAAAAGAAGCCCATAGACAGCAAAGTCCCAAGCGTTGGTCATAAAAGCTAATGACAACAAGAAACCTAACGGGGCAACCAACTTCCAACTAACAGTGGTCGGTCGAGGTTGAGTGTTGAAAAAAAGAAAGAGAATACTAATGAACAAAAGGATTATGGGAATACCGTTCATATGCCCATGAAGATCGGCAACTACAAAACTATACAAAGGAAACTCATGAATAGTTTTATCTTGAACGTCTGGATCAAAACCAATAAATCTAGTGGCATCTGGGTACCAATACTGATTGACTGCAGTCTGTGGACTTAATCCACCAACGATAATGTTACGACTTATTTTATAAAGAGGATGAAGATTACCTCCAAAAGTGAGGATAATGGCTGAGACAAACCCGCCAATAATAATATGCTTTAAAGAAACGTGTTTGGCCAATCCGCTAATAATGTTTGAGGCGAGAGAAAAAGTAGAAGTAAAAACCATGGCACAAGTTGAGGCAATGGCTAAATTGTAGGTGATGGCAGAGTCAAGGCTAGACACCTTGGTAATCATGGCGACTATCAATTGTCCAAAATAATAATAGTTGATAGGAAGACCAGAAAACCACATATCAACTGGTGGAAAATATTCACTTCTAAGAGCAGAGTTGACAAACCCCCAATCCATATATTTTTCAAGACCTTCGATATCAGGAGCAAAACCACGAACATAAGACCAGACGGCCAAGATAATGAAGAAGATAATTTCTTGAAAAAGAAAAATCTTCCACTTCTGTCTTAATGTTGAAGAAAAAATGCCATAGTTGCCGTTTTTATTGAGGTACAAAATATTTGCTATAAGTACCAATCCAACTAAACAAAGAATTGAACTAAGAGTAAAAGGCGCGACTTTGAATACTCCCGAGATAAACAAAACATAGGTTATGGTTAGGATGGAGATTGTCCTGGAAAAGATGTAGCCCTTATCCCAAAAACTGCGAAAGATACTGAAAGTCAGGGGCAAGGAAAGAAGGCCAAATAAAAAGTAGATTAACCACCATAAAAAGATAAAGTTGAAGTCGATGGTCATACTCTAAATATAAAGTTAAATATAATACGAACAAAATTGGTTAGAGGCTCTGGTAGAAATATACTCCGAGAAGATAACCAAATAAATAACCCAACAAAGGCACCACCAAACATATCTATTGGATAATGGAAGCCGACAATGACTCGGAAGACAAGAAGGGGGACAACAATCAGAATGTAAGTAGTGACAGGAAAGACGGGGTATTGTAGTAGAAACAAGAGAAAGAAGGTGGCTTTAATAGTGTGACCAGAAGGAAAACTGCCAGTCTGATACCAGTGGTCAACCAGACCAAATGGGGTCGGGTCTTTTCTCTTATAGAGCGGACGAGGCCAGAGTGCATGTGACTTACCATATTTTTCGACAAACTCTCCGACTAAAGTGGCGATAAATAATTGCCAGAAGACGTTGGTGTCAGACTTGATGAGCAAGTAAGAGATGTAAAATAGAAAAAACCAAATTAGATAATTCATGGCGATGACAAAAAACTTACCAGGGGTATTGGACTGGAGAATCTTCAAAACATCAGCCGATGGTTGCCAAAAAAAAGGAGTGCGAAATTTCATATGATAAAGTAGCTATATGGGTGCAAAGAAAATTTTGATTGGTTTAACATATTTTTCTCCAAACGTGTCTGGGGTTACACTCTATGCTGTCATTTTATATGAAGAGTTATTAAAAAGAAAATACAAAGTAAAGATAATCACCTCCAAGTACAAAAAAGAACTACCTGAAAAGACAGGTAATATTGTAAGAGTGATAGGATTTGCTATAGGTAAAGGGTTTATTATGCCCACGTATTGCTGGCAATCGCTCCGGGAGGTCAGAAAATGTGATGTGGTCAATTGCCATCTACCATCTATAGAATCTTTTTGGCTGGCGTTATGGGCTAAGGTTCTCAAGAAAAAACTAGTGATCACTCATCACTGTGAATTTGGTATAGATGGACCTTGGCACAACAAGCTAATCGGGATAATTACATATCCAATTCATTGGCTAGTTTATTTAATGGCCGACAAAATAATTTCGTATACCAAAGACTATGCTGATACTTCAATTTTTTTGAGATTTTTTAAAAAAAAATTAATATATATACTACCACCGATAAAGATAAAAAAACTCAAAACTTCCCCCAAGGGGACTCACTTCGTCGCGCAAAACTCAAAACTCAAAACAAAGACAGTTGGTTATGTGGGGAGAATTGCCTGGGAAAAAGGTTTGGATGTACTAGTAAAAGCGATGAAAAAAGTCGATGCCAAACTCGTATTAGTCGGACCATATAAAGAGTTGGCCGGTGACAAAACTTATACAAAGCTTAAGAATGTTGAAATGGTCGGGCCTGAAAAACATGAAGATTTAAACAAATATTATGAAGGGTTTGACTGCCTAGTACTACCGAGCACTAACAACTTAGAGACTTTTGGGATTGTCCAGGCTGAAGCAATGGTGTGTGGTTGCCCAGTAGTGGCTTCAAACTTACCTGGAGTCAGAGTGCCAGTGAGAATGACTGGAATGGGAGAAATAGCCAAAATTGGAGATGTGTCTGATCTGGTAAAAAAAATAAATATAGTATTAGGGAATGGTAAAGAATATTATCAAAAAAAAGCAATAAACTTGTCTAACTTTGATTACAAGAAAACTATAGATCAGTATGAAGAGATTTTTTAAAAATTAGCACCTTAGGGTGGTCGTAAACAGTGAAAGCCTCTTCAGCCACATCGTCACGAAAATAAATGCCGGGATAGTTACAGGTATTAACAGACAACCAACTCTTATCACCAGGCATATCTGTTGGACCAAAATAATAACACTTACCAATAGGTAACCTGAAGCCTGGATAGGAATTAATTTCTACTAACTTTTGAAAACTCTGTCTCCCTCTAAATAGATCCTGGTAGAACCTCGATGCTATGGGGTATTTATCTGGAACTAGTGGGATCGATCCCCACAGACGATTGGAGGACATTATCAAATAATCAACTTCACTAAGCTGCTGATCAATCTTTTGCCATTTCTCAGGAGTGTCAGGATCATAAAAAGGTAAAGACAAGCTTTTGTAAGGAGAATGACCCAAAGGCAAGGGGTCATCCCAATATTCACTTGAGATAACTGACCTAGAGGAAATGTGGGCAAGTATCCAATTTGAGGCCTGCACTCGGGAATGAGGTACTGAATAGATAGTCAAGAAAGAAAGTGTAATTACAAACTGAAAAATCAACACAGGTCGGACAAAACTGGGTCTATGCCAGAAAGCAATAAGAACTATGAACGGATAAACTGGTAAGAAGTATCTCATTGTGTGTGCCATCTGAGACCCTTGAGTAACCAAAACAAGAACAATCCACAAGAGAGATGTCCAAAGTAAAAAATTGTCTCTTAGACGGCGAAGTGAAACTAGGAAAAGAATGGTAATGGGAAGACCTAGACCAAAAAAAACAATGTTCTGAAGAGGGAAAATGCTTGGTGTTTTACTTAACCATTGTACGGCCGGTGGGAACCAACCGCTCGGATCAGAAAATGATTTTAAAGTTTCAAGGTTTTCAATAAACAAAGGACTGAGGTTAAAAAAACTAGTAAAAACATAGGGATTAAAGATGCGAAAAACCAGAAGTGTAATAGGTAAGACGTAAAAAATAATACGTAAAATAGCTGATAACCTTTTTTGCTTGACAATAAACAACAAGAAAATTGGAGCAAATATAATAGCGGAAATTTTGGAAGACAAGGCTAGACCAAAGGTGATGGCTGCCGGTATAAACAAATTGTATGACAATAAAGTAAAGGTGGCTAAGATAAAAGTGGTGAGAAAGGTATCAACAGCAAAAAAATGGGATAATTGGATAGGGAGAATAGTTAGAGCATAAAAAAGAGAGGGCAGGATTCTCTTTCTAGAAAGATAATAAAGCAATATAATGTTTGTTGAATCAAAAAGTGCAGACAAAAAACGTCCCAAGATAACCAGGTGTTGATAGTTGTCCATGCCAATGACAACGGCCAGAGTTTTGGTTAAGAAAATTGGGAAAGTGCCATAGACAAAGAATTGATACTGAGGATAATTATATGGATTTAGAGGAGAGGAACTCGACTGAAAGTATTCAAAAACTGAAGATGGTAACTTGATATCGTTGGTAACCATGGTCAAAAAACGTTCATCAGGATGAAGATGGTTATCCTGATCCCAATTCAAACCATACAATCTCACTGAAAAAGCAAGAAAAAAAATGATCAAGATAGTGAGTTTGTTATCTGATAGCTTCTTCATACCTCTTATAAAGCCTAACTGTTGGTCGATCAAAAACTGACCATGTCTCTTCAGCTAACTCTGGGTCTAATAAAAAATCGGTATTTGGCCGGAATTCTTTGACAAGGGTAAAGCCAAGCTCTCCAGAGAATAGTTTCTCGTAATACGTGGGCATGATACCGTTTTTGAAGACTCGCCGAGAAGGAACTACGATGTACTCTGCTGCTGATAAGTTATCTAGGAGCTTGTCTTGGTCGTGATTATAAAAGTCGTGATAATAATCAGCCGAAGGTAGATTAACTACGTTACCTGACTCCGACATGACAGTTTGAGAGGATGAAACATTTTGTCTTAACCACTGATCTGACGTGATGCGAGTATCTGCAAAAAAATATAAATTCATGAAATAAAAACCGGGAACGATACATATAACTACCAAAATAAAACGTAATAAACGAGAACCAACTTTGGCAATTAAAATCCCAGCTACAAGTGGAAAAATAAAAAAAACTGGAGACATAAAGCGTGTCCATTTGGTATAAAGTTGTCCAAAATAAAGTACGTAAAGAAGTACCGGCAGAAGAAGAATCATCGATTTATGATTTATGATATATGATTTACGAATAAGACCGAAAAAGAACAAAATAAATATGGGGAGGCCGGAGATGTAGGGGAAAATGTGAGTAAACTGGAAAAGGTAAGGAATAGTGTCTTTGAACTGAGTGGTGTAAAAAACATCCATTTTCCCCGTAGCGACTTGAGTCTCGTATCTCATTGAGGAGATAAATTCTGACTTTGCAAGTAAATTATAAGGGGAAAGTAGAAAAGAAAAACTGAGTGATAATAAAGTAAATATAATAAGGTGTACTGGTCGTTTTAGGCTGACGATAACGATTGGTAAAATGAAAAACAAAGCAGATATTTTAGTGGCAATACCGATACCACTGATGACGGCCGCAAGTAAATATAAACGGCCGGGATAGCTACTTGAAGACAACTTAAACGCAAGATAGATATTTGATAAAAATACGAGTATGAGCAAGCTTTCTGTAGTCCCAAAATGAGATAGTTGAATTAGTCCCGGGGTAAAAATAAAAAACAACGTAGGGATAAATGGCCTTATGGTGAATCTCTTGGAAATAAGGTAAAAGATATATACTGACAGAGAAGAGAAGACGGCTGAAAGGAGACGAAGAACAATTATGGAATTGGTAAAAGAGTTGTCTTGGCCAAGCAATTTCAAAATTAGATAACCTAGATATAGTGGGAACTGCCCATAAGCAAAGAAGTGAGGGTGTAAACTAGAAATAGACAAGCCAGATAAGGCTGTGGCCATGTTGTTCTCGTCCGGATGAAAAAAAAAGCCACCACCCCAGACCAAACCGTAAAATCTAGTGAAGATGGTAGCAAAAACAAGACTAAAGAACATAGTTGATGGTAATGATCATCAACCCCCAAGAAGCGACAGCAATGATCAAGGGTATGTCAGTAGCGATGGTTCTCTCTGGACGCTCACCTTCTTGCATTTCAAAAATAATTTGACCATACCTCATAATGCCATAAATCACTGGTGCGATAGTAAGCATGTACCATTTTCTGTCGATGGCTTCAGGAAAATTTTCCATAAGAAAGTTGTGGATAATACCCTGAAAAGCAACTTTTTCTTCAAAAAAAGTAAACATGGAATACGTCACTAGAGTACAGACGGCAAACATGGTGGTATAAAAGTTTAATAAACTACGTCGATAACCTTGAAGGGCAGAACGGGTCTTTACACCACTGTTAACTAGCTCGCTACGACGCTTACCACTAGCAATAAAGAGAGACAAAAAGATAACTGTCAACATAATCCAAATTGGTAGGTGAAACCCAGAAGCAATTTCACCTGCATAAGCCCTCATGATGAAAAAGAGAGAGATACCAAGAATGTCTAAAACAGCTTTCTTTTTAAAGATGAAGGAATAAGAGTACTGGAGCAAAACAAAAACCAGGGCCATGATAGCGAAAGGCAGATTTACAGTGTGAGCAATTATGAGACCTGAAAAAAATAAGACAAAAACTAGTACTATGGCAACCATAACCGGCATGTCACCACGAGCGATCGGACGGCTCTTTTTAAAGGGATGTTGGCGATCCTTATCTACGTCAAGAATGTCGTTAACTAGATAAGAAGAAGACGAAAGAAGACAAAATGATATGAATCCAAGACTGGTTGGTACCAAGTTCTCTAGATGAAAAAGACGACCGTTAAGGATAATCGAAGCAAAAAGGCTTAGATTTTTGATCCATTGAAATGGCCTAAGAGATTCAACCACAACAAGACTTTTTCTCAATAGCACCATATCTACAATAATATCAGAAATCCGAACAGAGTGACGATGACACCGACAACAGTCAGGGCCTGGGCTGGGAATTCAAATCCCGCATTAGGAAGAATTATTCTAGTTGGGCTGGGGCCCTGAGGGGCAGTGCAACAACTCGTATAACTAGGATTAGCCTTGCAGGTGTCAACATAACTTGGCTGAGAACAGTAACGATTACCGTTATCAGCGGAGATACAAGTTAGCCCAGAAGAACATGGTCGATCATTATCATCACAAGGAGTATAACCACAGCCCAGAACTACGGTGGTGGGTGTGGGTGTATTAGTTGGAACTAAAGTTCCAGTAGGAGTTAATGTTGGAGTTAGGGTGATAGTCGGTGTGTTAGTTGGAACTAAAGTTCCAGTAG
>DDWP01000088.1:36378-50347 GCA_002345725.1 Candidatus Shapirobacteria bacterium UBA2283
AGGAGTCTGGGTAGGGGTAATAGTAGATTTTGGAATAGTGGGTGTGGAGGTGGGAGGTTTTTTGGTGGGGGTGGCTGTTATAAGATCGACTAAAACACAACCAGTGTTATTACTTCCACACTTATACCCCGCGACACAGCATGTTGTACCGGCACCCTGCTTACACCAAGCTCTGTTTTGATTTAAGCATGATGCACGAATTGCTGGTTCACATACCTGTGTTACACATGACTCTCCGCCCTGACAATGACATTCATCTGCTCGACAACTAACTCCACCACAAGAAATAATATTGCTGTTTTCATAATTTCCACTTGTTGCCCCCCCACTAGACTGAGGACAAGCCTCTAAATTTAGCTTTGTACAACTATTAGCATAAAAAGAACATGCCCCGGGGGACAAATCTATACATTCACACTGATAACCAGTGTTTTTATTGGATGAATCTTTTTGACAGGCTTTTGCACCTAAACTAGAGCACCTTGCTGGTAAACTACCACCCAAACCAGCATCTTTCACCTGTTGGTCAGTACACTGTGTCTGTCCACCACCTCCACCACCGACCGCACACTTATTAGTCCCAGGGTTAGTGCCAGCAGGACAGATACAACCTCCGTCTGGTTTACAAGTTCCAGAAGTGGTGGCTCCAGTACTAGCATTTTTACAGGCACATTCACCTGGACCAA
This sequence comes from Candidatus Shapirobacteria bacterium UBA2283, assembly GCA_002345725.1. Classification (GTDB taxonomy): domain Bacteria; phylum Patescibacteriota; class Microgenomatia; order UBA12405; family UBA12405; genus UBA2283. The sequence goes on from DDWP01000088.1 coordinate 37,065, forward strand.
CAGCTTTACCGCGAGTATCTTGATTGAGTTTGACTAAATAAACAGACCCGACAAGCGATGATATAAGAAAAAGAACGGTCAGACTCTTGTAATTTAGATACTTAGCAACGAATTTCACTTAATAAATTTAACTGATACAAAGAAAAATATCAATGCCGAAGTGATAACTAAGATTGTGGGCAATGTTCCACCAGTGACCGGAGGAGAAGACGTTGTACTAGGATAAGCTACCCTAATAGTTGGTACTTGAGTGGGGATATTGGTGGGAGACGGTGTTGGAATAGCCGTAGGAAAAGAAGTGGCGGAGGGAGATGATTCATAACTAAGAGTTCCTGAATTAGAAATGAGAATGGAGAATTTTTGAGAAACTGTCTCTAGTGGTTGTTGCAAACTACCAGTCTTGACAGTAATAGAGTAACTACCATCGGTGAGATCTGATCCATAAGACCATTTCCAAGAGCCAGAAGAATCAGACATAGTTTCGTTACTAGCAGAGGAAGATGGCGAAAGTTCGACAAAAATCTTAGTGTTTGCAGGGGCAATGCCGAAAAAATCTGGCTTTGAAGAAGAAACTACTTCCCCTTCTTTAGGATTTAAAATACTAAGGGTCTTAACTGCCAAAACGGGCGATACGCTAGCAATCTGGCCTGCAGCAGAAGTTGGAATAGGAGTGGTAGCTGCTAATGAAAGATTGTTTTGTCCGATGATGATGTCTGGGACAGGATTGTTGTTGGCGGTAGTATTAACAACTTGAGTAGTAACCCCATCTTCGGAGATGACAACTATATCTTCCTCGACAGCCGCGGTCGGTGGAACAAACCAATCTGTCTTCGATTCATTAAAACTATTAGCCAGAGAGATTGACCAGTTGCCGTCAGCCGTAACAAAAGAAGACAATGGGGCTGCTCCGGGAATATTTAAATAGACAATTGAGCCAGAAGCTGGTTTCGTATCTGCTTTATAAACCTTGCCCCAAGCCAAGTTTGAGGTGGGCAGAGAAGAAGTTGGTCGAGAGGCGGTACGAAAACCATAGTTACTATGAGTAAAATTCTGACCACCACTAATTATGGAGTAGACATAACTAGTAGTTACCTTTAGATTTTTGGCTTGAAAATAATGTGTGCGGGAAGGATCTTTAATACTAGCCAGGTTTTGATTATTAACCCGAAGTGAGGTAGAGCAAATATCACTAGTAGTAAAAGAAATATCAACCGAAGTGTGGGTTATGTTGGTGACTTGGGGATTAATCGGTGAACAATCTCCACTAGCCTTGGGGCTCCAGACAGTTCTAATTTGAGTCAAGTAAACACTAACAGCTAGAAACAAAACTAAAAACAAAAGACCGACTATAGTAGGGATTCTTTTTTCTTTCTTCATTGATCTAAGTATTTCCTACCTTCAATAATCTCTAGGGTTGATGTATCTAAATTTGGATCAATGGGTTTAATTAGAGTGCTCTGTTTCACGGAAGTTATAGGTTTCATCAGATTATCATAGCTCTTTTCAACTAAAAAAAAGAAGATGGCAATAAATGTTAGAACGCTGAACAATAAAACATAGTTGGATAATCTATTTTTCTGCATAATCCGATGATGGCCAATAGTAAAATTTGACAGAGAACCTAGTTTTTAATTTGTGACCAGGATCCACTTCTGCGCTCGAGGAGGACTCTGATGCTGGGATATTTTCTTTTGGAAGTTGGCCAAAGTTTATCAGCTTAATCTCTGTAGCTCGTTGATTGCCGATAATATCGGAAATCAATCTAGTTGAAGACATAAAATCATCATCAATATCGAGAGAGATCGTGTATGGCTGAACATCGGGCATAGTTGACCCCTGAGAATCAGATAAGTTAAAAGTAATCTTATCGATATTGATACCAAGCAGTTCACCAGTCTTTTGAACTTGATAAGCAGCTTGATAATAGCTGGGGCGGTCAGGAAGACTGTTATTTATCACATGATATCTTTCTTGAACTTCAGAAAATGATTCTTGAGCTTGAATAACGTCATTAATTTTGGAACGAAGTTCTTTTTTTAAGACTTTCTTTGATTCAATGTCACCCAAGAGAGACGATATTGTAAGGGCGGTGGGACGGATTGCGAAAAACATAAAAAAAGAAATGAGAGCAAATGTAGAAGCGATCTCCATTCTCTCGATAAACTTTTGGTTTTCTCTTTGTTTTTTTAAGAAATCAAAAAGAGGCTTAACGCGGGAAATTTGGGAGTTGAGTAGGTTACTCATTTTTTGTCAGCAGCAAAGGTTAACGACAAGTTGACATCATATTGATTACTTTTTGGTTTTTTCTCTATAGTTTGGATGTCAACTGTAGCAATATCAGGATTAACTAAAAGGTTGGTGATTAGGTCAACAATAGCTGACTCCTGACGAGTAAACAGACTGACCCTAGCGTTGACAGTTTTGTCCTTCGGGTTTTGTTCAAGTGAAAGCTGTTCGAAAATTACCTCCGGAGGGACACTGCTGGCCAAAGACATGAGCCTGTCCGGATAGTTGGGCTGATTATCGTAGAGCGTCCGGACTAGCTTTAACCTACGTTGAAGGTTTAAATAATCGACTTCAAATTCTTGGGTACTTTCAAGAATAGCTTTTTGCTGTCTAACGGATTCTGACAGGTCTGAATTTGTTCTATCGAGCCAAAAACGAGACAAGAACGCAGACACTACTATCAACTCTGTGAAGACGATAACAAAACGACCGGCTGTGGTGGCCCACTTGACCACTCGAGCTGAAAATGAGTTAGCATTTTCTTCATCGGGCAAGAATGACATTTCTCTCCGTGCAGACATATACAAACAGTATATAGACTTTTGCGGATAATTTAAACAAGGGCTACGCTATCTGAAGATAAAACCCTTTAGTCGACGGAAATATTTAATGTAGTCGTAGTACTCATCAATCTTGAGAAATCGAGAAAGTGCTAGAAAAGAAGAAACTCCAATAAGTACCGAAATAGATGTTAGGAATATTAAACTCATTGTCTTACTAGTATCCAAGACGAATAGGTCAAGAACCTGTAAGCTGGCCCAAGAAACTATTCCCATACCCAGAGAAGCCAAGGCAATTTTTGAATAATTAAAATAAGCTTGACGCCAACCCTGACCATCGACAATGGTAATAAACATGTAAAAAAGTCCGATACATTGGACAACATTGCCAAGAGATATACTGATGGCTAAACCAACTATTCCTAGATCGGTATAGGTAATGAAAAAGAAACTGGAGACAACATTAACTAAAAGTGAGAAGAATGAAACCTGGAGAGGTGTCTTGGTGTTGTGAAGAGCATAAAAGGAGCGGACAAGAATCTGGATTATAGCCTGAGAGATTATAGCTGGAGTCAAATAGGCTAAAGTCTTGGCTGTAAGTAAAGTGGCAGACCAGGGAAACTCCTTAGCACCAAAAGCAATACGGATTAAGGCTACGCGATGAATTAAAATAAGAGTCGTAATCGGTATGGCAATAAAGAGACTTTGAGCCAATACTTTCCGAACGGTGTTACGAAATAGATCAAGTTCGTTTCTGGCAATGTTCTTGGAGAGAATCGGTAAAGAAGCCTGTCCGATAGTTGTGCCAAAAATACGACTAGGCAAGGACATTAACTGAACCGCCAAGTTAAGCAGAGAGAGGGAACCGGCAGCTAAGGTACTAGCAAAGAAGAGTGAAACAGTGTTTTCAATTTCTCCAAGACCTATAGATATAGTACGAGGAATCATCAGACGAACGATTTCCTTGACACCGTCGAGACTTGGATCAATCTGAAGAGAATAACGAAAGCCTAAAGACTTGGCAAGAGGGATTTGAATAACTAGATGAAACATAGCCCCAACGACTGCACCAATAACTACCCCATAAATGCCGAAAGAAGGTGCCAATAGAAGAATACTTGCAATAATAGAAATATTGTAAACAATGGGTGAAAGTGAAGGTATAATGAATACTTGATGAACCTGGAGCATGCCTGTGAGAAAGTTACTAATCAAAAAAAAGATTTGAGCCACAAGCAGAATCCTGGTCAGGTTAGCCATAAGAGATATTTGCTCGAGACTGAAGCCCGGGGCAACCATGGCTGACAACGGATGGGCAAAAATTAGGACAAAAAATGATATAGAAACAAAGGCAATTAATAAGAGGTTAATGACAGTAGAAGCAATAGAATAAGCCTTAGCTTCATCCTTATGGAGATAACTACTGAAAACAGGTATAAATGAAGCAGAGAGAGCGCCGCTAACAAGTAGTTTGAAAATTAAATCAGGGATACGGAAAGCAGCATTATAAGCGTCGAGTTCGACAGCACAACAACTATAAAATTGGGCGTAAAGAAAACGGCTTCGCAGAAAACCTAGTAGAGCCGATAGGCCGAAAGTGACCGCCAAAACAATACTGGCTGAGAATATTGTATTTTGTTTTTTGCTACCGAGATAAAGTAGTTTTTGAGACAAGTTCATATAGTTGTATTTGGTTTGAGTATAAGTTAGAATAGTGACTATGCCAATAAGTAGATCATCAAAAAAATCTTTGCGAAAATCCATAACAAATCGTAAAGCCAACTTGTCTTTTAAAAATAAATTTAAAGAAATGGTAAAGAGTTTTTTCTCTAAACCAGATAAAGAAGCTATGGAATTAGCTCAATCAGCAATTGACAAAGCAGTAAAAAAGGGAGTAATTCACAAAAACAAAGCATCTAGGATGAAATCTCAACTTAGTAAGAGAGTTGGAGGCGAGGCTGTAGTTGCCAAAAAAGTGAAGAAAGTAACTAAAAAAGTTGTCAAGAAATTGTCTAAGAAAACTGCCAAGGATAAGATGTCAAAATAATTAGGTATACTTACTTAATTATTTAGATATTTTTAAATGAATAAAAAGTTTTACGTTACGACTCCTATTTACTATATAAACGATATCCCTCATATAGGTCATACCTGTACGACGATTGCTGCGGATATTTTGGCCAGAATGCATCGACAACTGGGTGATGACGTCTTTTTCCTTACCGGAACAGATGAACATGGGCAAAAAGTGGCTGAATGTGCCCAAAAAGAAGGACTAGACGTCCAAGTATATTGTGACAAGATAGCCCCAACGTTTATAAATGCCTGGAAAGAACTTAATATCAGTAATGACTTTTTCATCAGGACAACAGATCCGAGACACGAAAAAGTCGTCCAAGAACTGTTGCAAAAGATATATGATAAAGGTGATGTGTACAAAGCAAAGTACGAAGGTTGGTACTGTATTGGTTGTGAAAAGTTTCTAACTGAGACAGATCTGGTAGAAAAACATTGCCCATTACATCCACCAGAGAAAACTGTTCAAAAGTCAGAAGAGAATTGGTTTTTTAAATTATCAAAATATGCTCCGCAATTAATTGAGATTCTGGAAAAGAAAAACTATATCTTTCCCGGAGGTAAAAGGAACGAGGTGGTGGCAAAACTTAAGTCGGGAGTAAACGACATTTCCTTATCAAGAGAGAATGTTAGCTGGGGAATACCTCTACCTTGGGATAAGACGCAGACCTCTTATGTTTGGTTTGATGCTTTGATTAATTACTATAGTGCAACTCAATTTCTAGAAGACAAGGCAGGTTTTTGGCCGGCAGATTTGCATTTACTGGGTAAAGAAATATTGTGGTTTCATACAGTGATCTGGCAGGCTATGTTGTTGTCGGCCGAAATTTCGATACCAGAGAAAACATACACCCACAGCTTTTATATGGTGGATGGACAAAAAATGTCTAAATCGCTTGGTAATGTAATAAGCCCAAAACAATTGACAGAGCTTTTTGGAGTAGATGGGGCAAGATATTTAATCGCCAGATCATTTCCGTCTGAAAATGATTCTGATGTAGGAATTGAAAGATTTAAAGAAAGGTATAATGCTGACTTGGCTAACAACTTAGGTAATTTGGTGTCAAGAGTGAGTAAATTGGCAGATAAATTACGAATTACGAATTACGAATTACGAGTTGATGATAAATTTCAAAAGCTAGTCGATGAATTAAAATTTGATGAAGCTATTAGTTGGATATTTGAAGAATATATCGACAAATCTAACAACAGATTAAATGAAGTAGCTCCATGGAAATTGGAAGTAGCAGATCCAAAAAGAATTGAAGTATTAACGGAATGTTCTCAAAATATCAGAAAAGCAGCATATTACTTGAAGCCAATTATGCCCAATACATGCGAGAAAATTGAGAAATGTTTTGAAGGAGAAATTAAAGCGCCAGAAAGCGGACTATTTCCGAGGATCGGATGAAGTATCTTTCCGAGCAAGAGTATCATTTACTCTATATTCAGCGACCATTTCCTCTATTGATCTGTACTTCGTCACACGCTGACCCTTATGGACGGTTACAGGGTCAAGTAACTTAATCTTCCCTTCTGAACCAGGAGTAGAAACACGGGACGAAAGTCTAGATGCCCTTTCAGTATCTATATCTGGTCTCTCTGTCCTTATTTGGGCTAATAGTTTATCGAGTGACATAATACATATTATATACGTAATATTATAAGATTTCAATTATTCAACCAGTGCGATGCTTAGGTCGATAGTTTAGACGTTTACTAAGTATATCGACCGCCATACCTTCTACAAACTCAACATCGCCTGGACTAGGTTTGGGAGTAGATTGTTCAAAGGAATCTAACTGTCTTCTGATTAAACTGAGTGCTCGTGGTAATGACTCTTGTTGATTGATACTGCTGATACTCAGTACAGTCTCAACTAAAAGGTTTGATGGCATCAACCTATTCTAGCAAACTCTGGTTGAAAATAGGATAAACCTAGCGAAGGGTCCATCCACCGTCGACGACGATAACTTGTCCAGTGATGTAGTCAGCGTTATTTGAAGCCAAGAATATGACTGATTGGGCAATATCTTCAGGTACACCGAATCTCTTTAGAGGGATGGCTCCGATAGTCCCCTGCTTCATCTCATCTGTCATAGCACCAGTTGCACCGGGAGACTCAATGGCTCCGGGAGCAACAGCATTAACATTTATTTTTCTACTAGCTAATTCTAGAGCTAGAGTCCTGGTTAGACCATTTACTCCACCTTTTGAAGCGCAGTAATGAGTCAAGCCTTCAAATCCAACAAGCGAGGCAATAGAAGAAATATTAACTATTTTCCCCCCATCAGGCATAACCTTAGCAGAAGCTTGGGAACAGAGAAAAACACTTTTTAAATTGACATCAATAACTTTGTCCCAATCTGATTCAGATAAGTCCATAAAAGGTTTGAACGGGAAAATACCGGCATTGTTGACGAGTATGTCTAATTTGCCAAACTTAGAGATAGTTTCAGAAACGAGGTGGTCTACTTGATCTTTTTGAGAAACATCACAACTAACAGCAAGGGCTTTTACTCCCAACTTTTCGATTTCAATAACAGCTGATTCACAACCAGATTGTTCCAAATCACTAACAACAACATTACATCCTTCTTTGGCTAGGGCCATAGCAATACCAAGTCCAATACCTTGTTTGGCACCGGTGACGATAGCTACTTTATCTTTTAACAACATGAGTATTTTTAAATATTTAAATTTGTAATGATATGATCATAGCATGATCGATACCCACTCCCATATATCTACAGACATCGGTAAGCTAGATTTTGTAGTGTTGTCGGGAAGTAATATTGAAGATTCAAAAAATAATCTTAAGATGGCAAAAGCTGATAAGAGACTAAAAGCAGCCATTGGTATTCACCCACAGGAAGTTGGCGATAATTTTGAAGCATTGGAAAAGATGATGTGTGATCAGGTGGTAGCGGTAGGAGAATGTGGATTGGAGTTTACTGACGGGGTAGACAGAGAAAAACAAATTAAATTATTTGAATCACAGATAGAATTATCGATGAAACACAATAAACCTCTAATAGTCCATAGCCGTAAGGCGAGTGATGAGACTCTAGAAATATTAAAAAAATATAATTGTAGAGGAGTGATTCATTGTTATACTGGGGGGATTAAAAGAATCAAAAACGTACCTGAAAGTTTTTATTTTGGTATTGATGGAAATTTAACTTATGAAAGTGGACTACAAGAAGTAGCAAAGAGTATCCCTAAAGACAGACTAGTACTTGAAACTGACTCCCCCTTTCTAACCCCAATACCTCATAGGGGTGAAATTAATAGACCAGAATGGGTAGAATTTGTCTACCAAGAAGTGGCTAGGATATGGGAAATGAGCTTTGAAGAAGCGGAAAAGATAATCGATAATAATGCCAGAACTTTATTTCAAATAGTCTGAGATAATAGCTTCGAGCTCTTTGATAGAAGGATACTTGTCGATAAGAGCGACTTCATTGTCGATTAAAAGAATAGTATTACCGGTAAGACCTCGAGCATAAGCTTTATTTAGATCCTTACTATATTCAGGGTCATTGTCAATCTGTAGACGCTGACAAACAGACTCAATATCAGCAAATAATTTTTTACCTTGAGGTAGACCTCGATCAAATAGTTGTATTCTCATAAACTATTCTACCATTGTCATATTTTCCAAAAGACAGGCGATGGTCATAGGACCGACTCCACCGAAAGTTGGGGTAATATAGCTAGAAAGTGGTGCTACTTGCTCAAAATCTACATCACCATTGGCAACGTCGACAACGATAGCCTCTGGTTTTATATACTGGGCTGTGACTAAGTTTTTAACTCCGGTGGCGGAAACTAATAGATCTGCTTTTTGGCAGACCTCTGGCAAACTTTTAGTTTTGTCGTTACACAAAGTGACAGTGACACGCCTTTTCTCTAAAGCTTTTTTGAGAGGAATACCAATAAGAGGACTGTCGTTAATTATTACCGCATTTTTACCTGATAAGCTAATATGATATTCATCAAGAAGACGAATAATCCCTTTAACTACGGCTGGCAAAAATAGAGAATTTTCAGCTAGACCATCAACGTCTTTGTTTCTAGAAATAGCATTGAGAATTTTTGACCTATTAAGATGTGGCGGCAATGGCAGTTGGACAAAGAAACCGGTAACATCAACGTCATTATTTAGATTGTTGATTAAGGTAAGTATGTCTGGAGTCGGGGTAATGGTTGGTAAATGATGGACTACACAGTTCAGACCTATTTGCCGGCATTTCTCTTTTTTTAAAGAAACGTATTTGAGACTAGCAGGGTCGTCACCAACTAAGATGATATGGAGTGAACCAGTAGGTCTAATGGAGGCAAGGATTTTTTCGGAAAGGGAACGACCGTCTAAAAGAATCATGATTGGGTTAAAATTTCAGCGCCGGTGTCGGTAACTAATATAGTATGTTCAAACTGGGCGGAAAGTGAACCATCACGAGTACGGACAGTCCAACCGTCTTGCGGGTCGATAGTGACGTGCCAATCAGTACCAGCATTAACCATCGGCTCGATAGTGAAAGTCATACCTGGCTTGAGGGTAATGTCGCCCTCCGGATTGGTGTTGTGGAATACGAAAGGATCCTCGTGAAATTTTAAGCCAACACCATGACCGCCAAGATCGCGAACAGGAGCGTAACCAAAAGGGATTAGATACTTTTCGATAACTTTACCAACACAATCATTTAGTGATTTACCAGGACGAATAGAATTTATGGCTATGTCAAGAGAATTTTTGGTACGAACAATGAGATCCTTAGCTGATTGGCTAATATTACCAACAGGGTAAGTGGCTGAGGTGTCTCCATAATAACCGTCAAGAATAGTGGTGACGTCGATATTGATAATATCGCCTTCTTTTAGAACATCTTTGGTTGAGGGTATACCATGGCAGACAACATTATTGATTGAAGTGCAAATACTTTTAGGGAAACCACCATAGTTAAGGGGGGCAGCAATAGCTCCGTGGCCAGAAATGAATTTAACAGCCAGTTCATTCAATTCTTCAGTATTAATTCCCGGCTTAACAAAAGTTGACAGATAGTCTAGGGTCTGGGCAGCAAGACGAGATGATTTACGAATTCCATCTATTTGACTTGCGTTTTTGATGATGACCACAGCTGATTATAGCAAATACTTGACAGAGTCCAACAACTCCTACTATACTGGTAGTAGATATGAAACCATTAACCATAAACTCACTCCCCTACGCTTATGATGCCTTGGAACCAATAATCTCCAAACAGATTATGGAACTACATCATGATAAACACTATGCTGCTTATGTGAATAATTTTAATTTAGCACTAGAACAGGGAAAAATTAGTAGCTTTAATTATAATGGTGCGGTAATGCATGATTTATTCTGGAACAACATGAGAGCGCCTATAGATAATAACTTACCACCTGAGGGAATGTTTCCTGATTTTGAAAAGTTCAAAGCAGAATTTAGTGCTGCTGCAGTAACAGTTGAAGGGTCTGGTTGGGCAGTATTATGGAAAACTGAAAATGGGCTAATGATCGGCCAGTTAGAAAAACACAATTTACTTGGTCTAAATGGGGCTGTGCCTGTACTTGCTTTAGATGTCTGGGAACATGCCTATTATCTTGATTATTTAAACGATAGGAAAGGCTATATTGAGAAATGGTGGTCTGTGGTAAACTGGGACGATGTTAAAAAAAGAATTTAAAAAAGAAACTTCTTGGACTCAAGTAGGAAAATGGTATAACGGGATTGTGGGTGAGAAAGGTCACTTTTACCACCAGGAGGTAATTATTCCTCACGTATTAAGACTATTAAACCTAAATAGAACTTCGAGGTTGCTAGATTTGGGTTGTGGACAAGGAATATTGGCTAGAGCTATACCCTCGGAGGTAAATTATTTAGGAATTGATTTAGCAGCTAATTTGGTAGATGAAGCCAGGAAACTTGATCAAAATCGTAACCATAGTTATGCGGTGGCTGATGTAACTAAAGATTTACCCATAAAATTTTCTGGATTTAGTCAAATAGCAATTATCTTGGCACTACAAAATATTAAACACCCATTTAAGGTAATTAAGAACTGTGCGACCCACTTAAATAAGGGAGGAAAGCTAGTGATTGTTTTGAACCATCCAAGTTTTAGGATCCCAAAACATAGTGATTGGTTGGTAGATAAAAATACAATGACTCAGTATAGAAAAAATGATATTTATATGTCCCCTTTGGAGATTCCGATAGATAGTAGTCCGTTTGACAAAAATGACAATGTTAAAACTTGGTCGTTTCATTACCCTCTATCAGCTTATAGCGAGATGCTGTTTGATAATGGTTTTGTAATTGAAAAGATTGAAGAATGGGTATCGCCTAAAAAGTCAGAAGGTGGAATGGCAGAAGTTGAGGATAAAGCCCGCAAAGAATTCCCCCTATTTATGGCAATAGTGGCAAAAAAGATTTAAAACCTGCATATTAGTGTGTTACCATTTTATGATGAAGAAACAAAATAAAGACACTTTTACTTTTAATAAATTCCTTAAGTTTCAGCTGAGTTATGAAGTCTTTGGAGGCATATTCCTAATAATATTAGTAGTGGTCATAGCCTTATTTAGTTAGTTGTGACAGATGCAGAGTGAAGAAAAAACGATTTAGTGTAGTAAAATTGCCCTAATGACGGAATTTCAAGTATTAGTTGAGCAATTGACAGAGGAAGGATTTTTGGCAGAAGTGATTTACACTAGTCAATCAAAAAAGAGGAAGAGGAAGGGCTTTGTTGAGCTTGGCACAAGAACAGATGTACCAGAAGGGGAAAATGTATCTATTGGTATAGCAAAAGATAGGGAGAATCACGACTTTAATATATTAACTACGATTTTTAGATCGCATGGATTGTTGTGGATAAACGAGAGAAGAGTCGACTCAGAGAAAGTATTTGAATATCCTGTGGGAGATGTGCCACAAATAAGGGTGTCTGTATTAACCAGTTAGCTGCTTGTTGAAGGTGACGCAGATTTGACGGACATCAACAAGTGAGAAGCCAGGATGACTGATACCTTCTTTTATACCATTGATTATTTCTGGTGGATTGTGTCCGTCGACAGAAATAGCATGAACGTCTGGATTGACTTGTTTTAATAAAGGTACTGGATCGATTGGAATATTTATCGAACCTAATGGTGTAGACTTTGTCTTGGAGCCTTTGGGGCTAGTGGGACTAGCTTGGCCAGTAGTTAAACTATAAATATGATTATTAGCCACAACAACCGTAATATCAATTTCTGAACGAGCATAAGATAAAAGATGATTAAGACCTTCTCCATAAATACCACCATCTCCTCCAACAACAACTACAGTCAGTTCTGGATTGGCTAATTTAACGCCGATAGCAGTAGGAATACTGCGACCATGAAGGGCATGAATAGCATAGGTGCTGAAAAAATCAGCCATATTACCCATACAACCGATATCATAGACAACAACTATTTTTTCTCTAGGTACATTAAGCTGAACCAATGATTGTTCGACACCCAGAAACATCAAATAGTCATAACATCCAGGACACCAAGTGGGGACAATGTTTGATTTAAGGTTGTCTGTCATAGTTGTTTTATTAACTCTTCTGGAAAGAAAGGTCTACCATCATATTTTAAAATTGTTTTAGTAGGGTTGAAATCAAATTGTGATTTCAAAAGTGATGTTAATTGACTAGTGGCACTATTTTCAATAACAATTACTTCAGTAAATGGAGCGATGAGTAATTTAATGTTCTTATCAATTGGCCAGAGAGTTTTGATCTGTAAGAAAGCGTAATCAGGATTATTCAAAAGACGCAATGTCTCGAGAATAGTAGAAGATGGTGACCCCCAACTGACAATTAACTTCTTAGCGGTATCTTGACCATAAAAAGTGGGTTTGGGGACAACGTTAAGAATTTCTTGTAGTTGAGACTGTCTTTTCTCAACTGATTTTTTGATTGGCTCACTATCCTCTACTGAAAAACCATGCTCATCATGTTCGTAACTATTGGCCATATATTCTTGACCGGGAGTGCCGGGCAAAGATTTGGTGGACTTAACAATATCAACGTCTTTTTTGGACAAATCCGACTGAGAGGCACCGGACTCAGCAATAAATTTATCAGAGACTAATATGATAGGGATATTGAATTGAGCACCTAAATTAAGGGCAGTACCAGCCATCTCGAATGATTCAGCTTGATTACCTGGAGCGATAACTATTTTGTTAAATTCACCGTGTCCGGCATTAACAGCAAAAAGAAGATCACCTTGACCAGTCCAAGTAGGTAAACCAGTAGCTGGACCAGGGCGAGAGACTAAATAAAAGAGTGTACCGAGCTCAGCAGCACCACAGAAACTGACAGTTTCAGTCATAAGGGCAAATCCACCTCCACTAGTACCAGT
>DDWP01000022.1 GCA_002345725.1 Candidatus Shapirobacteria bacterium UBA2283
GGGGGGAGGAGGGAAAAAAATAAAAAACAAAACACAAAAATTAAAACTTAAAAAAAGATGTTTGGAGTTTTGAGTTTTAAGTTTGGTGTTTATTAATGTACCTAATTCGCCTGTTTGGCCCAGGCCCCTATATTGGTCGGTCTAGGCATAAATACCCACTTTCGACTCCCCTAGTATAAAAAATACCTAAAAACAGGCATAATATGTATATGGCTTTATCAGAGGCTCTAGAAACGACGAAATTTGTCTTCGGGTGATAATATTAATCATGGATTTAAATTTAACGACCTTGGTGCGACGCTTTCTTGAATATTTGGAGGTGGAGAGGAACTGTTCTCGTTTGACGATTAGAAACTACCAGCATTACCTTGATGTGTTAGTAACTTACTTGGTGGAATCTGGGATATCTGAGCCACGAATTAAAGACGTAAATCTTGAAGAAATAAGAAAGTTTAGGTTGTTTTTAGCGAGGCAGGAGCTTAAGTCTGTGACTCAGGGGTATTATGTTATTGCTATAAGATCGATGCTGAAATGGTGCGTTAAGAATGATATTGAATGTCTGTCACCAGAGAAGTTGGAGGTGCCTAAGACAGCAGAACATTCCTTGAAGTTTTTGGATGATGATCAGATATCAAGATTACTTAATCAGCCTATTTTATCGACTAAAGTTGGCTTACGTGATAAAGCAATTTTGGAGCTTTTGTTCTCGACTGGACTTCGGGTGTCTGAACTAGTAGGGTTAGATCGAGATCAAATTAACCTAAAGACTAGAGAGTTTGGTGTGGTGGGTAAGGGTGGAAAAGCTAGAGTTGTCTTCGTGTCTAAACATTCGGCTGAGTACCTTGAGCGTTATTTAAGGTCAAGGACAGATAAGCTCAAACCTTTGTTTATTAGAATCGGCGGGAAAAAAGAAATATCATCGACCGATGAGGAGATGCGCCTAACTGTTAGATCGATACAAAGACTAGTAAAACATTACGTAACCTTAGCCAAAATACCAGTGATGGCTACGCCGCATACACTGAGACATTCAATGGCCACTGACCTGCTTAAAGCTGGAGCCGATATTAGATCTGTTCAGGAAATATTGGGACATAAAAATATATCGACAACACAGATATATACCCATGTGACTGATGCTAGACTGAGGGAAGTTCACGATAAATTTCATAAAGGTAATCGCTGATTTAGCAAAAAATTATAAGACTTAGTCCCCTCTTTTTTATTGATATATTTTGGATGTCCTATAGTTAGGTGCCTATTCTAGGAGTGAGGTAGCCTTACACATTGGTTACTCCCCTACCCTATCTTTTAGTGTTTTAGCCGTATAATAGGGTTAAAATAGAATTCTGAACCTGACTAGCAGTGGTGTCACTTGACTGCTAAAAGTGGTAGTCCTATAACGTGAGTCCTATAACACTGAATAAACAGGTTTGGGTCAGTAGTCCTATAACAATGAGTCTTTTTGTTTATGCCGTATTGTTAGGCATATTGTCTTCCGGTACTTTGTCCATTACTGTCATGGCATTTACCTTGTCATCTGCGGCCTTGAGCCTCATAAGGATGACACCTTTGGTGTTGCGATTTAGAACAGGAATGTTTTTGATAGGCAGATTGATGGTGATGGCTTTCTTGGAGACGAGGATCACCTGCTCGGCTTTCTCGGAGACTACTTGAGCTACAGCAATAGAACCAGTCTTACTAGTTAGGTTGGCGACTTTGACTCCGATGCCTCCTCTTTTTTGAAGTGGGTAGAGATAGACATTACTTCTCTTGCCAACTCCTTTCTCAGTGACTACAAGCAAATGTCGGAAGAATTCACCATTTTTCTCTTTGTTGGTAGCCGATAGAGTCTGTGGGACGATATCCATACTAACTAATTGGTCATCTTCTTTGAGAGTAATACCTTTGACACCTCGAGTATGTCTACCCATAGGTCGGGTATCTGTCTCGTTAAAGCGAATGCATTTACCATCATGGGTAACTAAGAAAACTTGATCATTACCACTAGTATGTCTGGCCCAAGCAAGCTCGTCTTGGGGGTCGAGCTTGATAGCTGTCAGACCAGTTTGTCGTATATTTTGGAACTTGTCGATAGAAGTTTTCTTGATAGTGCCTTTGTTAGTAGCTAAAAGGATGTATTTGACGGGCAATTCTTTACTTAGTGGTAAAATCGTTTGGATAGTTTCACCTTGAATAATGTTGATTAAGTTAATTACTGCCTGACCTTTTGATTGTCTGGAACTTTCGGGAACATCCCAAACCTTGGTTTTGAAAACGCGGCCTTTGTTGGTAAAGAACAAAAGGTCGTCGTGGGTGTTGACGAAAAGCATGTTCTCGACTTCATCTTCGGTCTTGGTGGACATGCCGGAAACTCCGACCCCGCCTCGCTTTTGCATACGGTAGGTTTCTTTAGCGACGCGTTTAATATAGCCAGTTTTGGTAATAGTGACTAGAGTAGGTTCATTCGGAATAAGATCTTCTTCGGAAAAATCTTCGAGACCTTTGACGTATATTTTGGTACGTCGAGTATCGGTGTATTTTTCCATGATTTCGTTGTTCTCACCTTGGAGAACAGCAATCATTGATTTTGGTTTGGTGACGATGTCGGTTAATTGATCGATGACTTGTTTAACGGCATTGTATTCATCTTCGATTTTTTGACGTTCGAGGGCAGCCAGACGACGGAGTTGCATTTCCAAAATAGCATTGGCTTGGAGGTCGGTGAAACCAAACTTAGACATTAAGTTTTCTCGAGCTTCATCGGTAGTTTTGGAGGCACGGATAACTTTGATGATTTCATCTATGGTGTCAAGAGCAATTTTTAGTCCTTCGAGAATGTGGGCACGCATATAGTTTGACTTGAGGTCAAAAATGGTGCGACGTCGGATGACACTTTCTCGGTGACGTAAAAAGAGTAATAACATTTGGCGAAGGTTAAGTGTCTGAGGGACACCATTAACTAGGGCCAACATGTTGGCAGAATATGATGATTGAAGGGCGGTGTATTTGTAGAGTTTGTTGAGTATTGATTTTGGTTTGCCGGTTTTCCTGATTTCGACGACAACTCGGATACCATGACGGTCGGATTCGTCGCGAAGATCGGAGATACCGATGATTTTCTTGTCACGAACTAGATTGGCGATCTTGATAACCAAGTCGGCTTTGTTGACTTGGTAAGGAAGCTCGGTGATGATAATTCGGATCTTGCCTGACTTGGTCTCTTCAATGCTGGTCTTCCCACGGATGGAAAACTTACCCCGTCCAGTATTATACATTTCAATAATGCCTGTTTTACCAAATATTTCTCCGGCGGTAGGAAAGTCAGGACCTTGGACAAATTTGACTAGCTCTTCGACGGTAGCGGTGGTCTCAAAATTGAAGGACATATTTTCTAGAGCGTAGACTGGCTCCAGAACTTTTTCTTGGGTGGTCTCCG
>DDWP01000016.1 GCA_002345725.1 Candidatus Shapirobacteria bacterium UBA2283
TTATGTTATCATTTATAGGTGAAAGTATTTGGTAAAAAAATTAATAATAAGTCGTTAACAAAAGTTGTCTTGGTAATAACCATGATGGCTTTGATGTTTAGTAGCATAATCCCCTTCTTAGATGTAATAAGCCAATGAGGAATCGGTTGTCGCTTGTATACCAAAAAGTTATTTTCTTTTATAACTTAGTTATGAATAAAACTAGGCAAGGATTAGGTCGTTTTAAGTCAGCATTGAAAACTAGACGGTTTTGGTACCGGGCGGTAATTGGTCTTCTGGTGTTGACGGTGATAAGTGTATTTGCGTTATTGGCGGTGTTTGCTTGGTTTTCAAAAGATTTGCCGACACCTAATAAAGTAGTTAGGAGAGATGGTTTCTCGAGTCGAATCTACGATAGGAACGGTGAATTGCTTTATGATGTTTACAAGGATGCTAAGAGAGTGCCTGTGGTATGGGAAGATGTCCCAGAGTCATTGAAGAATGCGACGATTGCAGTGGAAGATAAGGATTTTTATAAACATTCTGGTTTTGATCCTTTGGCCCCATTTAGAATAGTTAAAAATGTGTTTTATTTTAAAAAACTGACTGGTGGTTCGACTCTAACCCAACAATTGGTTAAAAATGTATTGTTAACTTCGGACGTGACGGTAACTCGAAAGATAAAAGAGTTTATTTTGGCGGTGCAAATAGAGGCGAAGTATAAAAAGAGCGAGATATTGTTAATGTATTTAAATGAAGCACCGTATGGTGGAGCGGCTTGGGGAGTAGGTATAGCAGCAGAACAATATTTTGGAAAAGCTATTAAGGACTTAACTTTGGCAGAATCGGCGATCTTGGCTGGGTTACCTCAGAGGCCGAGCGCTTATTCGCCTTTTTCAAAAACTCCTCGATTGTTTGTTGATAGAACAGCACATGTGCTGGAAAGAATGGTAGAAGACGGATATATTGATGATGCTTTGCGCCAGACGACATTGGAAGAAGTTAAAAATTACCAGTTTAGAGATAGTAAAAGCCAACTAGTTAGCCCACATTTTGTATTTTGGGTTAAAGATGAATTGGCTAAAAAGTATGGAGAGGAAGTGGTTGAAGGTGGTGGTTTGAAAATAACTACAACATTAGACTTGGCTTTGCAAAATAAAGTTCAAGAAATCGTGACTCAGGAAATTGATAAGGTGGAAAATCTGGGTATTAGTAATGGAGCTGCCATAGTTATAGATCCAACTAATGGTCAGATATTGGCAATGGTTGGTTCAAGGGGGTATGGTAGTGATAAAACTGATGGACAGTTTAATGTGGTAACTCAAGCGTTAAGACAGCCTGGATCAGCAATTAAGCCAATTACTTATCTGACGGCGATTAAAAGAGGATATACTCCGGCGACAATGATTATGGATACGCCGGTAACGTTTCCTGGATCTCCTGGTCAGAAAGATTATTCACCTCAAAACTATACTGGTAAATTTGTAGGACCGATATCTTTAGCGGCAGCTTTGGGTAACTCAATAAACACAACGGCAGTGAAGTTGTTGGCTAATGTGGGTGTGGAGAACATGTTGCAACAAGCATTTGATATGGGGCTGACCACTTTTGAACCAACGCCGGAGAATCTGCGAAGGTTTGGGCTAGCAGTAACACTGGGAGGAGCTGAGGTGTATATGATTGACTTGGCTTCGGCTTACGGAGCTTTTGCTAACGGTGGGTTGAAAACTGAGCCAATTGGAGTACTTAAAGTTGAGGATAGAAATGGTAGGGTTTTGGAGGAATTTCGTCAAATTGAAGGCAAGAGAGTGATGACTGCTCAAGAAGCATTTATTATCTCTAATATTTTACAAAATAATGCTAATCGAGAAATAACTTTTGGAGCAGTGAATGGATTGATAGTGCCAAACTATCAAGTAGCAGTGAAGACTGGTACTACTAATGATAAAAAAGATAACTGGACGATAGGTTGGACACCAAATTTATTGGCGACAGTGTGGGTGGGTAATAATGATAATACACCGATGGGAAAAGTGGCTTCAGGTGTGTCGGGAGCAAGCCCAATATGGAAAAAGATAATGCAATATGCTTTGCCTTTACGTAATAAACAAGATTTTTCGATACCTGAAAAAATTGTCAATTTGGAAGTAGATCGAGTGTCTGGATATTTGGCTCACGATGGTTTTCCGGCTTACAATACTTACTTTATTGACGGGACACAACCAAAGGTAAATGATCCAATTCATTTGAAACTTAAGGTATGTAAAGATAAGTCGGGTATCGCTCCACCAGAAGATGTGGCTAATAACAATTATGATGAAAAGGAATTCTTTAGTTTTAGAGAAGAAGATCCCATCTCTAAAGACGGAAAAAATAGGTGGCAAGAGGGAATTGATAAATGGATATCGGAACAGGTTGATAAAGATAAATATTATCCCCCGACGGGCTTTTGTCGAAACGATGGAACTTTGACGGTTGGTTTTGATAGCCCGAGTGATAGATCTACGGTGGGGAACGATGTAGATATTAAAATATCGACGAGTTCGTTGAAAAAAATTACTGAAGTTAAAGTGTGGGCAAATGGTTCGGAGATAAAGTCATTTAGCGACAGACCTTTTGAAGGGAGAGTAAACCTGAGTGATGGTCTATATACATTGAAAGTAAAAGCTACCGATCGTGATGGGGCTAGCGTAGAGAGAGAAGTCAAGATTGGAGTAAACAAACCTTGGGACTGGGCACCATCCCCGACCCCGACAGAGGTATTGCCAACTCCCACTTTGATACCGGTATCACCGACCATAGGGACGACGATACCTTTGGTAGTAACACCTAGTTCGACATAGATTGATCTACAAAGATATCCATAGAATAGGCAGTATTTATTTTGATATAGTTGTTAGCAGTCACCAGTGGTGACTGCTAAGTGGTTTTTTGGCTTTTTCTTTGTCTGCCGGTGTTGGCTGGCGAGTGATAATGTCGGGAAGAACGTTCACCTCTGCTGGCGGCAGATCTTTTAGCTGTTCATTTATTTTCTGGGCGGTTGGGCCAACTTTTGGCCAGATGTCTTTTTTCATTTGTGTCTAACTTTTAACTCTGGTGGGTTGTCCGATTTGAAGACGGGGGTTTGTGGCCGCTGTTCAGCTGCAGGAACTTGAGGACTGTTTCTGATTCTAGCTAGGACATCTGACGTGTATATAGTTTCTGGCCTGAAACCTGGTTGGAGCGTATCTTTGTTATTTTGTTGTGACATTGTTTTGTTAATTTATATATTTACCTATTACTAGGATTTGTTGTTTTATTTATTTTTAAGAATAATCATAGGCGATATTAATAATTGATTTATCCCGATGAACCTTCGGTTATCGGGATTGTGTCTTTAGGCAAAATTTGGCGCTATGCTTCAAATTTCACCTAAAGAAACTAAAAAAGCCTCCTTGCGGAGGCTGTTGATTTTTTATGACTCTAGGTCTTTTATATCATCAACAATCCTCCGCAGTGCGGATAAGACGTTTGACAATAATAAGAGACATAAAGGACATGGGGTTATGATATAGAAATCTACTACGAGTGTAAAGGGGGAAAATGTTACTTATCTTTGGACTCTATGTAAGCACACTGGTTGTACCAATCCGCCAAACTTTTCTCCTGCTTCGAGAATGGTCATGTATCCTGGGATAATTTTTACACTTTCGTCTCCAAAAGTTATTTTACTTACTTCCTGGCCGTTATGTTCGGTGTGGTCGACTCTGGCTACTCTACCGAAGTTTCGGTTTTGGGTAGCTTTTTGTTGTGTTAACTGATGACATACTCCTCGCAATTCAGGCTCTACATGTAATTTCATTCCCATACTTCTAGCAATTTCAATTTGACCCATGATTTCTGTGGGACCTCCACCAACAACTCCAGATGGTATAAGACGTCTCGTTTCCATATCAAATTATATCACAATATAGGATACTTACTAGTTGGCATGCTTTAATTTTTAGTTTAAATTAAAAGTTTTTAGATGGATTTTTTTG
Source organism: Candidatus Shapirobacteria bacterium UBA2283 (assembly GCA_002345725.1). Taxonomy (GTDB): domain Bacteria; phylum Patescibacteriota; class Microgenomatia; order UBA12405; family UBA12405; genus UBA2283. The sequence continues at coordinate 3,999 of DDWP01000016.1, forward strand.
GCAGTCTTGTCGTCGGTGTTGTAATAGCAAACTCGGAAAGTGTATTTTGATTCAAAAATGTCGGTTATTTCTATGGACCAGAGAATGTTCTTGTCTATTAAGGCCGAATACTTTTTAATCAAGTCTAGTGGCTCTGGCGAGCCGTCGATGGTGACATTTGCGTCGAGGGTAATTATTTGAGAAGTTAACTCAACGGCTTGATTGTCGATAATCTGGGGAATATATGATTCGGGTTTTTCCAAATCATCAAGAATAGTTTCTTTGAATTCAAGGCCATCGTAAGTGCCGAGGGCATACTTCTCAATGTATTTATCGCCATCCTTGGAAAAAACTTTGCCGATTTCAAAAAATTTAGGGTTAGGGAGTTTGTAACGATTGTACTGATCTAACTGAAGCTTGAGTGAAGGAATTAAACTTTGACGAAGGTATATTACTTCAGCATTAATACTATTTTCAGTTTTTATGACAGTTTTTGGGTCGACTGCTTCGGAGACAAGTGGCCAGGTAATAACTTCATCGTAACCTTCGGAGACTAGCTTGTCTTTTAATTGTTCAATTAAATAAATTATTTTGGGAGTAATGTTTTTGACTTCTTTATACGTAAGAGGTTCGTTTTTGGGAATGTTCTGATAACCATAGAATCGGATAACTTCTTCAACTAGGTCTTCTGGGGCAACAATATCTTTGCGGGTACCTACTCGGGCGACAATATCGAGAGCAACATCTTCGGGGATATCGATACCAGAAACAATAGAGGGTAGTTTTGGATCAAATTCAATTGGGGTAGCAATTTCAGGATTGGGATAGTAGTCAAAAACCTCTGAGCCAATAGAACCACCACAGTGTTCAACAATTAACTGAGCTAGGTAGCCGATGGCTGTAGGAATTGATTCTGGATCGAGAAATTTTTCAAGACGGGTGGCTGCTTCGGTGGTGACTTTTAGCTGATGGCTGTTGTGTCGAACGGTGGTGGGGTTGTAGATAGCTAATTCAATGATGGTATCGGTAGTTGAATTGTCTATTGAACATGACTCCCCTCCCCAGAAGCTTAGACTAAGGGCACGGTTTTTGTTGTTGACCATTAAAATATCTTTGTTGATGGGTAAAACAGTGCCGTCGAGACTTTTGAATTCGGTATATCCTGGATTCATTTGCCAGATAAGATTGTCGGTTGATTTGGCGGTGTCAAAGGCGTGGTTGGGGATACCATACATGAACATAACGTAATTGGTTAGATCGACAAGGGTGTTAATACTGTTAGTGCCGTGAATGCGGACAAATTTTTGTAGCCACTCGGGTGAAGTAGAGTTTTTAAGATGGACTATTTTGACAGCCATAACGCGGGTGACATTGTCAGTCTCGACTTTGATTGGTAGAGAGTAATTTGATTTTGGCCATCCTTCGTTTGATAAGCTTTGGAGTGGCAAGTTGTAAAGAATTGAGAGGTCTTTGGCAAGACCGTAATAACCAAGACAGTCGCCGCGATTAATTTTGATATCTAAGTCAAAAACAATTTCAC
>DDWP01000068.1 GCA_002345725.1 Candidatus Shapirobacteria bacterium UBA2283
CTCTTCACCCCCATCAAAGTCTTCTCATTCCAGGCCATAGTTCCATCAAAAGGACCCATGAACATCAGATACATTCTCACCACATCCACTCCATAAATATCCGCTACTGACTCTGGTACCACTACATTTCCTTTAGACTTACTCATTCTCTGGTTATCTGGTCCCAAAATCACCCCATGCGAGGTTCTTTTGTAATAAGGCTCAGGTATCGGTACTACCCCCAAATCATACAAAAACTGATGAATAAACCGAGAATATAGCAGATGAAGAGTATTATGTTCATCTCCACCAATATAAACATCCACTGGCGACCACTTTTTTAATATATCAAAGTCTGCTAACTTGTCCTTATTGAATGGATCACAGTATCTCAAAAAGTACCAATCTGATCCAGCCCAGTTTGGCATCGTATCTGTCTCTCTTTTTGCCTCCCCTCCACACTTAGGACATTTACAGTTTACGAATTCTGGTATGCGTGACAGTGGACTTAGTCCATCATCAGTCGGTTCATAAGCCTCCACCTCTGGCAAAACAATCGGCAAGTTTTCTTCCTTTTCTGTTACCCACCCGCAAGCAGGACAATCTACCATCGGAATCGGTTCTCCCCAATAATGTTGTCGACTGAATATCCAATCTCTTATATGATAAGAAGAAGTCTTCTTCATATAATCTGTCTCATCAAACGCTGGCTTTTCCCCCACTTCAGTATAAGCCTTTTCATTAAAGTCCCATCCTTCTTTTTGTATCACCGGCACTATTTCCAAATTATATTTCTTAGCAAACGCATGATCTCTCTCATCATGTGCCGGCACCCCCATCACCACTCCAGTTCCGTAACTCATTAATACATAATCTGCAATCCACAATGGTACTTCTTTACCGTTAACTGGGTTAATCACCATCAATCCGCTAAATACACCAGTCTTATCTTTATTTAAATCAGTCCTATCCATATCTGACTTTTTCCTCGTTTCTTTTACATAATCAATTACTTCTTTTGAACCTAAACTCTGAACTAATTCATGTTCTGGAGAAATCACCATAAACGTCACTCCCGGTAATGTATCTGGTCGGGTAGTAAACACTTCTAGTTCATTTGTTTTAAGTTTTAAGTTTGAAGTTTTGAGTTTGAACTTTACCTTCGCTCCTTCACTTTTCCCAATCCAATTAATCTGCGCCATCTTTACCTTCTCAATAAAATCCGTATCCTTTAACCCATCAATCAATCTATCGGCATAATCGGTAATCTTCACCACCCATTGAGAAATATTCCGACGACTCACCTCGGCATGACATCTTTCACATTTTCCATCTACCACCTCTTCATTTGCCAGACCAATCTTACAAGAAGGACACCAGTTAATCGGCATCTCCTGTTTATACGCCAAACCTTTCTCAAATAATTTTATAAAAATCCATTGTGTCCATTTATAATAAGCAGGGTCAGTCGTATTCACCTCTCGACTCCAATCAAACGAGAAAGCCAATCGTTTCATCTGACTCCTAAACATATCAGTATTTTCTTTAGTCACCTCTTGTGGCTTACGCTTCATCTTAATGGCATAGTTTTCTGTCGGCAATCCGAAAGCATCCCAACCCATAGGGAAAAGCACATTATACCCCTGCATTCTCTTGAATCGAGCATAAACGTCCCCCCCGGTAAAAGAAAAAGCATGTCCTACATGAAGTCCCGAACCAGACGGATAGGGAAATTCATTCAACACATACATCTTCGGCTTAGTCGAGTCATCTTTAGCCGCCGTAGCATCAGCGTAGGTGGCCCAAATTTTCTGCCATTTACTTTCGATTTTTTTGTAGTCCATAGTTTGTATTTTAATATAAAAAAAGCCCCTCTTGGGGGCCAGATATAAAAATCTCCCCCAAAAACTACATAAGAAGGAGAGAATTAAATTTTATATTCACAAATCTATTTTACCACAAGCTAAGCAATGTGATTATCTCGGTCAAACATTTCTCTTTCCGAAACAGGTGCTGACACAAACGAACCCCTTCTCCACCTCAACTGCCTACTCACCCTCGCCGGCCTATTTACCACTACCTCTCTAGCAACCACCCTCGCCACTGGCAACCTAGCTACCTCTCTTAAAAGAATCAAACTGCCATCTCTAATCTCTGCTTTGTTAAATATAATCATCCTATTATTATACCTCGCTCTAGCCTATACTCTCATTAATGCAAAAAACTCTAATATTCTTAAGCTTTGGTACGACCTTTTTTGCCTTAGGTTTTGCGGCTTCTTCTATTTTTTATAACGAAAAAATCATCCAAAGCTCCGAGATCAGAGCCCCTGGCAACTATAAATTCATTAACCCCCTTCTCTCTTGCGATACACCTTTCACCAATCAAGATGTCAATACCAGTCGTCTCAAGCACAAAGTCGAACAAATAGTTGAAGACCAAATCAACAAAAAACAAATCAGTTTCGCTTCTGTCTACTATCGAGACATGAATAATGGACCCTGGTTTGGCATAGAAGAAAAAGAGCTCTTTTCCCCAGCCAGCCTAATCAAAGTCCCTCTAATGATTGCCTATTTCAAACAAGCCGAAAATGACCCCAACTTCCTTCATACAAAATTAGCCAATAATGTACCTCACGATCCCAGCCAAAACATTATTCCCAGCACTACCCTCACCCCCAATCAAGAATATACTATCGAAGAGTTGATCGAACGAATGATCAAATATTCCGACAACGATGCCTACTACCTCCTCCATAAAAATATGAGAGAAGAAAACATTCTTCGAATCTATGCCGATTTAGGAATTGATCTCTCTCCTGCTGTCAACAATCCAGGTGGCAATATCATTTCTGTCAAAAACTATGCCTCTTTCTTTCGCGTCCTCTTTAACGCCTCATACCTCAATCCCGAAATGTCAGAGAAAGCTCTAGCCATACTCAACCAGTCTGAGTATAAAGACGGTATTGTTAATGGCCTACCTAAAAACACCATAGTTGCACACAAGTTTGGTGAAAGACAATATGAAGCCACTGGCGACAAACAACTACACGATTGCGGTATTGTTTATTCGTCTAGTAACCCTTATCTAATATGCATCATGACTCGAGGTCGTGAATTTAGTAAAATGTCTAGAACCGTCCAGCAAATATCCTCAGAGATCCATCGACAATTATCTCTCTAATCTACTCATACCTCAGTGCATTTAATGCCGAAATTTTAGTGGCTCTCTTAGATGGATACCAACCAGTGAGTATTCCCACCACAAAGCTAATTGCCAATATAAATACTATAAAAAATACCGGTACATAACTTATATCCAGCACCCCTTCCCCCTTCATTATCGATACCGATGACAATGTCAAAGACAACAATCTCCCCCCCAGATAACCCAACAACACTCCAGCTGCTCCTCCACCTACCCCCATAATCATCGACTCAGCCAAGAACAGCTCTCTAACTTCAGCAATCTGCATCCCCATTGCCTTCATTACCCCAACTTCCCTAGTTCTCTCCAAAAGCGACACAGTCATAGTATTAAACATTCCTAAAGATGCCACCGCCAAAGCAATAGTACCCAAAAAACCTAACAAAAGTCTTAACGTCGCAAACAACTGCTCTATCTGGGCCACTGTATCTAAAGTACTCATTGTCCTAAAACCACTGCTTTCAATTGCTTTTCTTACCCCAGCCACTTGCCCCTGATCAGCCGTCAATACCTTCACTTGAGAATAATTTCTCACTCCCAACTTTCTAGCATCGTCAATCTGAAAATAATAATAATTAGCCGAATCATCATCCACCACCCCAATAACTGTATAATCAGTCTCCTGCGATTGCAGCCTACCGCTTCCACCAGGTATCAAACCATCAGGAATGATATAAGATACTCCAAACTTTTGTCCTAAAATTGAATTATTATCCATGCCAAACATTTTTACCAAACCAGTACTCACGTAAGCCTCCCCTGTAGGTATTTCTGAAAAAAACAAATCATCATTCTTTTTCTCTGCTGAATCAACATTTTTTAACTCTACCCATTCAACTCCTGATTCATCTGTCGTAATCACCACATCAAATAAATTAGCCTCAGCCGAAGCCTCACTAGCAGCGATCTTAGCCGATTCTGTCGCCTCCCCCAATACCTCACCTACTTCCAAATCACTATACAAATACTCTTCCAAAGTACGATATTCAGCCAGACTGGCATCTTCTCCGCCTTCTGATAAATCATAATCACGTACACAACCAATCACCCATTTTTGGCCACCCTCTTCACTCATCAAAGGTATAGCTAATCCGTCCTCACCTACCCGCCATAGTGGAGTCTTTACTCTCACCCAACTAGACATTTCTTTACTAGTCACACTGTCCACCACAAACAAATCATTCTTTTGACCTAAATGATAAGATTCACCCCATACACGCTCACCTACCAATCCACCTTCTAAGCGTATTAAATAGCCAAAATTATCACTATCAGTCGAACATTTATCGTAGACATCAACTCTAGAACTTCCATCTACATTAAATCTAAATATTCCCTCGTCAATCTTTTGACCCAAAGTCGACCTAACCACCTCTACGCTAGCACCAGCCACCTCACCCTCTTGATAACGAAACCCCACCACATTCTTTTTGAACTCCGACCCAGATATCAATTTTGCCCCAACCGCCTTTACATATCGATGATCCACCCCAAAAGCCATTATGTCTGAAATAGAATTCTTAAACCTAACTTTAGACACCATACCCACCACCGGCACCACTTCTTCCACCCCCGGCATTTCTTCAACTTTTTTAATGAATTCATCATTCATCTTTAAGCTTGATACCTCTCCCAAACCAACATCTAATGTTTTTAACTCTTCTAATCTCGCCACCTTACCAATCACCATTTTTTCCAAACCATAACCCAGAGACACTAAAAACACTATCGCCCCAACACCCACCGCCACCCCTCCAATAGTCACCATTGTTCTTACTTTTTTCGCTTTTAAATTCTTTATTGCCAACTCAATCATATAAACCCTCGACACACCTGCACTAGCTCCCCTATCCATAACTTTCAGCACTCTATTAATCATTCTCGATAAATGACCAAACCCAATTCGACTAACCACTCCCCCCAACCATCTCACCGACATCATTCCCTCCAGTACCGCCCTTAGCACAAATAAAAACAACAAAACTATAAAAATGGCATAACTCCAAGATTCCTTAAAAAATGATTTTATTGCTCCCATTGGGTTTTTAATCAACATATTTTTTACCACTTTTCTTTAAATAATCACCGTCTTGCACCGTCTCTCCACCTCGAGACCCCTTCTTATTTCTTAGTGTCATCGCTAATTTTCTTGCTCCTTTTTCGTCAATCTCTTCTGCCAATAGACCATCGATAATATGAAACAACTTAGTCGCATAACGAAGATATTCCAAATCGTGCGTCACCATAATCACCGTCCTTCCTTCATCTTGGTTCAAAGACCTTAAAAGTTCCATCAATTCATCACCTGACACTGTATCCAAGTTTCCTGTAGGTTCATCAGCCACCAATATCAGCGGATCAATCGTCAAAGCTCTAGCCAAGCTTACTCTTTGTTGCTGCCCAGAAGATAATGAATTCGGATGATAACCATGCCAATCTTCAAGCTTAACTTTCTTCAACGCTACCATCGCCTTTTCCTCCGCCTCTTCCAAGCTCAAACCACGCAAACGATTTGGTACACATACATTTTCCAATACATTAAGCGACTTTATCCATATTGGTTGCTGAAACACTATTCCGATATTATTTTTCCTAAAACGAACTATCTCATCGTCACCCATTCCATAGTAATCCTTACCATCAACATACACCTTGCCATCGCTCGGCTGTTCCAATCCCAGTAAAGTATGCAACAAAGTAGACTTTCCACAACCAGATGGCCCAAAAATAACTGCAAAATCCCCTTTGGCTATTTTCAAACTAATACCTTTTATAACCTCTACTGTCTGTGTTCCCACCAAAAAACTCTTTCTAATTCCATCTGCCACCACCAAATTATTTTTATCAGCAATTGTCATCATTGGGCTATTTTTCCTAAACTTCCAAAAAATCCAAAACTCTTTGATAAGCTATTAACCACCAAATCAAGTGCCGACTTGGTTGATTTTGGAGTTACTGTCACCGTATCAAGTGACTCAACCTGATTGCCTATCCTATCCTTAGAGATTATCTTTAAATGATATACCTGTGACGGTTTTAAATCAGTAATTGTTACTACATGATTCAAGGTTAGATTACCATCTTCCTGAGTCCTACTAGGATAATCAGACCCAGTACCTTCTCCATAAGCAATCTGGCTCGTCGCCGGCTCATCAGTATTCCAGTAAACAATCACTTGCGCCTTAGTCGCCTCACCCACCCCACTAACTGCTCCCTCCACTCGGATATCAGTAATCAGAGGTGGTCTCAAATCTTCTGATGTCCTAAATCTATTAAGACTCACTTTTGCCTCATTACCAGCCGAATCTTTACCTTTAACTATCACCACATAGTCAGTATCATCCAACAGATCCTTAATTAACAACTGATGTGTCTTTTTTAATGCCAAACTAATCTGATCTTTGGCCATCTCCGGTCTACCTTCCGGATAGTAGCTAACTATCGAAGATACCCCAGTATTAGTCTTCCATGAAGCCATAATTGTAGCTGTCGCCATCCCCTTAACCTGCTGTATTTTAACTCCATCAATCTTTGGCATCGGTAGTGTCGCAAACTCATAATCATCGGAAGTAAACTTATTACCTTCCTCGTCCTCTGCCACTATTTTAAGATGATACTTTGTTCCATCTTCCAAATTATCCAATTTAACAGTATAAATCGACTCTGCCGTCGAAGTCGTTAACTCCACCACTGACCCATATGCAGTTGTCGCACCATATTGAACTGAAGCTTTTGTCGCATTACTCAAACCAAATTTGACATATACCGAAAATAATCCTAAATCAGTTACCTTAACAGTAGACACCACGGGGGCTGGATTAGTCTCAAAACTGTATTCCGTTGATTCACCAGTATTACCATCTTCATCTGTCCATGTAGTTTTATAAAAATATGTCGTCCCAGGATCAAGGCCTGTAATCGTAATTTCATGAGAACTAATCAGATCAGACGACCCAACTTCCTCACCATAATCTCCAGAACTTTTTCCATATTTAACAAATGAGTTACCTTTACGATTCGTCGACCAATTTATCACTGCTGTCTTTGTCTTCACATCAGCCACCGGCTCGGCAGTTAACACTGGCGGTACTCGCCATTTACCGTCAGGCAACAAAGCCACTGTCGAACTTGGAGCGCTACATTCATTTGTCGAATCACATGATTTGACACAATAATAATATTTTGACTGCAATAAATTAGTATCTATAAATGATGTCCCTGTCGTCGAAGACGCATAACTAAAATCACTCATATCTGTAGTGCATGAAGCCCCAGCCACCGTACTTCGATAAACTTTATATGAAGCTATCCCCGAACCACTTGCTTCCGGAGCATCCCACGATAATGCTAGTCTCCAACTA
>DDWP01000033.1 GCA_002345725.1 Candidatus Shapirobacteria bacterium UBA2283
TTGAATGGTGGTGGATTAGTTTTTTAAAGTCAAAATGGGGATCTGTCTTTTGAATATTTTTGATAACCTGTTGTCCGAGACTAATGAGCTTGTAATCAGAAAGGCTGGCAATTTTAAGAGAAGGAAAACCATGCTGGACTAGAGAAAAGGCATCACCTGGGCCACGAGTTTTGAGATCGTATTCGGCAATTTTCTGACCATCGTTAGTAGAGACGAGCATTTTTAATCTGTTAATAGCTTTGTCATTACTAGATTCGGAAAAAAGATAGCAATAACTCTGTAGATCAGAGCGACCGACTCGACCGCGGAGCTGATGAAGACCGGCTAGACCAAATCTATCGGCGGATTGGATAATAATAGTTGTGGCATTGGGGAAGTCGATACCCACTTCAATAATAGGAGTGGTGATTAAAATATTGATTTTGTTTTCTTGATATTTTTTGAGAATTTTATCTCTGTCGATAGGAGGAATTTTGCCATGAATGAGGCCTAACTTAAAATCTGGAAAAATGTCTTTTTGCAAATGAGTAAAAAGCTCGGTGGCGGATTTGACTGAAGTGAGAGTCTCGGATGGTTCGATAAAGGGACAAACTATAAAGGCTTGTTCTTTTGTATTTTTTATATGTTTGGCGAGCCATTGATAACAATCGATTTGTTTAATAGGTGGGACTAGATAAGTTTTGATGGGTAAACGATTTAATGGCGGAGCAGTGATAGTGGAGAGTTCTAGGTTGCCCATGATAGTTAGCCCGATAGTTCGGGGTATGGGGGTGGCAGTCATGGTCAAATAATGAGGAGGGGTAAGAGAGTCGATTAAGAATGTTCGCTGAGCGACACCAAATTTGTGTTGTTCGTCGACGATAAGTAGACCAATCTTGTCTTTAAATAATTCTTTTTTGTAAATGGCGGCGTGGGTAGCAATTATTATTGAACCATTAGGGAATTTAACTATTTTCTTATTTCCAGAGAGGAACTTTATCGGAACTTTTAGAAATTTTTTGAAGGTGGCGAGGTGTTGTTGGGCGAGAATTTCAGTAGGAGCAACTAGAAGCGAAGTGCTTTTATTTAAATGAGCTAGATAGCAGGCTAGAATGGCAACAATAGTCTTACCAGAACCAACATCACCTTGGAGAAGACGGTTGCTGGGATGATTGGAGAGAAGGTCAGCCCTTATCTCTTGCCAGGCTTTGACCTGAGCATCGGTCAATTTGAAAGGTAGTGATTTGATTAGACTTTCAATTTTTGGGTCGTCGAGGAATCGTTGATGAGGCGTTTTACTGGCCCAAGATTGTTTATTTAATAAAGATTGACATTGGAGTGAGAGAATTTCATCTAGACCGAGACGGATAGTGGCTTGTTCTAATGTTTTTTCGTTTGATGGTTCATGGATTTCTTTTAGGGCGGTGGCTAGATTTAGAATATTTTCTTGAGGTGGGAGAAAATCAGTGACATTGGCAAGAAGATTGTTGATGTTTTGAGGAATGGTTTTGCGAAACCAGCTGCTACTTAAACCCTTGGTCTCGGGATAGATAGCAATAATTTTGCCAGTATTGTGTTGACCGCTGACGGCTCCAATAATAGTTGGTTTATTCTGATAAAGTGAGACTGTGCCAGCAAAACTGTAGATGTCCCCTACTACAAAATTCTTGGAAAGATAGGGTTGGTTGAACCAGATTAGATTGATTGATCCGCTGGAGTCGGCCACGGTGGCTATCTGGATATTTTTGTGACTGCGGGTGAAGATATTACTGAATTTTAAGAGTTTGCCGGTGATGGTGGCGGTAGAGTTGATCTCGAGATTGTTTATCAGGGTAATATGGGAAAAGTCGATGTAGCGATGAGGGAAATGGTAGAGGAGGTCAGAGGGGGTGGTGATGCCGAGGTGTTCTAGTTTTGCTAGGGTTTTTGGTCCGATGCCCGGAATGATTGAGAGGGAGAGCATAGAGTATTTTAACTCATTGATTGATAGCTATTTCTATTTCAATCCACCCCTTAATCCCCTCCTTTGACAAGGAGGGGAAATAAGAATATGTTTCAATCCCTCTAAATCTCCCTTTGACAAGGGAGACTTGAGAACGAGTATTATTAATTGTGAGGAATATTATTCCTGATGCAATTCATACAAAAAGAGGGGTAGTTAGATATTGGAGTGATTTAAAAGAAGTGGCTAGAAGAAACAGAGTTAATCCTACCGAAGCTGAAGAAAAAATATGGAAAGAAGTGTTGTCTAAGAAACAGACAGGTTTTATCTTTTTGAGGCAAAAGCCATTACATAGGTTTATTGCTGATTTCTACTGTTCTGAATTGGGGTTGGTTGTTGAAATTGATGGAGCTTCACACAATAAAAAGCAAGATACTGACAGATTAAGAGATAAATTTCTCCAATGTCTAGGTATCAAGACAATTAGGTTTACTAATGAAGAAGTATTAAATGATCTAAATGATATTAGGCAGAAATTATCTCCCCTCTTGTCAAAGAGGGGGTAGGGGGAGATTGAAGTTATGTTATCATTTATAGGTGAAAG
>DDWP01000086.1 GCA_002345725.1 Candidatus Shapirobacteria bacterium UBA2283
GCTTGCGCTCGGAACCGAGGAGGGGAGAGAAGAAAATCTGTTACATGAGTCCGAGGTAGTATCCGCCGGCCACGATCTTAGCGAATACTGCCAACGTCATCCCGTCTTTGGATTGATTGACGTACTCGAGATACTCGGCGATGGGGCGAACTCGGAACGAGCTGGTCACTTCTTGTTTGTCTTCTTGTTCACTTTCACCAAAGTCAGGGATGCTGTCTACATCGACGATGGCAAAGAAGATGCCCGGGCAGTTGTTCGTTAAACCGGCGTCAACAAAGTATTCGCCCAAGGGGACAACTTTGGATACTTTTACTGTACCCTTGAGTTCTTCTTTGAGCTCACGCACTGCCGTTTCCAGCAAGCCTTCGCCAATTTCACCGAATCCACCTACCAGGTCACCGACTGTTTCACCACCCACGGCGAATTTTTGAGAAGTGATGTCCACAAAGCCCACCACCTTGCCGCCGTTGGCGACGAAAACCTGACCTTTTGCGCCAGATGCCCGGCCATGTCTCCACGACCAGTACATATAGCTTTGGAGCTTATCACCATCGTGCTGATTGATGACTTCGAAGTTTACGAGTGCGCCGAACTTGCCAACATCAGTCACGAAACGGATAATCCGTTTGTGCTGCAGGCCGCCGACGACTGTCGAACGGTTGATCAGGTCTTCAATGAACCCATCCCATTTCTTGTCAGGGGTATGAATGATTGCCAACTGGATTTCCAGGTCGGTGTTCTTCCACCAGTCCAGTCCTTCCAGCCGCGCCAACAGTGCCATACGATTTTCGCTTAACGGTTGCATTTTGTATCTCCTTGGTTTGTTTGATTTGAAAATCAAAAAAACTCCCACGCCCACGGCGAGGAGTACAAGGATCCCAAAACAGCAGGATCCAAAAAACAACATCATAAAAAACATTTCATCCATTTCCAAGCTCCTTTCGATTTTCCTAGTCAATTTTTCTCCTTTCTCCGGCCTAGGTACCAGAAAATACCCCCAAAACTAATTAGGAATATTTTCTGATACCAAGACGCAAAAATTACCGCAACGGCAGTTTGAAAAAAGTTTAAAAATTTTTTGGAAAAATCTTATCCGACTCACGTACTATCTCTCCGATTTGCATCGGGAGAATCACATAACAGATCTTCTTGTTAAAGTCCGAGCTTGTGGCTCGTTTTCAATACATCGACTATAAAAGTCTGAGGGGATTATATCCAATAATATTCCCGATGTCAATACTATAAGACATACACCTCTCAGTTAACGCTTGACCATTGACCTATTTATTTCTACAATCAGTAACCTATGAAAATACTTATAACTGGAGGTTTAGGTTTTATTGGTTCTAATTTTATTCGTTATTGGCTCAAGAGACACCCCGATGATCGGATCATCAATCTCGACAAGTTAACTTACGCTGCTAATCCGGCCAATCTGTCTGACTTTGATTCAAATCCAAATTATTCCCTAGTTAAAGGTGATATTCTCGATACCAACCTTCTTGATCAAATAGTCCCCGGAGTTGAACTAATCGTCCACTTCGCCGCCGAATCCCATGTTGATCGATCTATTGACGACCCACTTCTTTTTGTCAGGACAAATGTCTTAGGTACCTATACATTATTATCGGCTGCCAAAAAACACGGTAATATTCGTTTTCACCATATTTCCACTGACGAGGTTTTCGGTTCTATCGAGTTTGGTTCAGATGAACAATTTTCCGAAGACACCCCTTATGATCCTAGCTCTCCCTACTCCTCCTCAAAAGCCTCATCCGATCACTTTGTCCGCTCTTTTAGTAGGACATTTGGTCTTCCTGTCACTATCTCCAATTGTTCCAATAACTATGGTCCCTTCCAACACCCTGAGAAAATGGTTCCTCGCATGATTACTAATTTATTAGATGGTAAGAAAGTTCCCGTTTACGGTAAAGGTGAAAACTTCCGTGATTGGCTTTATGTCGACGATCATTGCTCTGCTATCGAAGCCATCATTCAAAAAGGTAAACTAGGGGAGACCTATTGTATTGGTGGTCTTAAAGAGACTTCTCGCAACATTGACCTAGTTCACAAAACCCTTAAGCTCATGGATCGTCCCGAATCTGAGCTTGAGTTTGTCACTGACCGTCCAGCTCACGACAATTATGCCGTTAATTGGGACAAAATCAGTCGTGAATTAGGTTGGTCTCCTTCAGAAACTCTCGACTCGGGTCTACAAAAGACCATTGAGTGGTACTCTGCCAACGAATCCTGGTGGCGCAATGCCAAGGCCGAAGCCGAAGCCTTCTATATCAAGCTTAATAATTACAAAAATGTTAAATAGTATGGCTGATGTTGTTTACAATATGGACATTCACGAATCCTCAGTATTTAAGGGGGTTTGGTTTATTCAACCAAAAGTTTTTGGTGATCAGCGTGGTTATTTTGTTGAAACTTATTCTCAGCGTGAACTTGAGCATGCCGGTGCCCCTGTCATAAATTGGGTTCAAGATAACGCCTCTCTTTCTTCCAAAAATGTTCTTCGCGGTCTTCATTTTCAACTACCACCTTTTGCTCAAGCCAAACTTGTTGGTGTCGCTATGGGTGAAGTTCTTGATGTTATTGTCGACATTCGCCCCAATTCTCCCACCTTTGGTCTTCACGAGTCAGTCACTCTTTCCACCGAGAAGCAGAATAAAGTCTTAGTTCCCCACGGTTTTGCTCATGGTTATGTGGTTACCTCTGAATCCGCAATCTTTACCTACAAATGTGACAATTATTATGCCCCCGATCAGGCAAAAGTTATCCGTTGGGATAGTTTAGACATAGATTGGGGTATTGTTTCTCCCATCTTGGCTCAAAAAGATGCCGAAGCTTCTTCATTTACTGACATGTCTGAATTTTTAAAATCTATTAATTGGTAAATAAAATATGAAAATAATTGGCACTGGTCTTTCTGGGTTGGTTGGTTCGCGTATTGTTGAGTTAAATCCAGGTATAGAATTTGTAGAAATTTCTCTGGAAAAGGGAATCGATCTCTTAGATTTGTCATCTCTAGAACAGGTCTTCATCAATAATCCTGATGCTCCCGCTGTTTTGCATTTAGCCGCTTTCACTGATACTAATGTTGCCTGGAGTCAAAATCAAGATAAGTCAGGTTCTTGTTATCAGGTCAACGTCGTCGGTACTCAAAACATCGTCGACCTTTGTAAAAAATATGACAAATATTTAATTCATATTTCCACCGATTTTGTTTTTGATGGTACCAAGGATGGAAAATATACCGAAGAGGATTCTCCTAATCCTATCGAATGGTATGGTGAGACAAAATACTTTGCTGAAAAAGTTATCCTAGACTCAGGTATTAAATCTTCTATCCTTCGTATTACTTTTCCCTACAGGTCAAACCATGATTCCAAGAAAGATATTGTTAGAAAGATTATCGACGGTTTCAAGGCTGGTAAACTTTACCCTCAATGGACTGACCACTTTACTACCCCAACTTTTATCGACGATATCGCTTCAGCTGTTAAGTATTTTATAGAACATCAACCGTCAGGTATTTTCCACCTTGCTGGATCTTCATCTCAGTCTCCCTATGAGATGTGTCTTTTGATCGCCGACGTTTTTGGTTTTGATAGAAACATCGTTGTTCAAAGTACCCTTGCTGATTATGTCAAATCACTTCCAGAAGGTTCTCGCCCCTGGCAACATAATCTCTCAATGGACAACACCAAGATTACTTCACTTGGTATCAAAATGAAAACTCTCCGTGAAGGCTTAGAAGAGATGAAAAAGCAGCTAGAGCTCTAATTTGTTGCCAAGTTCTTTCCATGACCACACTCGTTCAATCCCTGCCGGGACCTCTTCATCAGCGTTATACGGCCAAGAAAATAAATATAAATTTGGTACTAGTCCAATTAAAGGTATTAGCTTTTTCAGACTGTCATCAATAAAGTACTCAAATCCTTCTAGTGCCTGGGTTTTTTCTTGTCTATTAGTACCGACCACCTCAATGCCTTTTAATCCATTAATTTCACACCATCTTTTTGCCAAATCTACCCCTGTTTGTGTCCTCGATGTAACTATAGTTATATCAAAACTTTGTCTTAAGACTTCGATCGTTTCAACTGCCCCAATTACCGGTTCAGTTTCCATTACTATTTCTGATTCATACATCAATACCGCTAACTCCTGATATTGATCATTAGTTATAAATCCGTTTTTCATCACAGCTTCGTATCCAGTCAGGTCCAGAGGTATTTTTACTCCAAACTTCTCTTGGACAATTTGCTGTTTAACCGCTCTCGAATCAGATATTACTCCATCAAAGTCAATTCCAAATTT
>DDWP01000036.1 GCA_002345725.1 Candidatus Shapirobacteria bacterium UBA2283
GGCTAGTCACAAAGTTAAAAAGGTTGGTATCTTAGCCACTCCCACCACTATTAGGCTAAATCTATATCAAGATAAGCTTCATCTTCACGGTATCAAAACTTTTGTTCTCCCATCACCAGATCAAAAAATATATGAACAAATAATCCGCTCGGTTGTGTCTGGTAATACTCCATCAACTTCGGTTGATTATTTATTTAAATCAACCAATAGTTTTATAAATCGTCATTCGCTAGACGCCATTATCTTAGGTTGCACTGAGTTACCTTTAGTTTTTCCTAAAGAAAAATTCAGCATTCCAATATTGGATAGTCTCGACATATTGGCCGAATCGCTAATTAATTAAAATGTTAAAATCAAATCATCTTATGAACCAAGAAATAATTGAAAAATACAATCAAGCACTTACCTCTCTGGGTATAGAGTTTACTCAACATCCTCATCCCGAATTCAAGGAGGTCGTCGACTGCATGCGTTACCTTGGTCTGCCAATTTCTGAGGGCTTTTCCACCTTGATTATGAAGGCAGACGATAGATATGTTGCCATTATTCGTCGTGACGATTGTCAGCTCAATTTAAACCGTGCCTGTAAGGCTATTGGTTGTGTCAAATTAACTCTCGCTTCCCCTGCTGAGTTTGAAGAACTAACCCATCTTCCCTCTGGTGCTGCTCAAGCTTACAATCCCGGTATTCCCACTTATCTTGATCAAAAACTCTTTGACAAAGAATATTTAATGGGTGGCTCGGGGTCATTAAGTGTTACTACTCGTTATAAATCCGCCGATCTTAAGAAAATTCCCGATAGCTATGTTGTTGATATTGCCGATATCAAAGCCAAACAAGTTATCCTTACCGGTGACACTCCTAGTGGCAAACTCCACATCGGTCATTATGTCGGTACCTTAGAAAATCGTGTCAAACTTCAACACGAGTATGAGACATATATTTTGCTAGCCAATGTTCACGCCTATGCCAATGACTATCGTCAGTTTGAGAAAATTAATCGAGACGTTTACGACGTTTATCTTGATAATCTCTCTGTCGGTATCGACCCTGAGGTTTCGACCATCTATCTAGAATCAGAAATTCCTGAGACCATGGAGTTGTATAGCTATTTTATGACCATGGTTACTCATGCCAGGGCTATGCGTAATCCTTCGGTCAAAGAAGAAATAATTTATAAGAAGCTTGACGCCACCATGGCTTTTATTGCCTATCCGATTCTTCAGGCTGCCGACATCTTAGGTTTTAAAGCCAATTTAGTTCCGGTTGGCGAAGATCAATCTCCAGTAGTCGAACAGACTCGAGAAATCGCTCGTGACTTCAACAAAGCTTTTGGAGACATTTTTCCCATCCCAGAGGCCATGATTGGTCGAGTTGCTCGACTAATTGGTACTGACGGCCAAAAGAAAATGAGTAAAAGTGGCGGCAACTCTATTTTATTATCTGACGACGAGGCTACTCTCAAAAAGAAAATTAACTCTTGCTACACCGACCCAAACCGTATTCATGCCACTGATCCGGGTGAGGTCGAAGGCAATCCCGTTTTTGAATATCACCGTGCCTTCAATCCTGATAAAGCCGAAGTTGCCGATCTAGAAGCTCGCTATAAAGTTGGACAAGTAGGGGATCGAGAAGTCAAAGACAAGCTCTTTGTGGCTCTCAATAACTTCTTAATGCCCATTCGTGAAAAAAGAAAATTCTACGAAGATCGTCCCGAGGTCGCCAAAGAGATTCTCTCTGCTGGTAATCAACGGGCTCGAAAAATTGTTACAGCTACTCTAGGCGAAGTTAAGGAAAAAATGGGTTTCCTTGGTTTATTAAAAAAGATAAAATAACATGCCCCTTTGGCTAACATTAACGGTATTTGGCATGTTCTCGGTTGCTATCGCTGACATTAGTCAAAGGGTATCTCTAAGGGGTCAGTCACCGCTTAGTAGTATTACTAATAATTTTATTGTTTGGAACGGTATTGGGTTTCTTTCACTTATCTATTTTCTTTTGTCGGGGCAGGCTGTCCCCACGATTCCAGCCAGCTTTCTTTATCAGTTAATTCCTATAGCTATCCTTTATTTTCTTGGTGGCAGTTTTTATTATCAGAGTTTCAAGAGCAACAGTGTTTCTATTTCAGCGGTTCTGGCGATGATTTCGTCAGTTATCACTACTGGATTAGGGATTATGCTTTATCAAGAAAGTGCCAATCCCTACAAGTTCCTTGGATCTATAATCGTTATTTTTGCCATTATTCTAGTAAATTTCAAAAAAGGCGCAAAGCTCGACAAGTATAATATTTATGCCCTTTTGGGAGGTATCTTCTACGGTTTTGCTTATACTCTGGACAAGCATTTTGTCATCAGCACCTCTCCCGACTTTTATCAAATGGTTTTGTGCTTTGCTGTTGGTATTTCTAGTCTTATTTTTAGTCCCAAGACTATCATTACGGAGACAAAGTTGTTCCACCGTGGACTAATTTTCTCTATCTTGTCCTCAATTTTTTTCTTTTTTCTTTATCAAAAATTTTATTTTCTTGCCTACACCGCCGGTGGTGAAGTCGGTAGAATCGATGTCTTAAATAACACCACAATTTTTATAGTTATTTTTCTCGAATTCATTTTACTTAAAGAAAAAAACAATCTAAACAAAAAAATTATCCCTGCAATCTTAGCTGTTATTGGTGTGGCTATTTTAGCTCTGGCAAAGTAGTTTAGTCTTTTTGAAAACCAAAGTTTCTTCTTGTGTGTTTCGTCTCAGCCGCTTTCTTCCTTCTAACTGCAATAGGAGGTAACATTTCTTGAACTGTGGAGTAAGTTATGACACCTACTGGCGTAACAAGTTCTTCCGGTTTTACTCTAGTTGTTCTTGTGCTCATACCCAATTCTCTGCCAGATCCTCTTACTATATTATAACCAACTAAAGTTCCTTCAGGTAAGTCTGGTCCGGAGTTGCCATGGTCTATTTGGTGATCAGCTATAAATAACCCACCTCTTCTGGCAAACAATGTTCCTCTTTTTACCAAAAAATCTCCAGCTCTCAATACTTGACCCAATCTCCCAGATTCCAATACTTCTTTTTCTTTTGACATTCGTCCATTCTATCAAACACTTAACCTTATGTCATTATACTCCTATCCTCTACGTAGAAGTTTATTGTAGGCATGCATGGACTCGAACCATGGACCCCTCCGACGTAACGTCGGAGTGCTCTAACAAACTTTTAATTTACATGTTTGTTCCTCTATTATCCTCTCAACAATTATTCGAGATTTTAGTTTTTTTAATTTGTATTCAACTTGTCTGGCGATTTCAAGAGAATTATATTCTTGTTTAAATACAATTTTCCAAGGTATCCCTGTTCTCGTTGATCTAACGAATCCCTGGTTATGCTGTGAAACTAATCTCCTTTCTGGATTGTCCGAACTACCTGTGTAATATCCACCTGTCTTTTCACTTTTTAGGATATAAAGATATCCTTTCATTGTAGGCATGCATGGACTCGAACCATGGACCCCCGACTTATAAGATCGGTGCTCTAACCAGCTGAGCTACATGCCCTTAGTAAGTAAGCCAGGACTCGAACCTGGACCCCTCCGACGTAACGTCGGAGTGCTCTAACCAGCTGAGCTACATGCCCAAAAATTGTTAATTCGTAATTATCTAAAGTAGCAGAGGCGAGACTTGAACTCGCAACCTCAGCGTTATGAATGCTGTGCTCTAACCAGTTGAGCTACCCTGCCTTATTTTAAAGTTCTAAACTATTGGTTTTTAAAACCATGTAGTCCAGTTGTGGGGTTTATCCCCAGTCCGTATCGAGCGTTAGCTCGCATCGGACAGCTACCCTGCCTCGTAATAAGAATTAGGCACTAGGATTATATCAAATCTTCACTGTTTATTCGTTGTCTTTATGTCTATCACTAAGTGCACTTCTGGTAACTTAAACATATACACACTTAATACATATTATAGGTATCTATTGTATCACCACTTTGTTGTTTTATCATCAACAATTTATTGCTTATCTAACCTTAATGAGTGGCACAGGGGATTGAGAGCACAAAAAAGCCGTCAAATTAATGACGACC
>DDWP01000025.1:0-4789 GCA_002345725.1 Candidatus Shapirobacteria bacterium UBA2283
GGATGGTATAATTTGGGCATATGGCTAGGTCACATAATAATGGTGCAGAAACATCGGGATTGTCGGTAGTTGCTTTGGGTTTGACTCAGTCGGTAAATAAAGAGGTAAAGCGGGCGGATACGGGGACTGGTCTCGGTGTGAGTGACCAGGCAGTGGGGTTTGGGACTTCTATGGGAGAATTTATTAGAGGAAGTAGTGATGCTAACTGGTTAACTAATACTGAAGAATCTCTTGTGGAGATGTTTGATGGTTCGGGTTTTGGAAATGTTGGAGATTTGAGAACTTGGTGTCAAGATAACGATACGAGAGATGATTTGTCTTTAGAGGAAATGGGCGCAGTTCAGGCTTATTATGATATAGTTGATGCAATAACTTTAGCTACGTTGGCAAGTACAGCAAGGATGAGTGATGAGGTGGTGCAAGCTTTGGGGGGCAATAATCCGAACGGAAGATCTGTTGAAGAAGCTTTGGGTATCGGAGAAGATAGTCCGTTGGCTGGTGTGGGAGAAATGATGATTGATGTGGCTATTGTTGATCCTGATTATGCTGAGGTTTTGGTGGATTTGAATCGGGCAGTTGAGGTGGGTGATTATCGTGGTGGGGTGAACGACGCAATGAGAAGGATGGACCATAAAGATCTTAAAGATCAGGATAGTCCGGAGTGGAATATGATCGTAACATATTTACATGAAATGAGAGCTGCAAACGATGCTCAAAATGGGGGTCGAGGACGGCCAATTCCGGAAAGAAGACCAGGTGCTAGAAATGATAGTGGTGGTGTAGATATGGAGGAATTTACATATGATATGAAGAGGAGCCGGTTTACTGAAATGGAGAGGCAAAATAAAGCAATTAGATGGTATGACGAAAGACCCCCGGCATGGTATGAGGAAATGTCTCCTGACGAAAGAGATTTGATTGATATTAGACTGAAATTGTTGGGAGCTACCGCAAATAAAGAGTTCTTGAGAAATAGAGATGTGGAAAAGCTTAGGGGTAATGTGCCAGAAATATCTAGTAAAGAATTAAGATTGTTATGGACGGAGATGCCTGGTTTTAAGGAAGGATTGAGATTTTTTGTACAAGACTTATGTGAAGATTATCTTGACGCTGATGGTCGTAGAATGTTGAGGCTTAAAACGATTGGAGGGCCAGACATGACTCAAGACGTTCTTATGGCTGGAGGTGGTAAGTTGCAGGCTGATGTTAAGGATAAGGTTGAGAACTTTAGTCGATACAAGAAAAGTGTTGTGGCGGAGTTGAAAAAAAGTGTTCCTGAAATAACAGAATCTCAAGCAGTTGAAGCGGCTTCGGTGGCTTGGAACTTTTTGTACATCGGAGATTCGGTTGAATCTTGGGATCTGTTTAGAGAATTAAAGCCAACTTCTATTGTAAGTGACAAATTGAGAACGA
The DNA here is from genome assembly GCA_002345725.1 of Candidatus Shapirobacteria bacterium UBA2283. GTDB lineage: Bacteria > Patescibacteriota > Microgenomatia > UBA12405 > UBA12405 > UBA2283. The sequence continues at coordinate 1,414 of DDWP01000025.1, forward strand.
TATTCCATCCACGAATAAAAGCTTTGGGTAAATGGGGTGTGTGGAAAGGGTCGATTCCTCGTGGTCAAACGGTGACGGATGAAGGTCAAGAGGAACCTTTTGTGGAGGGTCCACTTTCTACTTGGGTGTTGGATAGACTTAAAGTTGAACCTGGATTTAAACAAAGACTTATTGATGGTGATTTGGCTGGTATCTTGCCAAACACTATGGCAGTTTCAATGATTGAAGCGACAAAGATTGGTGATACTAATATGGCTATGGCTCTAATGGAAAAGAGTGATGCATGGATATTGAGTAAGCTTGGTGATGATGATAAAAATGTGATGCAGGCCCATAACGATATGGTTCAGGCTGCTGACTGGTTAATGACTGTGGTTAAAGGAAAGATTCCTTACGGTGATAAAAACGCAGGTGCTTTTGTGTCAGCTTTTCTGGAAAATACGTCACTTATTAGACAGGGTCCGACATTACCAACCGTTGGTGGTAACTTAAGAAGTTTGGCTTTTGTTGATAGACCGGAGTTTTATGCTTGGGCAGTTCTGACTGCTGTTGGTTTTGACCCGAGGGATAAGAATCCTGTTTTATCTTCTGCACCTTTGGGAGTGAAAGATAATGTTGCTTATATTAAGGCGGATCAACTTATCTCTAGAATAACTATAGGGTCTTCAGTTGACAGATCACAAATCAAGAAGATACTTGGTATTTCTAGTCTTCTTGATTGGAATGCGAGGCGTGCTTCTAATGCTACTGATCGTTATCAACGTGGTTAAGGATTTGGGTGTTCTGTAATAATATGGTCTTGTGCCTCTAAAAAAGTGGGGATAAGAAATTTAGTGATTACCCTTAATCTTACCTGTTGTTTGTAGTGCGTCAGCGATTGTTCCTGCTATTTGCCAACCCTTGCCGCCACCAGCATCTCTGGCATCCTGAGAGAATCTACCGCCTGCTTCAAGGAGTGATTGTCCACCAAACTGAGCAGGTTTGGCAAATGTGGTGTTAAGTCCTTCACCAATAGCCTGACCCCATGGAGATGGTTTGATCATGAAGATAAACTGAGGAATCATTTCCGGTAATTTGCTAAGAAGCATAAGAGTAGAAAGTCCGATAGCTCCAGAGGCGATGACTGCACCAGGCAATAAAACGCCACCATCGATAAGACTGGGTACCCATAGACCGGTATTTTGAGGCCAGTTACCATCGACACCGCCACTGGTGGCAAGTTTGATGAGTTCGCTAACAGTAAATATTGTCTGACCAGCAGCAATAGTAGTAATTATTTTGCTTGATAAGAGGATAAAGAGAAAAGATATGGGGAAGACGGCTAAATTGCTAATTACGTCCATAATCCAACTGTTAAAACCAATTTTGCTGTTGGGAAAAGCTCCGAGACCTATTTCGAGGGGGGCAAGAATTATCTTAAAGATAAGAGTGGCATAACATTTGAAAAGACCCATCATGAATTTGAAAAGCCAGATAATGATGCCTATGCCTAATATGACAAAAATGATAATGGCGGAGATACTTCCCCAGCCAACACCGGTGACAATAGCAACTGGTCCACCAAGAATACCTAAAGTGGCTCCGACAGCAAATCCGGCAACAAAGCCAAGGAAAAGGGTGGCAAAGACAGGGACAGATAGAACACCAAAAGTAGTACCAATGGTTGGTTCAACAAAATTGGCGAAAGATGGGACGAATTGGCCAATAAGTGGGATTTCGCTAACGACATTGAGAAAGTCGTTGAGGATACCACCAACGCGTTGAGGGTAGATAAGACTAACAGCCATGCCTTGAAGAAGATAGCTAGCATCGATGAGAAGACCGACGATAGCGTAGGAGAAAGTAACTAAAATAAGAGTAGTAACTAATTGGGGAATGGCGTTTTGGATAGTAATAGTTGCTTGGGGAGATATCTTGACACGAAGGACAATCATGATACCAATAATGACGAAAAACAGGGATGAAAGTATATAAGTGGCGTCACGAAAGTTCTTCCAGATAGGAAGAATTGGTTGTAATCCATAAAAACCAACACCTTGGGCGTAGGCAGGCTTGATGCCTAAAAATTCGTTTTTTAAATTAGCGAGGTATTCTACCCCTGAAACAGCTGGAGTATAGAATTGACCAATGATTTGGTTAGAAGTACCGATCATACCACCGGGTATCCAAAAACCATTGCCGCTACTAATTTGATCCGTGGGCACATCACCAAAAACGGTCTTAAAAGCAAGATAAGCATGTGATTTGTCGGCAGCTTCAAGAAAAGAACAAAGGTTGTTGCCGGCATCACAGGCTTCCTTTTCTGTTTTGATGATGTTTGGTGGTTCATCTTGGGCGAGTGAGCGGCTAATAAGGGAGAATGAAGAAAGAGATATTAGGGAAATGATGGAAATAAAAATAATAGTAGAGAAGCTAGGAAGTAGGTGAGTATCGCGGCGATTTAATTTATTTAATAAGGATCGAAAAGACATGGTTTATTTTATCATTTAAATAATTGGTATGACAGATGAATTTTAATTGGCGGGCCAGAAGAATTGGCGGAAAACGTAATGAACAATATTGTTGCCTGGGTCGAGGGTGGTTTGGTTGTCGATGGCTGAGGGGGGGTAATTGATAGTGCTGTATTCTTTTTGGAGTTCACTGGGGAGAAGGTTGTTGAGGGCGACTTTGTAGGTGGCAAAAGTCTCGGGGACACGGACGTCGATACGGAAAGTGCGGGTAAAAGTTCTTTTAAATGTTTTACCTTCGTCGGTGACGATACCAAAATAGGGGTCTTCTTTGATACCAACTAGATCAAGGGAGACTCTGTTGGCTTTGTCGGGAGATTCGACTTGGGTGATGGCTTGACAAATATCGAGAGGTTCGACTACTTGACCGGTAGTAATAAGAAGTTGAGCGACTTCTTTGTTGGTACCTAAGTTTCCAAGAGGGATAGAAGTGTAGGCTTTTTTGGCAAAGTCGATAACACCGTCGCCATCGTAATCAGCATTTTCTTCGTCGTCATCGACACGGACGAGACGGACATTAGAACCGATATCGGTAACCTGGACGGCACGTTGAAAAAGACGGCAGGCTTCGGTAGGAGAAATGGATGTACCTTTGTAACTACTTGGAACTCCTCCAGGAAAGGGAATTGGTTCTGGAGAGGTAAAACAACTGATGTTGGGATCGTAAAATATGGGTTTTTTCCCCGGGTCGGGAAGACAGGTGTTGGGGTTGAGGGGAGAGTCACTATTCAAGGCAAGAGCAATATCGACCAAGCGAACTGGGGCGCCATTAAAAGAAGTGACAGCTTCGTTGACAACTGAAGCGTAGGTTTCGGTATCTTTGTTAGTTAGAGATCGGACAGCTTGAACTAGACGTTGACCTTTTTGAC
>DDWP01000025.1:4875-5073 GCA_002345725.1 Candidatus Shapirobacteria bacterium UBA2283
CGCGATACCAGAAGTTACCGTAATTATTGAGACTAAACCAGACAGTTTGTTCTATTCTCTTGATTACCTGAGTACGACATATCCCAGTGATTTTGTCACAATCTGGGTCAAAGTATTGGGAAATAGTGATAGGTAAATGACAGCTGACGCTGTAGTTGCCAATGTCGTTACTATAGAAGTTGACGTCTTTTCGGGGAG
>DDWP01000025.1:5157-5451 GCA_002345725.1 Candidatus Shapirobacteria bacterium UBA2283
AGAATTTTTTTAAATTGCATTAGGGACCGGGGATTTTAAATTCTAGGACATTGGCACCAGTAAAGTCGGAGATGAATTTTAGAATTAGCCAAGAGACAGTGATACCAACTAGACCAACCACGGCCATGGTGAGAGTAGACGAGGCAGCAGCAGCTTTCTTGTCGTCACCGCTGCTGGTGAGATATTGGAAACCCCCAAGAACAAACATAACTAAGAAAGCAAAGCCAGCTAGGGTAACGATAACTTGAAGGATGTTGGCAAAAAGACATTCTAGACCTTGAATAGTGGCAACAC
>DDWP01000025.1:5463-5595 GCA_002345725.1 Candidatus Shapirobacteria bacterium UBA2283
AAGTAAGAAGTAAGAAGAAAAAAGAGAAAGATTTTCTGACAGATTGCATAACTGATTATATAACAAAAAGGCCCAGACACATCGGTCTGGGCCTACTTAAATATAAAACTATTGGAAGGTAGGAACCTTGAA
>DDWP01000060.1 GCA_002345725.1 Candidatus Shapirobacteria bacterium UBA2283
ATCTAACTTCCAACCTAAAAGGGGACTCTCTAGATATCCAAAAAATAATTAATTACTCTAAGTTGTATTTTCCGGGTCTTGTCAACAAATTCTATGTTCCTTCTGATAAAAATATCGAGCTTAAGTCAACTACTGAGCTTGACAAAACAGCCTACAATCAGGCTGAAATAGCTCAATCACTAAAGAAACCGACCAATCTACCTCTACCAGTCTTAGGTGTTATAATAAATCCATCTATGGAAAATAAAAAAAATCTCCTCCCCTTCATTGCTGTTTTTGTAACTACAGCAGCCATCGCTTCAATTATTATTTGGTTTGTACTTAGTAAGAACCCGAGTACAGATATTGAAAACCCAAGTATCGATATTGATGCTATTCCAACTTCTGTCGTTCAAGCACCTACCGAAGCCCCGACTCCTACTCCAGTAGAGATCAGTAAGACTCTCAAGCTTCAAGTTCTTAATGCCACTGATATTAATGGTCAGGCGGCTATCCTAAAAGAGAAATTAACTGCCCTCGGTTTTACTAGTGTTGCCGTCGGCAATAGTCCTGAGAAGTTCACTGAGAACAAGATTAAGACCAAAGCGGCTAGTAGCACTGCTTCTGCTTACTTTGATCAAGAGTTAGGTGATTTCTTTACTGCCACTTCCACCTCTGATCTTTCAGCATCTTCTACTTACGATGTAGTTTTCTATATTGGTAAGGATCTTAGTGGTAAAGCAGCCGCTACTTCTACCGCTACCGCCACTCCTACTAAGAAAGTAACCGCCACTCCAACAGTGTCAGAGTAACCTATTTATAAAACTAAAAAATCCCCCTGCGAAGAGGGATTTTTGTTTATATTACTCTGATATCTTGATACCCATGCTTTCGTATTTACGCCTACTTATACCCCATTCTGCTTCCGCAATCCAATCACTAGACGGGCAATCACCCAATGCAAATTTCAACTCTTTTACCCGATGTCCTTTTGGCTCAAGTATTTGTCCGGCAGGTTCAATAATTGCTTCTAGCAACTTTTGTTTTTTTCCCCAATCACTTGGTTCTATAAAATTTTGGTTTGCAACCACAGCCACCGCTGTTCGTGCTTCAATTAATAGGTTAATGGCCCCTATTTCTTTTTGGCTTAGCCTTTTCATATTTTTATTTAATTTTTAATTTGTACGTCTGAATATTTCAATTGCATCTTTTCCAAATTTTCGTAATATTGGTAGTGCATTCTCTACTTTATAACAGGTTAGTAATGTCCCAGCCGATACTATTTCAGCACCTAACGGGTTTCCATTTCTTAAAAATAGTCCGCTAATGATAATACCTCCAGCTAAAGTCATTACAGCATAACTTCCGGCCACGTCACCTTCAAGTCTTCTAGTGAACACCTCTTTGACATTGGTTTTTGCTTGATCACCAACATTTCTTAAAAAATCTTTCATACTTTTATTTAATTTTTAATCTATATCCTTGTTTTTGGCACATCACTAATTTTTACTTGAAAACAGTCGGTTAATCCTATAAGTCCTACGCTTACTGCCATATAGGGTTGCCCTGTTACCAGGGCAATGGTTGCCGCAATTGGATATCCCCATCTTGCAGGGTGATTTTTTTTGACGCTTATAGTAAATTGTTTGTCTAGAACCTCAATTTTCTTCATATTTTTATTTAATTTTTAATATTTTTTCTTTGTAACTTTGTAAGTTATCAACGGCTCGACCAATTGGTGTACTTCTTCGTACAATCAAATCGGTGACTTGTTCCACCCATTCACTTCCTTTTTCTAGTGTGACTAGGTCTTTGACAATTCTTCCAACTCTTCCTATTGGTAGTTGGGAATCTCTCTCGATTTGATCTCGCCTTTCGAGTAACTGTTTTTGCTCACCAACATCCAATTGAGATTGGTATCGCAGATCAGACCATTCCCCAAAGTAGAAATCCAAATACTCCTGGGCTAATTTTGTTGCCACCTCTCGCTCCATATAATTTATTTGTTTGGTCGACTTTTAACTTCTGCAAGAAGTATTCTCAGATTAATTTCCAGGTCATCTTCGATTTCTTCTGGCTTAGAAAAGTCATGGATAGGTATTATCCCGACAGTTTGAACACCCCCAATTCCTGTTTGCTGTAAATATAACCCACTGATTCTTCTCACTGCGACATCCTCTCCTGCGTTACACTCTATAGACATCTCTGCCGGAAGTGTTACGCCCATAAAACTAGGCAGATCTTCATAATGTAGACCAACCACCTTAGATCCTGGGTCTGGAGTATCTATGATTACCACCTTTCGTTTAGTATGAATCAACTTTCCATCAATCTTTATTTCTCTCATACCTTTCTTTAATTTTTAATAATTAATTTCTAATTTTGTTTTTTTGAATCCAGTAAATTGGCTACTGCCTTAATATGCATGCCTTTGACAAACTCCTGACCCATTTTTTCGTCTAATTTTAGGTCATGTCTGATCCACCATATTTGCCCGTACATATCAATTAGTTCTTCGTGGCTTGTTCCAAATTCCTCAAAAACTGCTCTAGCTTCTTCGCTTATTTCGATAAAACGATATTTTTTATTTAGTTCATCACTAACCACTTCATCAGTCGCATTCTCTATATACAAGTCAAATTGAAAGACTATATGTGCCAGTTGCATTGATAAATCGATGACTCTCGCATCTCTAAGAGAGTCTTTGCTTGGCTCACGTAAAATTCTTGTTCTGATTAATTCTTCGTCACTTCGGCTAAAAACAAGTTTATCCTCTGACTTATTAACACGTGCTCTGTGTTCATTCCGAAATTTAATTTTTTCTGGACTCAAGCTTGTTCTACGTTCTTTCATATTTTTATTTAATCTTTAGCTTTATTAATAATTCTTCTGGCAATTGTTTGGTTATCTTCCTTGATAGCCTCTATGGCCATTCTCAATCCGATTTCTTGAAGTAATGGATCAGGGTTATTTATTAACCTCTTTCCAAATCTTTCTTTAAGGCTTACTGTCTGATTGTGTTTCATGTTTTTAGTTTTTAACAATTAACTGACAGATGATTTCTAATTTTTCATCTGACACTTGTTCTTCTTCATAATAATTTCGCAATATCATGTCAGCGATGGATGCCAACTCTGGCGAAAGATTAGATTTCTCCACCAGCATTAATATTTCTTTTTTAGTTAACATAATTTTTATTAAAAACAGGGGGGGGTTAACTCCTGCTTTATGGTAAAAACTAATTTTTAATTTTGTCTCTGGTGTATGTGATGTTGCGCGGCCTTGCGGCCGCAAAACTACATACGCCAGAGACGTGACTTTTCTTTGATGTATTCCCCCACGTCCAGGGTTCCGGGCTTGCGCTCGGAACCGAGGAGGGG
>DDWP01000003.1:0-22774 GCA_002345725.1 Candidatus Shapirobacteria bacterium UBA2283
CGAAAACAATCAAAGCAGCAATTTAACCCGTCTTTTTCTAGACGGGTTTTTTGTGTCGTATAATCAGTTATATGAAAATTGAAAAAAAGAAAATAACTGAGAAAGTAAGTGGGCATAAAAATGAATTTTTGGAGTTTTTGAAAAACTATAATGTACTAGAATTATCAATTGGAGTAGTGATCGGTGGAGCATTAAAAGACCTGACAGCTTCAATAGTTGATGGATTAATAATGCCGATAATTGGGATATTAACACCCACTGGATCGTGGAAAACAATCGCTTTTACTATCGCTGGATCAGAATTTAAAATAGGAAATTTGATCTCTAGTGTAATCAACTTTTTAATAATCGCTTTGTTTGTATTCATCGTCATTAACAAGATCCTCAGAATAGAAAAGATTGACAAGAAAAAATAATTGATCTAGACTGAAGTTAGTTAAAATTTTATTTAATAAAAATGTCAAAAAATACAGGTGGAATGTTTCTTGCTGGAATTATTGGTGCTCTAGCTGGTGCCGTTGGCGGACTATTAATGGCTCCACAATCAGGTAAAGAAACTCGTGAAGCAATTTCTAAATTAGCTTTACAAATCTCTAAAAATATTAAAACAGAAACTACTGAAACTAAAAAGAGAGTAGCTGATATTTTTGGAAAAGCAAACGAAGAAGTTATCGATAAATATAATGAAGTTAAAAATACAGTGGTTAGTAAAGTAGCTACTATTAAAACTGCTGGTGAAGAAATCAACAAAGAGAAATACGGTAAATTGGTAGAAGATGTGGTGGCTGAATTTAAAGAAGATTTATCTTCAACTAAGTCAGCTGCTGAAAAGATCGTTGTTTACCTAAAGAAAGACTGGGAAAAAGTAAAAAAAGCTATTGCCTAAAGGTGAGTTGATTTTAGTTAATTTTGTGATTATAATCCAATACTTATTTATTAAGTATTGTTATGGTTGCAAAAAACCCTACTCATCTTATATTTACTCTTGAAAATGAGGCAGTAGCTAGAGTTTGTAATAAAGTTTTACCTAACGGACAGATTGTGCAGGTGTCTGATGGAGTTGTTGTTGAAGATACAACAGAACTAGCGAGGGTAGTTGCGACTATGGCTGAGTCTGCCGGCAGACAAAAACTTGTTGGGGTTGATGGAACTAAGAAGAAAGGTGCTGAGAGATAAGGTCATTAAGGGATTTGAGAGAGTTGTCGTCGGCAATACTAGTGGCTAGGACGGCTTTGGTTTTTTTGACTAATTTTGTGAGAGTTTTCTCACCGAGCAAATCAGATTTGGTAATGATGATTAGCTCAGGTTTGTTGGCTAAGGCAGAGCTGTAATTATCTAATTCGTGACGAACAGTTTTGTAATCGGCTAAAATATCTTCTGATTCGGCTGACAAGCAATGCACAAGTATCTTTGTCCTCTCGATATGTTTAAGAAATTTGTATCCAAGACCTTTACCTTCTGAAGCGCCTTCAATTAATCCTGGGATATCGGCAATAATGTGACCCCCTCGAGTAACACCAAGATTTGGCTCTAGAGTGGTAAAGGCATAGTTAGCCACGCGAGCATGGGCGGTAGTTAGTTCATTTAAAAGACTGGTTTTGCCGGCGTTAGGTAGACCAATTAAACCAATATCAGCAATTAACTTTAACTGGATATGAAGTTGACGGACGGGGGGCACGGTGCCCATTTGATGTTCTTGTGGTGTCTGATTAGTAGAAGAACGATAATGAAAATTACCTTTACCACCTCGACCACCTTTAGCAGCCATAATTGTCTGCCCGGCAGTTTCAAGCTCAACACTAGTACCATTGTCATAAGTAACAACAGAACCGATGGGGATTTCTATAAAAAGACTTTCACCTTTTTTACCGGAACATTGGTTCGGACCACCTTTTTCACCATCAGGAGCGTGAAATTTTTTCTCATGACGGAACTGATGAAGTTTACTGATATCGGAAACAGCTCGAAAATAGACAGATCCACCATTGCCTCCATTACCACCATCCGGGCCACCTTTTGGTCGCCAACGGTCGGTATAGAAATGGACTAAACCATCCCCTCCTTTACCAGCTTGAATAGTTATTGAAACATCGTCGATTAACATAAGATTGGTACGTTAGTAAATATTAAGTATTTTACCATTATTTTTCAATGATTTATAAGTCCAACCTAAGATCTCAGTCTTGCCACTCAACATCTCGAGGGGTAATCAATCTGATAAGTCCTATTCTGTTGTTTAATCGAGCTACTTTAACCAAGGCTCCTACCACTTGGTCGTCGTCGTCAACAACGGGAGAACCGCTCATCCCGGGTTTAATTGCCTTACTTGAATAAATTACTAAATGCCTGCTTGGATCACATCCTTCGGCAAGGTTGCGGATGATTGGTTCACTATCATTAACGATTGCAACGCCGTAAGCTTTTCGTGGTAAAAACTCGCCTGATGGTGTATGTATAGTTAACAACTCATGATGTGCCACTAACCCTTGACGAAGAGACAACCCGGGACCACGTACTGGACCAGCAACACACAAGTCATCACCTCTCGAATTAAATCCCAATGAGATGCCCTTATTTGTACCAGGAATAGCAACATCTGCCCTACTAGCAGTGACATGTTCTGGGGCAACTATGATTGACCTACCTTTACCAGCCTGCACTCTGATTCCAACACCTTCCTTTCTGGGGCCAAATACTGACAACAAAAATTCTTTCATGAACAAATATTATACTATAGGATAGTCCGCTTTGGCAACATCAAGATTAGTCCACAATAAGTTGACCACAGGCGGAGTCAATAGATTGACCAAGACTGTGGCGAACAGAAAAGTTGACAAAAGCTGCCGATAATTCTCTTTCAAAAAAACTTAGTTTGTCAGAAGGAGTAAGCCCGCCTTTAATAGGATTAAGAGGGATCAAATTTAAATAAAATAATTTATTTGATTTTATAAATTTTATTAATAAATCAAGATGCTTGGGACTATCATTAACATCTTTGGCTAGAAGATATTCAAAAAATACCTGTCTGTTGGTAGTTTTTGTATAGTAATCAAGTGATTTCTTTAGTTCAGTTAAAGAGTGTTGCTTGGCAATAGGCATCATGTTTTCTCTGGTAGCCTGGTCGGCGCTATGAAGTGAGATAGCAAGATTGATTTCAGTATTAAGATTGGCAAAGTCGATAATGCGAGTAACGACACCGGCAGTAGAAATACTTATCTTGCGAGAGCCAATAACTAAATTGGTTTTGATTGATTCGAGAGCAGGAAGTAGATTATCCCAGTTTAGAAATGGTTCACCCATACCCATAAAGACAACGCGACTGACTTTGTGGTCATGTTTCCAAAAGAGGATTTGATCAACTATCTCGTCGACGGTAAGATTGCGTTTAAAACCCATTTTGCCGGTAGCACAAAAAGTACAACCAAGTGGACAACCAACTTGTGAACTGACACAAACTGTCTGCCATTGTCCGTAGTCCATTAAAACAGTTTCGATTTGTGAACCATCAGCTAAAACGAGCCTGGCCTTTTTAGTGGATTCACTTTCAAGAATGAGATTGGATTTAACGGAGTAAAGTGAGAAATTTTCAGCAAGCTTTTGGCGCAGATCCAAAGACAAGTCGGTCATGTCAGAAAAAGAAGAATAGCGACCGGAATAGTAGTTGAGTTTTATTTGTCGAAGGCGAAAAGCAGGCTGATTATTTTGTACCAAAAATTCGGATAATTTTGAGAAGTCCACTATCTATTTTAGCACAGCAAGGTAATCTGCTTTTTGATGGAAACCGACGATGGTGTCTTTAACTTGACCGTCTTCAAAGATAACTACGGTAGGAATGGAGCTGACACCGTAACTAGAGGCTATTTCTGGATAGGAATCAACGTCAACTTTAACTATTTTTAAATTGTCAATTTCCTGGCTAATTTCATCAATAATTGGAGCGAGCATTTTACAGGGACCACACCACTCGGCCCAAAAGTCAACTAAAACTTTGCCTTTGATATCGAGAACTTCTGCCTTAAAATCCATAGTTAATCCATCTTTTTAACAAGTTTGGCGGAGTGAACTATCTGGCGAATAACACCATCAGGACCTTCGATTTGGTTAGTGCCCGAAAGAGAAACGTATTGGGACAAATAATCAGAGAGAGCAACTTTAAGCTCTTTCATTTCTGATTGAATTTCTTTAACTTTCTCGACAACGGTAGATGCGGCAGGTGACTTGAGAACTTTTTGTTTGGCAAGCATTTTAACTTTACCTAACTTAGTAGCCTCTTGGTTGGCGAGAGTGTATTCTTCATTGCTCTCAAGCATGCCAGAGAGCATATCTTTTTGGACATTGAGATCTTTTTGGAGTTCAGTCAATTTAGCATCGTGGCTATTGACTAAAGACTCAATATTAAGGAGGTTGGTGACAGCACTGTTTTGATTATCGGTCATACGTTTAATACTTTAACAATTGAGAAAGTCTTGTTCAATGGCATAAAGTTGGTCTAAAGAGCTCAAACTGACCAACTGGCTACGAAGTTGTTTGGCTTGGGGGTGACCTGAAGCATAAATTAAGAAATGTTTACGCAAACTATCAAAAAGTCGGTGGGGAAATATTCTATTAAAATGATAAGCATGACGAACCATGGCATGAAACTTATCTTCGTAACTCCCCTCTTTGTCTGCCGAAAAAATCCAAGGATTACCGAGGGCTGCTCGACCAATCAGCACGCCGTCGGCTCCAAACTCCTGACCATACTGAATGGCTTGAGCAGGAGAAGTAACATCACCATTACCAAACAGCTTGGTTGAAGTTTGATGAGCCATAGTGGCTGCTTTTTTGATTTCCTGCCAGGCAGCTAGTCCGGAGTAGCCTTGTTTTAGGGTACGACCATGGAGAGAAATAAAATCAAGATCGTGAGATAAAAGATGAGGTATCCAAGCGTCGACGACGGATTCGGTAATACCGACACGAGTTTTAACACTGAAAGTTGGTGGTTGAGCACCGATGTTGGGTATATGGGAAGAGTATTTCAGGTTGCGAGCAATAACGGCATGAGTTTTTTGATTTAGTTTTAGATCATCAATAGTGACTTTTTTGTTAAACCAATCATCGATACCAGAGCGGGCAGCTTTGATAATTTCCGAGGCCAATTCTGGCTTGGCGATAAGAGCAGCTCCGCTACCATTTTGAGTGACAGTTTTGGCAGGACAACCCATGTTAATATCTACTCCGTCAAATCCAAGATGGCACAAAACAATAGCAGATTTATAAAAACTCTCAGGATCTTTACCAAATATCTGACCAATTATTGGCCGCTCTAATGGGGAATAAAGTAAGACATCATATAAGCCAACACCTCCGCGCGAAAGACCTTCGGCACTGACGAATTCGGTAAAAATAACATCTGGTTTACTAATTTCGGCCTGAACAAGACGGAAAGGTTCATCGGTGTAACCATCCATAGGGGAAAGACCAATGATAAATTTATCATTGAACCATTTATCATTTACCATTTTTATTTACCCCTAGTACGCTTAGCAAACTTGGAACCGACTTTTGAATGGTGAGTGCGAGAGTCGTAAGTTGATTGTCGAGTCTTACCAAAAACTGGTTTGCGTTTGAATGGGGCCGAGGAGGCAGAAGAACCATGCTTAGGGCCAGCAGTAGGAGCAGTCTTGGGAAACTTAGCATAACGAGCTTCTTTACGGGTAACAGCTTCTTGGTGACGAGCTTGACCCTCTTCGGTTTTAAATGGGTCGGGCTCAGCATAGTCAACGATTATAGTTCGATCAATATCGATTTTGTAGTTGTGTAATTTGATCTTGGCACTAATAGCAGAATCAAGATTGTCGAATTCGACAAAACCTAAACCTCGGCTTTTACCCCACTTAGTGTGCATTATCTTTAATGAAACAACTCTGCCAAAAGGTGCAAATAGATCGAGTAGCTCACCTTCAGTAATTCGGTAAGGGATACCCCCAACGAAAAGTCGAGTAGATGGGTCTTTATTTAATTTTTCCATAATGTATTATATTATAGTTTATGCTTAAATACGAAAAGATGGTTTTGGGAGAGATGCAGACCAATAGCTATCTTCTCTGGGATGAAGATAGCAAGGAAGCAATGGTGATAGATCCGGCAGATGATGGGGTGGAAATAGCCCAAGAACTACAGAAACTAGACCTCAAGCCAATAGTAATAGCCTGTACTCATGGACATTTTGATCATTTACTGGGAGCACTAGACCTGATGTTGATATTTAAGATACCACTGTGTTTGAGTAAACTTGATGCTTTTTTACTTGAAAGACTGGGAGAAACAGCTGAACACTTCTTGGGGCATAAAATAAATGTACCGAATATAAAAAAGATTGATATTGATTTTAATAAAGTAGTATCAATACGATTGGGTGATAAAAAAATCATACCAATCAAGACTCCTGGTCATACTCCCGGGAGCGTATCAATTCACTGCCCTAGTGATAAGCTCCTATTTACCGGCGACACTTTGTTTGCTAATGGGTTTCTGGGAGAAACCAGTCACAAATACTCTTCTCTTCTAGATATGAGAAAAAGCTTGAAGAGATTATTGGAACTACCGGAGGATACGCTAGTGTTGTCGGGACACGGGGACGAAGATACGATTGGAAACTGTAAAGTTACTCTTGAGAATTGAGTGATTTGATAGTTTCATCGAAGTTAACAACGTTATCCTGCTTGATGCTCTCAAGAAGCTCGACCGCCAATTCGTTGCAATAAGCTTCAATAGCAGTTCGTTGTTCTGAAGTTAAATTTAGTTGTTTAGCTAGCTGATCGAATGTTTGCATGGAGTAGTTTAACATTTTGATCACTCTTGTGTCTTAAAAAAGAGGTTGACGGTTAAAACCATAGCTAAACTCATAGCAAAGAGATAGGCAATATTAAGTGAAACAAGAGTAGAGCCAATTGTAAAAATAAATATTTGTAACAAGCTATTGAGAAAACTGGCGAGAGATAAAGTAGTGGCACGATTGTAGGAAAAACTGTTTTTATTGAATAGATCGGAAAAATAAGGCCAGCGAATAGTTTCAGAGGCTAGGATTATGTAATAGAGAAATAAACTAAAAGCCCAGTTCTTAAAAAGTATCTGGTTAAGTAAGAACAAACTAACAACGATAAGGTTGACCAAATTAAGATAGTTAATGATTCTGGCACTGGAGAAATTTCGTAACCAGTAATGAGAATTAAGATTAAAGATGAAAATAGTTAATTGATTAAAAGATGTAACCAGGCCTATAAACAGAATTGGGATACCGAGGCCATAAAAATAATCGGAGCTGATCCGCCAAATCGCAAAGCTAGAGACAAAGACTAGACTACGATTGAGAATTAAACTTAATAGTTTAGGATTGTGACTCAGCAGTTTAACGGCGTCAAGCATAACTCCCGATTCAATCTTTTCTACTTTAAGATGATGTTCTGGCTCAACGATTTTTGAAGCTAAAAATATGGCGATTAGATTGGCAATAATGTCGATACTGATAATGAGGTTGAACTGCCAATCAGTTAAGTTCTTGGCTAATAAAACGGCAATTATTGGAGTAATGATTTTGAAAATTCTTTGACCGGAATAAAATTGCCCCAACTTCTTTAAACTATTGGTTTCTTCACCTAATTCTTTGGCAGTGTCATAGACTAGGGCTTCATCTGTGCCTGACATTATCGAATATGCTAAAGCATATAAAGAAGTAGCGACAAGAAAGGCAGAAAAACTATGGGCGTTTATATTTAGAAACCAATAAATTGCTCCGATGAACAAAGAAATTATGATCAATTTTTTACGACTCCACTTATCAGCTAGATAGCTGGATGGAATCTCGGTGAGAACCGAGACGGCAGCAAAGGCAATTGCTAAATAGAAGATCTGACTAAGGTTTAACCCACGGTAAACATAAAAAATAGTACTGACGACATTAAGAACTTTTACCTCAGTTAAAGCTTGAACCCAAAACATGAGTTTGAAGTTTTTTTTCAAACCATTCTTTTTGTCATAAACCATGGAAGAGTATTATATAATATGTCACTCTACCCCGCCCTCCTACGCTGAAGCTACGGAGGATAAATCGGTGTTTTGGTAGAATAGACTTACGATACCCCGTCGTCTAATGGTAGGACAATCGGCTCTGAACCGATTAATTGTGGTTCAAATCCATGCGGGGTAACTGATTCGACTCACTTCGTTCGCTCACAGTTATAACCATCTTGTGAGTCGATCATCCTGAGCGAGCCCATTCGATAAACTCAGGACGAGTCGAAGGAAATATGTATTACGTCTATATTTTGCGTAGCATAGACAACAGTTTATATATCGGTCAAACAAATGATTTGACCAAACGAACTCATGAACACATTTTTCATCTGGATAAGGCGGCGAAGTTTACAAAAGAACATAATGACTTTAAATTAGTATACTCCGAAGAATTTGATACTAGGCTAAAATCAATGCGAAGAGAAAAACAACTGAAAGGGTGGACAAGGGCTAAAAAAGAGGCTTTGATTTCTGATGATCTGGAATTATTAAAGAAGTTATAATAGTGAATGAATAAATTCAACAAAATATCGACGATCAATATTCTTAATCTGCCGTCTGAGGTGATGGAGCAGATAGAAAATTATTCAAATCAAGAGGTTGTTTTTTACGATACCGACAGTCAATCAGAAGAAGAAACGATTGAAAGAATTGGAAATGCTGATGCGGTGTTAGGATCTTGGAACTCAACTATAACTAAAAAGGTTCTTGATACTTGTCCAAACTTAAAGTACATCGGGATTTGTGGAACTAGTTTAACTAAAGTCGACGTCGAGGAAGTAAAGAAGCACAATATCCAGCTAAAAAATGTAATAGATTATGGTGACGAAGCGACAGCCGAGTTTATTTTTGCTCAATTACTTAATTTGCATCGTGGGTTTGGTAAATATCAACTCGATTCAATACCGACTGAGCTTAACGGCAAAACACTGGGGATAATTGGACTGGGAGCTGTTGGACAACAGGTGGCTCGATTAGCACTTGGTTTTAATATGAAGGTGATCTATTACTCTCGAACACAAAATAGCGAGTGGGAAAATAAAGGACTGGTATATCAAGAGCTTAATCAAATACTGTCAACTTCAGATGTTATTTCAATCAGTGTGCCAAGAAATCTAAATATAATCGGTAAAACAGAATTTGACTTAATAAAACCAAAAACAGTTCTAGTAAATACTGCTATCGGGACAGTTTTTGACTTACCAAGTTTTGTAGAATGGATTGGCAAACGTCAAAATTTCTTTATTGTTGATAATCAGGAATACATTGATCAAATTAAGGACTTACCGAATGTAATTGCTCTACCAATTACTGCCGGTAAAACAAGAGAGTCGGTAGATAGGTTGGGTAAAAAAGTGATTGATAATATTAAAAGTTACTTTCTAAGTAACTAGCTTTTGTTCGATAGTCATTCCAGCAAGCTAACAGATCAGGCAAAGATGAGGTTAGAGATAAGAACTGATGTCAACTTCTTTTTGATCGACGAGAATCTTGCAGGAGGCCTTTAGTTTCTTTGACACGGCGATACCTGACTTAATCACCTTCTTAAAAAAACTACGCTCTTCAAGCAACTCTATGGCGTTACTTATTTTATTTGTAGTAATTAGTATCTTGAAACAGCCTTCATCATATTCAAAGTTAATATCAACAATATCGCTATAAATAAGATAGCCAAACTTCTTCTCATAATCTTTCTCTAATCTTTTTTGAGAAAAGTCCATTTTGTCGGCAAAACATACCAAGTTAGTGAACAGAGATAGCTCGTCAAGATCTGTTTCTTGATCGTGTTTTTCGATAGCCAACAATATTTCATTCAAACTATCTTTCGGTATCTCGTTTGGGAGATACTCTTGAGAAAAAAGCTTAGCCCTTAACTCATGATTTTCTCGACCACTAGCCTGACCAATGTCATGTAGCGCACAGGCTATTTGCAAATATTGTTTTTGATTGTCAACTATACCTAATATATCGGCTATTTTACCTACTATCTCGGCTACATTTGCTGCGTGTTGGAGACCGTGACTAAAGGGGTAAATATTTTGAGCATCTATCTTTGTATACTCATCAATTATCTTTTGGTCAGCCAATATACTCTTGTAAGTAATCATGGTTGATTATAACCTACGCTTTTTCAACCAGAACTTATGGTGTAAAATCATACCCATGGACAAAGCAAAAATCCTCATTACCGGTGCGAGTGGTTATATTGGAGCGAGACTCTTTAGAGACTTGTCAAAAAACTACTTGGTGTCGGGGACATATTACAAGTCAATTGCTAATGACGGCTTAGTGAAAATGGATGTTTCAGATATTGAATCAGTACGAGATGTATTGTCACAACTCCAACCAGAGTTTGTTGTCCATAACGCTGCTTTTCCTGTAAGTCCACAAAATGATGAACAAAAAACAATAGTTGAAAATGTTAACTTTCTAGGGACTGATAATATAGTAAAAGTAGCTAATGAGATCGGGGCTAAAGTTATTTTTATATCCTCAGCAGTGGCGTTAAATAAAAATGATTTTTATGGCCAATCAAAAGCATACGGTGAGTCTGCCTGTCAAAGCGCAAAAGCAGGCAGCTTAATAATTAGACCACACACGGTTTTTGGCTTTAGCCCAAATATGCTAAACGATAGGTCTTATAATCGCCTGTTAAAAAACATATATTTAAAAACACCAGCTGTATACGATACTTCATGGAAATTTGAACCTACCTACATTGGCCATTTATCAAATGTGACTCAACAATATGTTGAGGGAAAAGTTGATTGCAAGGAGATTAATGTGGCCTTTGATGTGTTGAAATCAAAATACGATATTGGAAAAGACGTGTTGGGTCATTTTGGTATCGACGTACTACCGACTGATGATAAATCTTCCCGCCCAACGATCAAACTTGAATTAGATGACTTCGTGGCATTGAATTTACCAATAAGAGATTATGACGAGATGATATCGGTGATGGTTGAAGAAACTAGGGCTATTGGGGATAGTTATCCAATTAANNTATGAAGAAATTGATGAGTTATGATAGATACCCTCATGGGAAAAGAAAAGCTCACATGGAGGTGGAAATAAAATGTACGGATTGCGCAACCACTATCTGCCAATACGACAAAGAGGGGTATGGACCAATAGGTAAGATTATTTTTAAGTCTATATTGGGTGAGAGTGAAATAAAAGATAAAAAAGAACTTGAATGTCAGAAATGCGAAAAACTACTTGGGAAAAAAGTGATAGCATTTGAAAACAAAGAAAAAGTAGAGTTTTTCAAAATGTACCCTGGAGTGATTTTCTATAAAGTCTTGCAGAAGGGAAGAAAATAAGAATGGTAGTAAATATAAAAGAATTAATTGATAAAGTTAAAGGTCTAGGTGGAGACATTGTCCTAACTGGCGGTTGTTTTGATGTATTACACATAGGTCATATCGTATTTCTCAATAAATCAAAAGAACACGGCAAAACATTGGTAGTATTGCTTGAGTCTGACGAAAGAATAAAAAGATTAAAGGGGGAAAATAGACCGATTAATAATCAAAATGATCGAGCGGAAATTTTAGTCAATCTGAAAAGTGTTGATGTGGTGGTCAAGCTCCCTCCAGAAGATATCGACTACTCACAAGTCATAAAATTAATTGGACCAAAAGTGATTACAGCAACCGAAGGTGATAAAATTATGGAGATAAAACGACAACAAGCGAAAGATGTCGGAGCAGAACTGAAAACAGTTCAATTTGTACCAGATAAATCAACGACAAAAATAATTGAATTATTACTTTAAACAAATATGGACGTATTTGAAATACACAAACGAAAAACAGGAAAGATTGAGGTTAACTCGACAGTAGAAGTTAATGACAGGGAAACATTATCTAATATATATACCCCTAATGTAGGTAAGATATGTATGGAAATTAAGGACAAGCCAGAAACAGTCCGAGACTACACCATGGCGGGAAAAATGATTGCGGTGATCTCTGATGGGACAGCAGTGCTTGGCTTTGGAGATATCGGTCCAGCGGCAGCACTACCCGTAATGGAGGGGAAATGTGTGATATTTAAAGAATTTGCTGGGTTAAATGCATTTCCTCTGTGTTTGTCAGAAAAGGATCCAGAAGAAATAATTAAAACTGTTAAGAGGTTGGCAGTTAATTTTGCAGCAATAAACTTGGAGGATATATCGGCACCAAGGTGTTTTGAAATTGAAAGCAGATTGAATGACGAGCTGGATATACCAATAGTTCACGATGACCAACATGGAACAGCCATAGTAACCTTAGCTGCCCTGATGGGAGCAATAAAGCTAACTGGCAAAGAAAAGGTTAAAATCGTTGTCTCTGGAGCCGGAGCGGCCGGCAATGCAATTACGAAATTATTAGTGGCAGCAAAAGATGAGATATCCATTGGTGATATAGGGATATATGATTCTAAGGGCTTGGTGGCAAGTGATAGAAGTGATCTTGATAAATATAAAATGGAGCTAGCAAAAATAACTGGACAAGAAAAAACAAAGTCTATTAAAGAAGGTATGGTGGGAGCGGATATATTTATCGGGGTATCTGTAGCTAACGCCATCGATATAGAAATGGTGAAAAGTATGAATGAAAACTCGATAGTATTTGCTATGGCTAATCCGACGCCAGAGATAATGCCAGATGAAGCTATAAGAGGTGGGGCGTTGATCGTAGCCACCGGAAGATCAGATATCCCCAACCAAATAAACAATGCTTTGGCCTATCCTGGAGTATTCAAAGGACTCTTGGAGATGAAAGCTAACAAGATAACCACTGAGATGAAATTGTTGGCAGCGAAAGCGATATATGAATATAACTTGAATCAACTATCCAACGTACAGCTATTGCCAAGCATATTAGACAAGAAGGTGCCGGGGATTATTGCTCAAGCACTGCAGAGGAAGTAGCAATAAATTGTCGAATCTCTGAGTAATCATTTAGTCCTGATCGAGGGATAAGAATTGATTGACGACTACTGCTATAAGATTGGGTAAGAAAATTCTTATCATTAATTGATATCGAATTAATGTCGTATTTTGAAAATTCGAGTGCTCGAAAAAGATACTTTTCCAAGTCTGAAACAGACAGGTCACTGCGAAGATGTGATTTTAATGTATTAAAAATTGGAATGATTCTAGGGAAAATATTAATATTCAGTGCTTTATCGCGGACAGCTAAAAGAACTTGACGTTGACGGTTGCTACGATTGAAATCTCCACCATCAAACTCAGAATGACGGGAACGGGCGTATTTCAAGGCGGTAGCACCATCAAGATGAGTAGTGCCAATGTTCATAACTAGTTGTTCATAACGGCAGGTAAACTGATGGTCTAATTTCTCTCCTGACATGGTGGCTGACAAAGCAGTGACCTCCTCTGGACTTTTGCCACAAGTATCAGTGGCACCGACATCAAGTGGGTAAAATAAATCTACAAAAGGGCGGGTAATCTTTAGATCAACTCCACCAAGGATGTCGACGACTTTTATAAAACCATTGAAGTCTATGGCAATATGATGCTCAATAGTTTCGCCCGAAATACTGGCAACAACACTCTTGAGTGCTTCGGAACCAGACAAAGGTAAAATAGAATTGATCTTGGTGAATTTATCGGGAGAGACTTCCACCCAGAGGTCACGAGGAATTGAAATTAAATCTATTTGTTGATCGTGAGGTCGGATACGAGAAAGAATAATTGAATCAGTAAGACCACCACCATCGTGATTGGCTCCAGCATAGCCTAAAAGTAGAATAGAAAAAGATCGGTCTGGGTCGGGGGTTGGGGTAGGAGAGGGCAAAACAACAGTGGGTGTAGTGGGTGGTAATTTATAATTCTTATTTTTAAGTTTATAAATAAAAAAAGATATTAAGACAACAATAAAAACTGCGGAAAAAATAGATATGAGATAGAGAAATATGGGTTTACGGAACATGGTCAGGTCTTGATATATTGGATGTCGGCACCAAGGGCACGAAGACGGTCGGCAAGCCTCTCATAACCCCTTTCAATAAACTCCGTACCTTCTATGGTCGACAAGCCTTCAGCAGTTAATCCGGCCAAAGTAGCCATAGCCCCAGCCCTAAGATCACTGACCGACAGATGGCAAGGTTTTAACTTACTTGGTCCGTATATTTTAACCCCATGGAAGTATTCCGGACGATCACTCTCTGGATTAAATTCATAATAGTCCTTGGGGTCTTTGACAATCGGATTGAAGAACTTGGTCTTGGCACCCATATCATTTAAAGTTTTGATATGTTGAAATCGATAAGGGAAGACTCTCTCAACCACACTACTGCAACCAACAGCTTGAGTGAGCACTAGACTAAAAACGGCCTGCCAATCGGTCATGAATCCTGGTTCTGCTTGAGTTTCTATGTCGATAGCAGTAAGTCCACCATTATAAATAATATCTACTTCATCATGACCACGAGTGACCTTGGCACCCATTTTTTCGATAGTTTGAAGAAAAGTCTCAATGATTCTGGGTCGAACTCGAAGAATATTAATGTGGCCTTTAGTAGATAAAGCAGCACAAGCAAAGGTAACTGCTTCGTTTCTGTCGGCAATGACTTGATGCTCGGTACCATGCAAAGAAGAAACTCCGTTAATAATAATTGTTTTTGGATTAGTTGGGTCACGTTTGATCTGGGCACCCATAGAATTAAGCATACAAATGAGGTCGTCTATCTCTGGTTCAATGGCAGAGTTGCCAATGATACTTTCCCCTGGAGTTAAGGCACAGGTCATTAAGATAACTTCAGTGACTGTATGTGATGGTTTGGGAAAGTCATAATGGACAGGTTTGAGACCAGTAGTGGTAAAACGAAGATGATCATCAAATTCTTCAATATTGATATTCATTTGACGATAACAATCAAAAAGTCGATCGAGAGGTCGAGCACCAAGTTTGTCACCGCCAGGTAAAGGAATAATTGCCTCCCCTACTCGAGCCAATAATGGGGCGGCAAACATAAAAGAAGATCGTGACTTATCACCAGTGCCACTAGGCACCTTAGTACTAGTTATCTTGGAAGTGGTAATTTCAATGGAGTGATTGCCAATTAGGGATATCTGTGAACCCATACTTTTGGCGATACTTTCGGTAAGATGAATATCGGATATGTCGGGCAGATTAAGTAGCTTAGTGGTAGAAGGAGAAAGGAGTGAAGCAATTACTTGCTTAAAACTGGCATTTTTTGCGCCACGAATAGAAACCTCGCCCCGAAGTGGATTACCACCATTAATTAAGTATCGTGACATTTGTAAAGAAATAATATCACACTATAGCCTAATGAGATGGTAAAAGAAGAAACCTTAGCGACCGATATGTTCAGCTAGATTTCAATTGTCTTAAAAAAGTATTATAATCTGTCACTTTATTTATTTGTTGGAATCCATCAGTAAACATTATTAATTAATAGTGTTGTATTTGGAAAAAGGCAGTATATGAAATATTGTACAAAATGCATATTAAATGAACACACACCATTTATATCTTTTGACTGCAAAGGAGAATGTAGTTACTGTCATGAACAGGAAACCATAGAGTCAGACAAAGATTTTCATCTTTATACAAATAAATCAGATTTTAATAAACTACTCGCTGAAGAAAGAGGCAAGAATAAATATGACTGTATTGTTGCGTGTAGTGGCGGAAAAGACAGTGTTATGGCTCTGTATGCCATCAAAAAAATACTGCATCTGAATCCTCTAGCGATTATCTTTTCTAATCAGTTCCTAGTTAAAGGAATGGTAGAAAATGTTCAGAATGCTGCTGAGAAGCTTGGCGTAGATTGGAGACTATATCATTATAATGAAGTAAAAAAGGGGTTTGAACACTTTCTAAAAAGTGAATTCAGAAAACAGATAAGTTTATGCGATGCATGTCAGCTATTTATCTCACCTATAAAAATTGCAAAGAAAATTGCCAGAGAAGAGGGTGTTAAAATTGTCTTTACCGGTGCAACAATGGCACAAAGAATAGGTGCCATGACAAAAAACAGCACAATTCCGACTCACCAAAAGTATTCTGAAAGATACCGGACTGTCATGAATAATTTAAAAAAATATCTAGGGCAGTTTAATGAACTAAAAGATATTTTATCTGAGGTAGATGATGATGGCTCGATAGTCGTAACTTCTCCCTGGCATTACTTAAATCAAGAAAGGTTGGAGGCGGACTCCATCCTCAACAGTCTTGGTTGGAAACAAATAAAACATAGTTTTCCACCAAAATCGACCAATTGTGAACTGTCGTTCTTAACTGCATATTTGGGTCGAAAGTACAAAGTTGCCAATTACGACATAACTTTTAGTCGTTTAATTCGATTTGGAGAAATGGACCGACAAGAGGCGATGAAAAGGTTCAAAAAAAGAATTCCCCCTTCTCTATTAAAAAAGACACTATCAAAATTCAATATTGACGTAGATACACTCTAATTTCATCACTTACTAACCAATATAAGTCTGTCAGAATGGTATGTAACAGATACTTACTTGACCCCTTGTGAATATAATCGTTGGGTGTATAATCCACTAATTTTAGTATGAAACCAATCAACTCTATTCACTGGAGTAAAGGTAATTTTAATAAGTTTTTTCAGGAAGATTTATACGGGAGATTTGATTCAGACTCTAATATAATCCTTAGTCGAGGAAGCTGGGAGGACAACCATGTCGTATATCCTAAATTATTTTCTTTTTGTTTAAACTATTCCCTCGATAAGCATTGGGCCGGTTATTCTGATTCTCTAGGCCACAACAATTCGTTTGAGGCTATTTGTAAATTTGCTAACTTGTATTTTAATGACAGTCGGTACTACTACAAGAACGACAACGTGGCGATTACAATGGGTAACGTGTTCGCCTTAAATCAAATATTTTGCCACCTCAAGACTCTAATACCAAAAGCTGAACTAATAGCCCTTAAACCTTTTTATCCGTCAATACTAAAATCTGCTTCGAGAAACTTTAAAAAGGTGAAGTTCATTTCTTCGTTAGATACGGAGGATGAAATATTGCTTAATATTGCGGCCAAATTAGAATCAAAATCTTCAAAAATTTTACTACTTACCAATGCTATCGGGGTCGAAGGCAGGATCTTTTCTGAAATTTTTTGGCAAGGGGTCTTAAAAATTATCAACAACAGAGATGTATATTTGATTATTGATGAAGGAATGTGGTTTGAACCCCTAAAATATCCACAAGAGATAAATAATAGCAATGTAATTAGAGTTGTTAGTTTTTCAAAAAAATTTGGTATCCCTGGAATGAAGTTGGGATTCATGCTGGCAAGCAAAGAATACTTGAGCAAATACTACGATTGGGCCTCTTCCAACTATGGTGGACCTCCAAGCATATTCTTTTTACTGATCGAGTTCATATGCTTTTTTGAATACATCCAGCATTCGAGTACCGACCAAACAAAAGAATTAATTTTTCTATCTGAAAGATATGGCATTGAACTCGAAAAACTGGCAGAACTATATTACGATTTCGTTGACTCTACAAAACAGAATCAATATAAACTTGGTTCCAATCAAAAAACATTGCGAAAATGGTTGGATGAAAACAAAACGTACATTGAAGCTGCTTACGATTTTGGTGGAATTAACGTACTTATACTCCCAAAGATAGCTGGTTCTAGCTACAACCTTTTCTTAAGTCTTATAAAGAATGGGGCATCTATATTTCCTGGTGCTTGCATTGGTGACGACACGGATTCTCTGTTTCGTGTCACTTTATTAGAGAGTCAGGAAAACTTCTGTTTAGGTCTCAAATTATTAGGTAAAACTCTAAATGAATACAAATAGATTTGTTCAAAAACTACTGAACTTCAGCAGGCCTAAAAGGCTATACGACCAGGACCATGTCTTATTGCAAGAAAGATTCGAGCCAGCTTCCTGGTCAAAGAGCTTAGACACGCAGCTAGCGAGTATCAAGAAATTACTAAAAAATGCAAAAATGGACAAGGGATACTACAACAGCAAAAAGAAAGTCCGTGTGCCGAGAGGGTACACAAGGGTAATTGTGCCCAAGATGTCGTATCTGGCAAAAATGTACAAGGTTGAAGATCCATATGCTGAAATCGGAGTTTTAGTCGACCAAGTGTGTGAGCTATTGATTGTGAATCGTGACGGTAATTTTACCCACTATCGTAAGGGTCAGCTTGGTCCAGATAGAATTCAGTGTATTCAAAAAATGACATTCCCTCGAATTGATCTAGAACTGAATGTTCCTGGGGACTTATTAGTTTTAGATGTAGATATGGGTAATCATTATGCTGGGTGGACTCCGAGAAGGGCTCGCGAAGATATATCCTTCAGAGATGACATAATGGCGTTGTCTGGAGTTGACTTATGCTGGATTGTCTTAATAAACCCCAACAGATTTCAAAGAAACGTCGACTTGTCAGTAGATTCAGTTTTTGAAGAGTATCTGTCAACGGATAGAGGCTGGGTAACGAACTTATTCATGTATCATCGTGGTGGAAAATTAGAATTTGGTTACCGATGGAATCGGAGGGCATATTTTGACTGTGGTGCTGCAATCGCAAAAATAAATTAAGTATTGTTATGTATTGTTACTACACCGACCACCATTGCTGTTCAAATGAACTTGAGTTAGCTAAACTGAGCCTTGAACACAAAAACAAACCGTTCAATCCAAAGCTGGGTATGGCACTGCTTACTTGCCACCGAGTTGAATATTATCCATCAGAAGAACTGTCATCCGTGAATCTCAAAGAACTACCAAGCAGTCATCGATATATTTCGGATAGTCTTGAGGCCAAAAGAAGACTACTGAGAATAGCTACTGGATTGGAATCAAAGATCCTTGGCGAAAAAGCCATTTATTTCCAAGTTGAGGGGGCAATCAACTCGTTTTTAAGTGCTTTTCCAAAAAAAAATGGTTTCACTGCAATATTAGCTTATGCCAAAAGTATTCGGGAGAACTTTAACTTCTATGCCCCAGCTCACGGAGGGTTAATTTATGACTACATTAGTCAAGGTGAGTCAGATATTGCTATTCTAATCGGGGCAGGCATGTTAAACCAATCAATTGTTAGATCTAATAGTCGTAATAAAAAATACTCAAAAATATTATTAGTAACTCGGGATACAAAAAGAGCAAAGAAGCGTTTAAGAGGATACCTTGAAGGTGTTGAAATTCTAAAGCCAGATATGTTGCGTGACTGTAATCTATCTCAAAAATTTGATCTTATTATCGCCACAGACAATATTGAGTCAAGCTATGAAATGCAGATCAAGAATCTTGAGACTAGCAAGCTCTGTAACTATGTTGTTGATATCTCTTCTTGTCCACTAACCTCCTTAAATTCAAGCTCTGAGATGTATTACTCACTATATACTCGAAACACGGAGATTCTTGTTAAGAAGTCAAACTTGTTTTTAAGAAAAAAAATCGCAATAATTAATAGTTACATTAATAAATTAGAACTCTAGTTAAGCTTATGGACAAACAAACTATCTACCAAATCCAGGAGGAAACAAAAAAGGTGTTACCTGAAATATTTGGCGAAAACATGCTATTTGGATTTATTTGTGGTGGTTTTTCAAAAGGATATGCCAATGAGGATCACGATATCGATACTTTTATCTGTGTGAAAGAGTCAGTTAGTAGAGAGGTAGAAAAAAAGTATTTAGATTGGTATTTTGATATTCATAAGAGATTTGGTATTAAGGCTGACTACGACTATCCCGGAGAGGTCGTTGTCCTAGAAAGGCTGCTTCTAACAATTGAGATTGTTAAATCACTCAAGTTGACCCTGAAAATTGACGAGGTAAGAATTAAGAAAGCTATTATCTGGACAGACATGATAACTAGTTATACAGCAGCTGAATGTGGTAGTGACCTTAAGCTCCTGTATCAGATAAAAGAGGAATACAAACATTATCCTCAGCAGTGGAAAGAAGAGGTGCTTGCACTAATCACACCAGAAGAAAGGGAAGAATGGAAAGATAAAAGCCATCTCTTAATTATGGAACGTTTTATGAAGTACCCAAAATACGATGGTAAAGGCCTTGAGAAAATATATGGCCAAATAATTTAGTTTCGAATCAGCCCCTTCACTGCATTTACTTATGTCGTTTGTTGTGATATTATAGGACTATGATTATTAAAAGGGGACGCGAGTATATTATCGTATCTGACCCAACTGATCAATACAAACAAGAGATAGATACTGGGCAGTATTCAGACCTTCCGCCTACTATGTCGAGATTTACACGACAACAGCGACAACAATATGTGGGTCTACAATTATTAGCACGGCATGAACAAGAAGAACAAATGGCTGAAAACAGAAAAAAAATAGCCCAAGCTGCAGAAATGGCACGAGACGGATTTATTAGAGGCATAGCTCCGACTAGATTTGGTAAGGCTACTGAAGATCGGGGTTTATAATTACGGAACTCCCAACTGTGTCATAAAGATAGGTGGTACCGTCTTAAAGATCTAACGTGTTTGTGTTTACGCCCTTCGACAACCATCAACTATAACTTGATGTATAGTTAACTAATGAGAAGGACAAAAATAGTGGCAACTGTAGGCCCAGCAAGTGAAAAAGAGGAAGTGATAATCGACCTGTTAAAAGCCGGTGTCAATGTTTTTCGATTTAACATGAAATATGGTGAAGATGGCTGGCACAATTCAAGGATAAAAATAATAAGAGAGAATGCTGAGAAACTAAAATTGAGAGTGGCAATATTGGTGGACGTGCCGAGCAAGGACTTTAAAAACCAGATCGAAGACTTTGATTGGCTAGCCTTGTCGTATCTAAAAGGCAAGGAAGATGTAGTGACACTTAAAAAAAGATTTGCCGGAAAAGGCATAAAAGTAATGGCCAAAATCGAGAATGCAAAGGCGATTCAAAACCTAGAGTCGATAGCTAAAGAGGCTGACGGGCTGATGGTGGCAAGAGGAGATCTGGGACGAGAGACACCAATAGAAGAATTGGCCTTCTTTCAAAAAGAAATAGTAAACAGAGCTAGGAGCTTTGGGAAACCAGTGATAGTAGCGACAGAAATGCTTTATTCAATGACGGAAAGTCCAACTCCAACTAGAGCTGAAGCGACTGATGTGGCCAACGCAGTATTTGATGGAACTGATGCATTAATGTTATCTGAAGAGACGGCGCTAGGTAAACACCCAGTAGAGGCGGTGAAGGTAATGGACAAAATTGCTCGATTTTGCGAAAATTCAATAAAGGTAAGTACCGAGGTGATCAAAGCAAGTAATTTGACTGACATCCTGACCGAAACAGCCACGAAAATGATTTCTCCAGAAATTAATAATCCAGCCAGAAGTATCATCGTGTTTACTAGAGGTGGGACCTCAGCAATACTAATGTCTAGACACCGCCCACGAACACCAATAATTGCTATAAGCAATAACGAAAGGGTCTTGAACAGCTTGTGTTTATCATTTGGCGTACTACCGTTTTTTAAAAAATTTGATACAGAAAAATATACTAGTGAAGACCCAATATTTGATCAAATAAAAAAACGTGGATTACTAAAAAGTAAGGATATAGTAGTGATAATACATGGTGATAGCTGGTTTGGACTTGGACCGGCCAACAGATTGAGCATTAGAACACTATAAGCCCGCAAAATTTATTTGTAGTAGCTTTTGACTTGAAAGAGGATGTACAGAGAAATAGCTGATCCGATAATAAGACCACCAAGATTAAGACTGACAACTGATCTGAGAGTATTAACAAGTACAGAGAAATAAACCAATCTCCAAGCAGAAGCTTTACGAGCAAAAAGCCCCGGGATAGCCATAGTACTCAAGACAATTGAAGCGAGCAAAAATAGTAAGTCAAGAGAGAAGGCTGAGCCATAATAAACGCCGCCAAGATAGGCATAACGATTAATAAGTATACCAAGGCCAAAAAGAGTTAATAGGGCTGGTACGGAAAAAATTAAGACGATAGCAGCCAAATAAGGTGAGTACTTGACGACAATGTCCTTGGCTTCGGCAGGTAGGGCGGGGGCTTTCTTGACAGCATAAAGTTCGATAAATGTCTCAAGGCGAGAAAGTAATTGCTTAATGTCCGTTCCAGTCTGTTTGTTTGTATTCTTCATTAAGAATATTTAATAACAGATGGCGACAAAAGGCAATCTATCAGAATTGTGGCTTAGAGGAGCTGTTGAACTCAAGTCTGGCAAGACGATCTTTGAGACCGTCTCTTTCAAGAGAGATTTCGACCAATTGTTTTTTTAGATCATCAAGCTCAACTTTGACTTTTTGTTGGTGACGCTCAAACATGATGTTGTTAACTCTGGCCAAACTATCGAAGGTGCCCGCGTCTTCCCATAAACCACCGAAGATGTTGACCTTAAGCTCTTGATTTTGAAGATAGATATTGTTCAAATCGGTAATTTCTATCTCTCCCCTAGCTGATGGTTTTAAGTTCTTAGCGTATTCAACAACACGGTTATCATAAACATAAAGTCCGACAACTGCGTAGTTACTTTTAGGAGTAGCTGGTTTTTCTTCAATACTTAGAGCTTTCATATCATCGTTAAATTCGACGACACCAAAGCGCTGTGGATCTTCAACTTTTTTGGCAAAAATCATAGCACCACCGTTAAAGAGTCTGACTTCCTCGGAAAAATCTTGGTCAAAAATATTGTCACCAAGAATCATGGTAACGCTATCGTTACCGATAAAGTT
>DDWP01000003.1:22901-23533 GCA_002345725.1 Candidatus Shapirobacteria bacterium UBA2283
TAATAAATCATTGGCTTGTCGTAGACCGGCAAGAGTTGCTTGCTAGTAATTTTGGTTAACGGACGAAGTCTAGTAGCGTGTCCACCTGCTAAAACGATACCTTTCATAATATAATTAAAGTAATATGTTTTTTGTAAACAGGGTATTATAACACAATGTATAAGAAACCTATAGTATTTGGTAAAAGTACACGTACAGCGCAAGAAGCGGCTGATAGTTTGGGCTGTAGTGTGGCGCAAATTGCTAAGTCACTGATATTCATAGATGACAGTAATCTTCCCGTTCTAGTAGTTGCTTCAGGTTCAAATCGGGTAGATGAAAAAAGGTTTGGGCTACAAAAAGCAGATGCTGATTATGTTAAGGACAAGACTGGTTTTGTAATCGGAGGAGTGCCACCATGG
Source organism: Candidatus Shapirobacteria bacterium UBA2283 (assembly GCA_002345725.1). GTDB lineage: Bacteria > Patescibacteriota > Microgenomatia > UBA12405 > UBA12405 > UBA2283. The sequence continues at coordinate 23,303 of DDWP01000003.1, forward strand.
GGACACAAGAGTAAAATTAGGACAATAATTGACGAAGATTTGGCAAATTATGAGGAAATATGGGCAAGTGCTGGAAAAACAAATTCAGTATTTAAATTGACTTTTGAGGAGCTAGGAATGGAGACAAGGGGGGAAATACGAGCTGTAAAGTGAAACTCAAATAAAGCCGATTATTTTTTCTTCTTCCAGATAAACAAGTTGTATATTGTCCAATTAAGTGGGACAGTTAGG
>DDWP01000026.1 GCA_002345725.1 Candidatus Shapirobacteria bacterium UBA2283
AAACTGAAAGAAAAGCACGGAGTAACTTGTATAAATGTTAGTATTTATATGTATATGAAAAAAATTATTATCCCAATCATTCTAGTTTTAATCACTTTTGTCGCCTATTATTTTTATACCCAAACAAAAGAGGAGACAATCGTCTCGGAGTCAATTATCTCCAAAACATCTCCCGATAGACCAGCAGAAATTAGTGGAATTATTACTTCAATTTTAGGTAATGAGATTAAGATTGCCAAAGAGATAAATAGAGTTATTCTAAGTGAAGCAGAACAGGCCGCCAAAAAAGTGAAGATGCAATCACTTTCGCCCGAGGAGAAGGCAGCTGTGCGGGAGTCTGAAAAAGAGAACTTAGAAACTGAAGAGATTTCATTAATTATTCCAGTAGGCACTCCCTTGGTAAAAGGATCTGGGGAAGCCAACGGAGAGATGATTAGTGCAGATATTGCCGATTTATCAAAAGGTACTTATGTTTCAATTTGGACCGATGGATCAGAAAATATCGAATATATCAAAATAAAGGGTATTTAGATGAAAAAAATATTAAAAAATAAAAAAATTATTATTGGAGGTATCTTTCTTTTTTTATTACTCATATTTTGGTGGTTTAAAAGCGTACCAGCTAGATCAACCGATTCTCCACAAAATACAGCCAAGGTAGTCAAGACAGATTTGCAAATTGCTTTTTCTGTCGACGGAAAATTAACCATCGATAGTTATCAGTCTAATTTTTTAACCAGCGGTAAAGTCGCTCAAGTGTTAGTCAAAGAAGGGGACCCGGTATATAAAGGCCAGGCAATTGCTCGTTTAGATTTGCAGGAGTTAAGTATTAACCTGCGACAAGCCGAAAATACACTTCGTGATAAACAGGCCATTGCTGAAAAAATTGAAGATGAGGTTAAAGACAATGACACTGATGAGACCTTTGCTCAAAGAGCTTTAAGAACTACCGCTCAGGCAGCCAGAGATTCCGCCTATGACGAAGTATTATCTGCTAGAAGAGCTTTTCAGGATGCCACTATAGTCTCTCCAGTTGACGGGATAGTCGCCCAGATCGGTTTTAAAGAAGGGCAAAGTATTAGTACTCAAAACCAAGACTCGTCAGTCATTTTTATCAAACCAGATTCAATCTCTTTTGTTGCTTATGCCGAGGAGGATGATGTCCTAAAAATCAGCGATGAACAAAGTGTTAAGGTAACTTTGGACGCCTACAATAAAGAACAATTCCCTTCAAAACTTATTTACCTCTCACCTCTGTCTGTTATTGATAATAATGGTCTTTCTTCTTATAAAATAATAGCCAGTATTGAAAATCCAGACAGTTTCCGTCTGCTGGATGGTATGGAAGGCTCTATTTATTTCGTCACCAAGGAAGTTAAGGACATCGTTGCAGTAGCTAATAAAGCTGTTTATCGGGAAGAAAACCAGTCTTATGTTGATGTTAGAGAATCTAATGGTGATTTCAAGAAGACATTAGTAAAGACAGGCTTTACAGACGGAAAGAGTGTTGAAGTTATTAGCGGACTATCAGTGGGGCAAGAAGTTCTTATCCGTAACTAAGATGAACAATCAAATTATTTCTCTGGAAGACATCAAAAAGAGTTACTTTATCAAAGATACTGAATTTTCCGTCCTTAAGGGGATAGATTTTGATATCAAGAAGGGTGAATTCGTGGCCTTAATGGGTCCCTCAGGTTCGGGTAAATCGACACTTTTAAATATTATTGGGGCACTCGATAAACCAAGCAGCGGTAAATATCATATTCAAGACAGACTAGTTTCTGATTTATCTTCTGATCAATTGGCTGATATTCGCAATAAATACATCGGTTTTATTTTTCAAAATTTTAATTTAATCCCCACCCTTTCATCGTTAGAAAATGTAGCCTTACCAAGTTTCTACACCGAACAAGAAAATTATGATCGAGCCAAAGAACTGCTTAGTATGGTCGGATTGCAGGATAAATTTAACAACAAACCCAACGAACTTTCCGGTGGCCAGCGTCAACGAGTGGCTATCGCTAGATCTCTTATTAATAATCCGGAATTCATTTTAGCTGATGAACCAACTGGAAATTTAGATTCTATTACCGGTAAAGAAATCATGGATCTAATTCTGTCTTTAAATAAAAAATATGGCAAAACCATACTTATGGTTACCCATGACCCCCACTTAGCCCAATTAACTCACCGTGTCATTTACTTAAAGGACGGTCGAATTACTAAAGAAAAATCCGTATGAGCTCTTATAAATTTTTATTAAAATTATTTAGATTATCTTGGAATTCACTTCGAGCTAACATTTTTCGGTCATTTTTGACCACACTCGGTATTATGATTGGCACCACCACTATTATTATGGTAGTAGCTTTGGGGGAAGGTGCCAAAAAAGATATCGAAGCCCAATACTCCAACATGTCAGTCACCACCATCCTTATTAACGCCCCTTCAACTGCCGGAGAACCGTCAAAACTTTCTGTCGACGATATTCCATTAGTTAAAACAATTAGCACTGTTGCCGATGCTGTTCCTATGCTAACCGGCAAGGTAAATATTTCTAATAGTGATAATGTTACCAATTTTTCGGTTGTTGGCACTTACTTTGACTTTGCAAAAGTGGCTAATTTAGATCTTGTTAGTGGACAGTTTTTTACTCAGGATGACGAAGACAACCACAACAAAGTAGCTATTCTTGGGGCAACTGTAGCCGAAGAATTATTTGGGACGAGAGATCCAAAAGTAATCGGTGAAAGTGTTGTTTTGGGGAAAAGAGAATTCGAAATTATTGGAATTGCTGCCTATAAAGGTGGTGCTTTTGGTCCGATTACTATCGACGAAAGTGTCTTTACACCCTATTCTTCGGCTTATCGTTATGTCTTGGGAAAAACCGGAAAATTTTCCTTCAATGTAAACGCTACTAACGTGGATGTTCTAGACCAAACCATGGATTCACTGACCAGTATTTTAAGAGAATCCCACAATTTGGGACCAGAAAATGCTGATGATTTTCGTCTCAAAGACATGGGGACTACGGTGGCCTCGGCTCAAAGTTCTTCCCAGACCATGGCTTTACTACTTGGTAGCGTAGGGTTTATTGTTTTGTTAGTTGGAGGAATTGGGATTATGAATATTATGTATGTGACTGTTTCAGAGAGAACTAAAGAAATTGGAATTCGAAAAGCTATAGGGGCTAAAGATGTTCACATATTAACCCAATTTTTATTTGAAGCCTTTATTTTAACTCTAGTAGGATTTGTGGTTGGGGCAGTTACTTCAATCGCCATATATTATCTCCTGTTATCCATGGGATTAAAAATAATTTTTGTTTGGTGGAGCGTCCTCCTATCCTTTGCTATTACGTTTGCAACTGGCATGTTCTTTGGTTATTCCCCCGCTAAAAAAGCAGCTTCTCTTGATCCAATTGATGCTCTTAGATACGAATAAATCAACTTCTAGATTTGGTAACCATACATACCAGAAAATATCTTTTTTCACAAAGTGATACTATTAACATAGTTAATGATTAATCTTGCCATGAAAAATTATCTCATCCTGCCCGTTCTCTTCTTGTTAGCCACCACTCCAGCTTTAGCCAAAGGCCCAAGTGAAGCCCAACAAGGGCAACAGATAAATACCACCAGTGGTAGTCAAAACACCGTTACTAATACATCACCTACCAAAAAACCTATTGTTTCACCTACTGGTAATCAGGTCAAAAACACCAATGTAGTTCAAACACAAAACCAGGGCGAAACTACTCAACTAAGTGTTAAGACTCAAGAGTCTGAGCAGTTAAATCAAGCTGTTGATGATAGTCTGACCAAGGTCTCCGATAAAGTTCTTGAGCTAATCGATACTGTTGGTGCTAAAGGTGGCATTGGTCAACAAGTAAAAGAAGTTGCCCAAGAACAGGTAAAGACACAGCAAGAGATAAAGTCTGCCTTTACTCAGCTAAATTCTCAAGGAGCAGCCACCAAGTTCTTTTTTGGTTCTGATAAAAAAGTTGTCAAATCAATGGAACAGAAAATAGACCAAAATCGCTTAATGATCCAAGATCTTGAAGAATTAAAGTTACAGACAAAAAATACCTCCGACATTCAACAGCTCCAAGAAACTATTGACCTAATGATCTATCAAAACACTTCTTTACAAAGCAAAGTTGATAAAGAAAATAAGTCAAATGGAATCTTTAGCTGGTTAACTAACCTCTTTAGTAGATAAGTATTTTTCTTGCATTCCAGACATGACCGAAATTGAAATTAGAGGCAAATTATCACAAGGTGAGTTTGAGACTTTGTTTAAATTGTTAACTAGCAAAGGGGAGTTGACCGACCATTATCATCGTCTCTCTATCGACATTTCTCCCGGCTTTGATCCGACCACCAAGACCTGGCACAACACCACCGGCCTCGATATTCGTCTCAAAAAAAGTGACGACAAAGAGAAAATCTCTATTAAGACTGGTAGTTTCACTGATCTAGAGAGAAAAGAAGTTGAGGTCAAGATTCAGCCAGGCCAATTTCTTAATGCTCTCGATCTTTTAGAAACTATGGGTTACCTTTCAGGTATGATTTACCTCTGGCAAAGTTGGGAATTTGACTACCTTGGTACTGAGGTCAAATTATCAAAATATACCGACGATTATTTTACTTTTGAAGTCGAAGGTAAAGATAATTCAGATGTCCAGTCTATCGCCCAAGATCTCCATTTAACTTCATATACTCAAGAGCAATATCATCGGGCTATCGATTGGGAAAACCAGCACATTCACCAATTATATTCTCGAGAACTAGCCGAGAAATTATTGAAAAGTAATTTTTAGTTAGTCTAGCGGATTTATCCGCCGTAGCGAGTTTGAGCGAGCGTAGGCGGAGGGTAAAGGATTTGAACCTTTGCGGGCTTTCACCCACACGCTTTCGAGGCGTGCGCCATAAACCACTCGGCCAACCCTCCTTATAAAGTCGTGGAACGTAAAATTTTATTCATAAAATTAACGTTCCAACAACGTTTAAATTGCAGGGCAATTTATTACGTTGTGCGCCTACCAGGAATCGAACCTG
>DDWP01000077.1 GCA_002345725.1 Candidatus Shapirobacteria bacterium UBA2283
GGGGTAACTTTGACGGCACCAGTACCAAACTTGGGGTCGACTGACTCTTCACCAATAACAGGAATTTCACGATCGACGAGAGGTAATTTGATGGTGGTACCAATAAGATGTTTGTAGCGAGAGTCACCTGGATTTACGGCTACTGCAGTATCCCCTAACATAGTTTCTGGACGGGTGGTGGCGACTTGAAGAGGTCCGTAATTGATAAACCAAAGATGAGAATCAACGGATTTGTGAATGACTTCTAAATTGGAAAAAGCAGTGCCACAAAAAGTACAATAATTGACTATTTTCTCATCACGATAGACAAGACCATCGTCACACATTTTTTTAAAGACAGCAAAGACACGCTTGTTGTGGGCTTCATCAAGAGTAAAACGTTCACGAGTCCAGTCAAGAGAAAAACCGAGACGCTTCATTTGAGACTTGGCGATGGTTCGATTCTCATTTACATAATCAGCAATTAGATTGTAGAGAGTGACAGAATCGTAATCGAAGCGGGATTTGCCTTCGGCTTTAAGATGTTTTTCAAAAACAAATTGAGTCTCAATACCAGCGTGATCAGTTCCTGGAAGCCATAGAGTGGGATCACCTAACATTCGGTGAAAACGAACCATAATATCTTCAACAGTAAAGAGGGCGTGGCCAGCATGAAGAGGCTCGTTGGCATTTGGAGGAGGGAGGATGATAGTAAAAGGCTCTTTGGTACGATCTATTTTTGGGGTAAAAGCTCCCGACTCTTCCCAAAACTTATAAATATTTTCTTCTGATAAGGGTGAATATGTTTTGTCCATTATAGTCTCCTACGACAAATTAATAATTGTTTATAGGGTGCCGGATTTTTACCAATTCGACTTTTGGCGGGGTCTACTATTGTTTTTAATATGAGACGCCATGCATGGCGTCTCTACAAAAAACGGGTTCTGCCCGTATCTCCGGAGTGACTGGCTCCATCAGCGATATGGAGTAGTATAACAGAAAAACTAAAGCTGGGCGACGAATTCAAAGGCTTTGTAATTCCAATTTATTTTCTCTTCTGGACTGACTTTACCCGGAGCTTCGGTAGTAACAGCTTTAAAACAACCTAAAGAACGGATGAATTTCTCAGTGCTATCGCCCCATTGATCGTGATTGTCTTCAACAACAGTCGGGCAACCAATATGGGAAGCTACTTGATCGGCAAAATTGTGAGAATCGGTACTTAATTTGTAGACAAAACCATCTTCATCGATATCCTCATGGAGGTCAACAAATAGATCAATCTCTTTTGGAGAAAGATAATCAATTATTTGGCGAACATGAGAAGGACCACTGGAATTGAAATTACGATTTAAATCTATGCCGGTGTGATGACGGTCTTTTTTACCCCAACCATCTTCATTAATAAGAGGCAAAATAATTGTCTGATAGTTGTCGGTATTTAATTTTTTGTTTTGGAGATACTTTAGGATAGCTAAAGGACCTCCCCTCTCGTCACCATGAACACCGCTCATAATGACCTTAGTTTTTTTGCGAGATTTTGGGTTTATTGAAGCAATTATAGAACCATTATCAAGCGCCACAATATCGGCACCCAAAGAAGTAGAAACATCGACAAAATGGTAATTAAACTCGGAAAAGCTGAGCATAGAATCGACTATTGTACTAGAAAATTTGATTATTGGCAATTCTTGGCTTTGATAAAACCAGCCTTTATTGCTTCGGCTTCAGTGCAAAACCAGCGATCACTTTTCTCACTAGAATTTTTTTTTGGTCTCATCTCGGTAGTGTTGTAAGAACGACAACCAGGAACAGTGTAAATATAATGTTTCTCTTTGTAGTTACCTTTGATATTACACTTAGGATTAATAGGGTTGACAGTTTGAAGACATTTCTCTTGAAATATACCTATCTTTTTTGACTTATTATCAGCATTAACTTGCTTGAGAATTTCATAATCGGGGTAACTACCAGAAGTGTAGATGGCAAGACTAGATTTAATCATCTCTAAATTAATATATTTGTCTTCAAGATAGACTTGTGACAAAACTCGACCATCTGGGGAAGGGGTGTCACTAGTAATCTTGACTCGTTTATTCAAAATTAAATTAGTTAAAAAATCTCTTGATTCTTGATAGAGACATTCATTCTGATCGGGAGCATCAATGTTGGTAAGACGAACATGAAATAAATTATCAACCACAAAACTATCACCATCGTAGACCTGGGTGACTAAGTAAGTGGGGTTGTAACGGTCGGGGAAACGATTGAAAAGCTGAGTATATAAAAATATAAACAGATCGAACATAAAAAAGAATAACATTTTATTTTCAATCCCTCTAAATCTCCCTTTGACAAGGGAGACTGGGAATGGGGTAAAATAGGCGCATGGATAAGGGGGAAATACAAAAAGCTGCAAGCGTTATAAAAAAAGGTGGATTGGTGGTGTACCCAAGTGATACGGTATATATCTTGGCTGTAGATCCGAATAATGAAACGGCAGTTAAAAAACTTTTGGCTTTTAAGAATCGTTGGGTGGGTAAAGCAATATCAATCGCGGTATTGGATAAAAAAATGGCGGAGGATTATGTGACTCTATCCCCTAATGCAGAAAATATTTATGCAAATTTATTACCCGGACCATTTACAATAGTGTCGGAGGGAAAACATGTCGTTGCCCCAGGGATAGAAGCTGAAAACGGGACATTGGGAATTAGAATTCCTGATAATAAAAACATTCACGATTTGGTCGAGGCAGTGGGTGGTCCAGTAACGGCAACGTCGGCTAATCTGTCGGGGAGGACACCAAATTATTCGATACAGAGTTTCCTCCGACCATTGTCAAAAAAGAAATTGGTGATGATCGATATGATAGTCGACGCTGGCAAGCTTCCAAGGAACAAGCCATCGACGGTAATCGATGCGACGGAAAGTGAGGTAAAAGTGCTGCGTCGAGGTGACCTGGTAACAACCAATGCGACAACAATAATTTCTAAGTCGGAAAAAGAAACGGAAAAGATTGCAGAGTTCTTGCTGAATAAACACAAAAAACAAAAAACAAAACCGTTAGTATTTGGATTGACGGGAGACTTGGGATGCGGAAAGACAGTATTCTCGAGAAAGGTTGGACATTTACTTGGGGTGGAAGAAAAAATAACTAGTCCGACATTCATTATCTACAATGAGTATTCAATCTCCCCTAACCCCTCTTTGACAAGAGGGGGACAAGACATCCTAAAGTTTTTGCATTTTGATTTGTACCGACTTAGTGGAAAACATGAGTTTGAGGAAATTGATTTTATAAATCAATTTTCCCCTTCGACAGGCTCAGGGCTAGTAGCCTGTGTGGAGTGGCCAGAGAATATGGGTGAAGAAAACTTTAAAAAGCTAAAAGAGAAAACTAATTATGTGGCAATAGAGTTTAGATACGTGGATGTAGGAACAAGAGAAATTCGCTTCTAAATCAATTTGAAGTCAGAAAGAAGTTGGTCGCACTCAGATTTTTGAGCAGAATCGCCACCATGAACACACTGAATAGTATATTTGGTTTTATCCACTTGAAAATCGACAATTGTCTGGGAAGTGATCTTGTACACAAATGTTGGTTGATCTGAAACTTTAAAGTCGCTAGTAAAAGATCGGCCTGGATGAGACCAGGACCAAGTTGGTCCAACGTGGATAGCTATACGGCCTGATGATGAATAAAGAGTATATCGAGTGTTGCTACCGGAATAGGTCTTGTACAGCTCTCTATTGGGAGAATACTTAACCATAAAACTATCGGTAGTTAAAATACCATTAGATATCTGCTCGGATT
>DDWP01000074.1 GCA_002345725.1 Candidatus Shapirobacteria bacterium UBA2283
AAATTTGAATGGTAAAAAACATAAGGAAGAACAAAGATGCCTGACCCAACTGTACCGACAAATTGAAGAAAAATGGCACTAGCAAAAGTCGAGGTCATTTCTTAAGAGTGTTGTCGGTAAACGATAAAGGATACTTTAACTTCTGAAAAACCAAGGTAATAACTTGATTAACAAACCAAGTACCAAGAGCTAATATCAAAAAGTACCAAAGACCAATCAAGGTCATCTGTGGGAAAGACTCCTCACTAAGATAGCCCAATATTCCAGATAAAACACCGATAGTAGTGATAAGACGAAGAGAGTCAATACTATTATTGGAGCTACGAGATTGAACTTCATTAACGACTTGAATAGCGGTAGAAATATAGTCTTGAGTCATATTCCAAATTTCTTGAATATAGGAATGAGTATCTACTAGGGTCTCGTACTTATATTGGAAGAGTGAGAGAAGATCTTTATTTAAATTTAATTTCTCAGAAATAGATGAACGAGTGCTGACGTAAGAACTCATCTGGCTAATACGGCTTTTGATGAGGTTGATAGTTTTCTCGTAGGAATCGAGACGTTGACGAACGGCTTCAACCTCAGCACCACGAATAAAACCACGCTCTTTGATATCAGAAATTTCTTCCCAAATTTGACGATGTAAATCGAGATAGCGTTGCAGCTGGTCTTTGAACTCTCGGAAGAATATTTGCATTTCAACCATCTCTCGTAAATGAGCTTGAGAAGAAGTGGCAGAAATAAAAATATAATTGGGAGTTTTGTAAACTGAGTAATCCTTTGATGTGATCTGACTATAGATATCACCAAGCTCCAACCCTTTTAAATCTCCCTTTATGGTCGAGATGACGGTAGGATGGGTATTTTTTATAGCGGCGAGGACTTTAGGGGTAGGGGCTCCGAGAGAGAAAATATAACTAATGGCAGGATGAAGAACGTTGTCAAAATAACTCTTGAGTTTGTTCTCGGCTGATTTTATATCGGAAGAATCTTGAGTTAAAACGTAAAGACCATCTTCGTAATAACGAATTTCAATGCCAGAAGAGGTGATGGCTTTGACATATTCAAAATCCCCCATTTCGCGGGTAACGGAAGTAAAACCAAAACTTTGATGAAAAGCTTCAAGCTTGGATGGGGAAAGATCTAGATTTGATTTGCCACGAGCGAGTAGATCGTATATCTCGGAAAGATGGAGAGTGGTACGTTGATACCAACCACCAAAAGTAACTGTGAATAAACTATTTTTCTTAACCATTAATTAAGAATAGCAAATTTTTGATTAGTGGTCGCGGTTGACAAGAAACTCGGGGAGATACTCAATATAATCACGAGCTGGCTGGTGAGACAAGAAACCTAATTCTTGATGAAAATATTCTTGGGCTTGGAGGGCGAAAGAGCGCATTAATTTGTCGGCATAATCGATACTACCAAGAGTATTCATCTTACTGATTATCCAGTCGACCTCTGATTGGGTTTTTTGAAAACGAGTTTTGTCTAGAATTACCGAAAGCTGTCGTTTGTCGTCTCCAGAGATAGTCCTCATAAGATGTGCCAACATAATCGTTCGCTTGCCCTCGAAAATATCGTTACCGGTTTGTTTTTTTAACCCACAAAAATCTGAAGTAAGATCTAAAAGATCGTCTTTAATTTGGAAACAGTAACCAGTGAGCTTGCCAAAGTGATAGATTTTTTCGAGTTGATCGGGAGTGGCCCCAGCGATTATGGCTCCTTCGCGCATTGGACCAGCAACTGTATAGTAACCTGTCTTTCCCTCAAGAATTAAGAGAATATCTTCATCGGTTAAATTTTGAGCATTTTCTTGAGTCCATTTTATTTCAACTGTCTGGCCAAAAACGGTACGGTTTAACATTTTGGTAAATTCGTCCATGATAGAAAAAGTTAACTCATCGCCAATCAACTGACGATTGTCTTGAAGCAACTTCCACATCAAGACATGAACAATATCACCGGCATTAATAGCGAGCTCTTTGGTATATAGATGATGGAGAGCTGAATCGCCACGTCTCTGCTCGGAATCGTCTTCAACGTCATCGTGAATTAATATCCATTCCTCAGACAATTGTTGAGCGGCAGCGGTTAGTAAAAGCTTTTCTCGAGGGGCACCCATGGCCTCACCAGTAAGCATAACCATGGATGGCCTAAAGTATTTACCCATCCTCTGGGGATAAACACTAAGCATCTCTAAGTGGAAGTCAAGCAAATGTTGATATTTTTCCTTGACCTGACAATATTTTTCAAAATCAATAGTTGTGGACAACCTTTTATCAATCTCTGGCCAAACGAGGGAACGGTACTCTTTTAATAAATTGACAAAATCTTGATGGACCATAGTTAGTTAGTCGTAAGAAGATAATTAATCATTTTTTTCTGGAGAGGGATCGGGGGTGGTCTGGCTATCGGCATGAGATAAAAGCCGATCGAAAGTAAGCGGTGAAAGGAGGTAGATAACTTCGAAAGTGGCGACAGAAAGCTCGAAAGCGCTGGGGATCTGACTAGTAACGGCGTAAGCACCGATACCTAGTACAAGAGCGTTTTGAAAACTACTGCGAGTACGAGCTTTTATAAGACGTTCAACGACCTCAGGTTCAACCCCATTGGCTTTTAGATTTTTGGAGGCGATAGAATTGTCTTTAAGGCCGGCAATAATAACTGTCAAAAACGTCCCGATGGCAGTTATTAAATTCATGGTACTGTTCTGCCGGGTGAGATCGGCAACTAACCAAACAAAAGAAACATCCGTGGGAACGTGACGCAAAAAATAACTGGAGACAATCATCAAGGTTAGTCCAACACCGCCGATAGCGATAAGGATCTTATTGTAGCCGATCCTAAATCTTAAAATTGATTTATTGTTAGCCAGGAAAAACTTTAAAATACGCCAGATAAAGTGGAGAATAGCAAAGAAGACTGACAGACCTATCCAAAAATAAATAATAGAACCCCAGGAAACGGCAGTGGTAGCGTTGACATGGAAAAAAGGAAAATGAAAATCGCTACCCATCAGCGGATACGACGGGTAGGGAATAAAGTCATAAATTAAAGTTGGATCAAGAGGAGTGTGGTAAAAGTTGATTAGAAAAAGGCGTCCAGCAGAAAAGAAGGCAATAGCACTAATTAAGAAATAGAATATATAAAAAATAATGGCAAAGTCCCCTTTTCGGACCTTCTGTTGAAAAAGAATGTACTGCTCATCAGTGGTTTTGATCTGATCAAGCTCGTCCTCGAAGTTTTTGATAGAAGTAGACAACTTGAGACTGATGAAACGAAGTGGGAGGAAAGCAATGCTTTGTAAAATACCAATAAGAATAACTGATAGCCAAATCTGCCGGGTGAGATAGTACAAGCCAAAAAAAATACTAGCGTAAAGCCTAATAGATCCGCCACGAAAGAACCAAATGAAAAGGAGAATTGAAAAGATGACGATAAAAAAAGTAGCCACCGGCATCCAGGCTCGACTGTTGTCGATTTTACGAACTTGGCTAAAAGCAGAATCGGGCATATGGAAGTATACAATAAACATCAAGCTTAAAACTTAAAACACAAAACAAAAATAGAGAGGAGTTGGTTTATACTTTATTAGTATGGATAATAAAGAGATACTTTCGTCGACTCAGGATAAAAATGAACAGAAAAATTTGTTGCTGGATGTAGAGGCAAGAACTAAGGTTCCGGAGAATATAAAAAATTGGCTAGAAAAGATTGAAGGCGATCCGGTGCAAATGAGAACAGTAAATGACGATAGTGGCCAGCCACTGCTACAAACATCTGCCCCGCAAGATCCGAGAGTTGTCTTACCAATAACCAGACAGAAATTTGTAGCTGGTTTTAAGAAAACTATAGATGAGGCTGGAAAGTGGCTATCTACCTTTATACTAAGACTGATTAAAATTAAGGAAGGTAATGTAAAATTTAAAGAAGAATGACCATCGAATCACTGACATTATGGGTGACACAGGCAATGCTAATGCTATTGGGGATAGTTGTTTTAGTAGTATTACTAGGTATTGTTGGATATGGGTTGATATTGTGGTATAAGTGGAAAGACAGAGAAAAAAGATCACTTGAGCTGATAACTTTAATGGTAGCGGTACCAGAAGATAATGAGGTAAAAATAGATGCGATGGAGCAGATTATTAGCTCTCTTTCTAGCCTATACAAGGGTGCCAAGTTTGATTTTTTACAGATTTTTGAAGTCCAACCCAGCGTCTGTTTGGAGATATTTGGAACTAGTGAAGATATACGATTTTATATAAGTATTCCCAAAAAATATCAGGATCTAATCGAAAAACAAATTTATAGCGTCTATGCTGGAGCAGGAATAACTGTAGTTGATGAACCGAACATATATCCAGAAGAAGGCAAGGTAGAGTATTGCTGGCTGGGAATTAAGAAAACTCCTTTCTATCCACTCAAAACCTACAAAGAAATTCCAACTGATCCATTAGCAGCGGTAACTTCAGCACTGTCTAAGCTTAGCCCCGGAGAAAGCGTAGCGATACAACTAGTGTTGTCACCCACTAACGGAACTTGGGCAAAGTCGGGAAAGGGGTTTGTCTCGGCGACAAA
>DDWP01000098.1 GCA_002345725.1 Candidatus Shapirobacteria bacterium UBA2283
TAACTTGCTGACGAATCTCCTCAAGGCCATTATTGAACTGATTGTAGGGAGCGATGACGAGAAACCAGTCTAAGATAAAAAAAGCAGAGACAAATGCAAGAAGAAGTAATTTGGATTTTTCAGGTTTGAACATGTGCAAATTATACACCGATTAAACAATAAATTGTTTAGTCCCTTCTTTTTTGAGCCAGAGATTGTGGGCCTTGGTGTTAGGATCATAGATAGTCAATTGGTCCCAGAATTTTTTGGAATGGTCTTTGATCTTGAGATGGTTTAGTTCGTGCAAAAGAATATGCGTAAATACAGCTCGAGGAAACAAGATTATTTGCCAATTGAAGTTTAAATTGCCACGATAGGAACAAGAGCCAAAACGGGAGGTGGTATTTCTAACACTGACACGTCCATATTCAAATCCATAAAGAATTGACAAACGTGACAACTCATCTTTAATAAGAGAAAGAGCTAAAGGACGAAATTTGTGATCAATAATCTTTTTTAAATGCGAAATAGATAGTGAAGTCGTGTTTGCATAAATTTTGTGTTCTTCTTTGAAGATAACAACCGAATCCATGGGCATCTTTTTGACAATAAAATTGTAGTCTTCGCCTAAAATTTGTAGAGTTTTAATGTCTTTAATGGTCTTTTTGATAGTTATCTTCTGAGAATTTTTAATGATCCACTCCTGATGATCATTGATGAATTTGGTAATGACAAAATTTGGAGTAAGATGGTGACAACTAATTACAAAAGACTCGGGAGACTTTAATCTGAGGCGAATTGAAACAATCGACTTTCGTTCGATTTCATAGTTAAATGAGTTCCCTTTGAGCAAGATACTTGGCATAGGTGGTAATATATTGTAGATGATTTATCTTGGAGCGGATCATAGGGGCTTTAGACTAAAAGAAGAAATAAGTAAGTGGCTTGAGGAAAACCACTATGAATTTAGGGATTTAGGTGCAAAAACATACGATAAAGATGACGACTATCCAGATATTTCTATAAAAGTCTCGGAGAAAGCAGTAGCAGAAGGGGCTAAAGGGATATTGGTTTGTGGTTCAGGAGCTGGAGCCTCAGTAATAGCCAATAAAATAAAAGGGGCTAAAGCAGGATTGTGTACGTCTGAAAAACAGACGAAAGCAGCTCGAAATGACGATGACATCAACATACTATGCTTATCGGCAGACTCAGTAAGCGTCGAAGATAATATAAAAATTGTGTCTGTTTTTCTAGCGACGATGTTTTCTTCAGAAGAAAGACATATAAGAAGGCTTAATAAAATTCGTGACTATGAACTTAAAATCAGTTAGAGATTTATTACCAGGAACAAGGGTCGTACTGAGAATGGACCTAGATGTGGCCGACGGTGATAATTCGAGATTAGAAAAATCAATCCCAACAATAAAATTGCTGTTAGAGAAAAAGTGTCGGGTGGTAATTATTGGACACAAAGGACGTCCTGAAGGCAAAGATGAAGAATATTCCTTAAGATCAGTATATCTTGATTTAATGAGTATGCTTGAACCAAGCGGAGAAAATCTAATTGAGAGTGTGTTTATTGATGATATTAGTAATAAAGAAAAAATTGATCAAGCATTGGTAACAAATCAGATAGTTTTCTTGGAAAACCTACGGTTTTGGAAAGGTGAAGAAAGCAATGACCCAGACTTTTTAAAAGGGCTGATCGAAATAACTCAGTTTTATGTTAACGATGCCATATCAGTAGCCCACCGCAAACATCGGTCGATAATGCTTTACAAGAACTTGCCAGGTTTTTATGGATTGGCATTTATTGACGAAGTAGAGAAAATATTAAAAGTCACAGAGGATCCAAAAAGACCGCTGACTGTAATTCTTGGTGGAGCGAAAGAAGATAAATTGAAGTATTTAGAAGAATTAGAGAAAATTGCTGATAATGTGTTAATTGGGGGGAAACTCCCACAATTAATAGGAGAAAACAACGTAGTAGTTGCCAAGCTTAGAGAAGATGGATTTGATTTAAGTGATGAGGATATTGAAAACTTTAAAAAAATAATTGCTGAGTCGGGGATGATTGTGTGGGCGGGGGCGATGGGATGGTTTGAAAAAACGGATTGCCAGAAAGGTACGCTGGAAATTGCTAAAGCTGTAGCCGAGTCCCCTGCTTATAAGATAATTGCTGGAGGAGATACTGGAGCTTCGATAAAGAACTTAGGATTGTTGGACAAAATTGACCTAATTGCTTCGGGCGGCGGGATGATGTTGGAGTTACTAGCCAAAGGGAGGTTGCCAGCATGGGAATAGACAAGCCATCCATGTATATATTCAGTGTTGAACAAGAAAGACTACAGAAAACCTTTGAGTTTCTTGATGCTTCGGGACATGTAGAGTTGGTAATTAGACCTTCACATATTGACTATCGAGAACAAAGGCAAAAAGCAAATGTGGGCTTTATGGAAAGAAAAGGTGTATTTGCGTCCTTTACTGAAATCTCATATGCGTCACGATCTGAATTAATTGAACTAATTCGAGACATCTCTCCTAGAATTCGTACAGTAAGAACCCTTGTTCCTGATACAAAAAAAGATCTAGTCATATATTGATATATCTAACAAACACGCTGAAATCTAAAATACTAGAATTTTATATCACTAGAACGATAGTATAGAATGAAGTATGGAAAATAAAAAAATACGGATTGGGATTAATGGATTTGGAAGAATTGGAACTGTAGTCCTGAGGGCAATACTTCTTGAAAAATATGACGTAGAAGTGGTGGCAATAAATACCAAAGGTAACGTAGAGATGGAAAATTTGGTAATGCAATTTAAATACGATTCGGTCTATGGTCGGGCCCCAATGCAAATAAGTGCCGGTGAACCACAAAAAGGTGGGGAGATAGGTAGATTAGTAGTAGGTAACCAATCAATTCCTATGCTGGGAGAACCAGATATTAGTAAGATCAGCTGGAAAAATTATGATGTTGATGTAGTACTTGAATGCACAGGTGCATTTAACGACAACAAGGCCTTGGCGCATATCAAAAATGGTGCCAAAAAAGTTGTCCTGTCGGCACCGGCAAAAGACAAAAGTATCCCAACTTTTATCCTAGGAGTAAACGAGAGTAGGTATAAAAATGAAGATCTAGTATCAAATGGATCTTGTACTACCAACTGCGTAGCACCAATTGTTAAATTAATAGATGAAGCGATCGGCTTTCAAGAAGGAGTGCTAACGACGATTCATGCTTATACGACTAACCAAAATATAGTTGATGGGTCGGGTAAAGACCCGAGGAGAGCTCGGGCAGCAGCGATAAACATAGTACCGACGTCGACTGGAGCTGCTGAGGCAGTGATTGCGGCTTATCCAGAAGCAGCAGGAAGATTTGCTGGTACAGCAATTAGGGTACCAGTAATTTGTGGATCATATTCTGACTTAACATTTAAACTAGTGCGTAAAAGCGATATCGAAGAAA
>DDWP01000087.1 GCA_002345725.1 Candidatus Shapirobacteria bacterium UBA2283
TTATATCCTCCAAAGTAGTATCTGCATTTATCTCCAACATTAACGCACCGCGTTCTCCAACTCCGGTGACTATCGACACATTTCCCGGAATCATCATTGATTCAATGTTGTTAAACATCAAGTATCTTTTAACTGATTCCAGCCAATTTATTGGCAATCGATATTTTGAGACTAGATTTTTAAGGTCTCGATGAAAATCATTAATTGGGACTCTGTTGTTAAATTCTTTGTTAGCCTTTTCCTTACCTAACCAATCTTTTAACTTGATTAACATATTTTCTACTTCCGCCTCAGCCTTCCTGTTGCCATCTATAAATTCGTCCGATGCTTCACAAATCCAATTGTGCCATTTTTGATTTTCTACATCGGATACAAAACCACATTCAGAAATATTCCACTTTTTTCGTAGTGATTTGATTTCTTCTTGAAATTTTGGATCGGAAATTAGTATTTTGGCCTTTTGGTGTAGGCGGTTTCGAGTTTTAGTAATATGACTGTCTTTCATGTTCTAGCAGGATTATATCGATTCTACGCTATTGTAGGTAACTATGTTGACAAGTACATAACTAACTGCACCTCAAAAATATTTGAACATATCACAAAGTAGTTTAATTAAAGAAACTGACAATTTATTGAAAATTTAATAAAAACGTGACAATAACATTATTATGTCGTATGTTGTATAATTAATTAGCTATGTCGTACTTGCGAATATCTCAAGTTGCAAAAATACTTAAAGTAAATACTCGGACCCTTATGAGATGGGATAATGAAGGTAAATTTGTCGCCCACAAAGAACCACTATCAAAGATACGGTTTTATGACGAAATTGACATACTAAACCACGAGGTCTGGTTCGAACTTAGGAGAAAACACAAAGCGCATCTTAAGAAGCTCGATTCAATAAGAAAAGAAGTGGATAAATTTGTTGTAACTCAGCCATTAGAATTCGGCGCCAACCCAAAGTTTCATAAACTCGAGGATATGAAAAAGGCATATGATGCACTAAGAGATTGGGAAAAAGAAGAAAAAAAGATCACGAGCGAGTATGGTAAGTTACCGAGTGGTTTTAAAGCAAAAGTTGACCCTGAAACGTAGATAGTGAAATGGGAGTTCTAGCTCTCTAAACTTTTTTTTTGATTTTTAATCCTCTCAAGAAGCTCATCATAAAGAACAATTTCGATATTTTTGAACTGATTTTTTAATATTCTAAAGTCTTCTTTTTTCGAAGAGTTGTCTAGTTGGGCTGAGTTTCCCATAATTACGAATGCCCTTGGTCGTATGACATCTAAATCAATGTCTTTCTCACGTTTAACATCAGCCTTTAAGTCATTTCCTTTTCGCTCTGAATGATAAAGATATTTTTCGGCTTGGACGATAGCTTCTATTGCTTGTTTGTCCCACGAGTAATTTCCCCTACTATCTTTTTTGGCGATTAATAGCTTAGTTTCTGGCTTTTTGATTTCGAAAAGATCAAGATACCCCTGGGTGTCCACCAAACCAAAGTCAACTTTTCTGGTTGTTCCAAGAATTACATTAAGCTGTGCGATTGAATGAATGTATTTCGAATCTATTAAAAATAGATTCTCTTCTAAAAACTTTCCCCATTCAGATTCTGACGTCTTTTTTGATGACAGTTTTTTGTCAAATCTATCGATTACATCACTAAATGTCACCGAGTCAATTTTTAGTTTTGTATTTTTAAATAAATCGCTTTGGGTAATTTGTAATCGATGGCTCGATTTCATTAGGGTTGAGACAATATCCGTTACTCTACCGATATCGTGTTTATCAAAACTATCGACTCCTTGGGCAGACAGTGTCTGAATTGCAAGCTTTGTATCAGCCGCGGCACTATTAATCTTTTTAGCTTTCACCACTTTTGGAAATTGTGTATTAAATAATTTGTTAACAATCTGGGCGCGTCTTTGGCGATGGTAGTAGTCCATTGTGCCGAGTTCATCGGATAACCCCTCCAGACAGGAATATGTTAGATGTAAATATTTATTCTTCCCTTTTTTAGTAATAGAACACGCTCCGGTCTTGGAGATGTCAATTGATTTTATGTTTTTACCACTGAAGGTTCGATGAATATAGTCAAATATACGGTTCTTACAATATCCGTTTTTCTTAAATATTTCGGGTAAAGATGAGAATCCATCAATGGTAAGTTTAGAGAAGAAGTAGTATTCAGACTTAATTGGGTAGAACTCAATAAAAAGCTTGTTTTTGTTGATTTTGTAAACAAGTATTCTTTCTGGAGATTTTTTATCATCAATAACATATCCCGAAATAATTTCGCTCCCTCTAATTTTTTTGACCTCTTCTATTGTTTTTAATGCCATATATTTTACTTTTGATTAATAAAGGTATTAAAATCCATAGTTTTCTCCTGTTTATTGACAAACCAGAAATGATCTTCAGTTATCCCAAAAATGTAACAAAATTCAGCCCATATTTTGTAAGCAATTATTTCGGGAGTTTGGTTTTCTTTCTTTATAAAGACATCTCTATCGACCGCGGGGCCCAGAAAGTCTAATCGACCAGCAGACGAAATCCAGTTTATATCTAGAACTAGTTCGATTATCTTTCTCTCAGGTTTAAATATATGGATTTTATAAATGATCCCAGACGGTTTTTTAGCTAGGTGTTCCGATATTTTATTTGTAAAGTTGACAAAGTTGGATATAAGTTCAGCCGCCGCTAAACCATTAAATTTAAATGATTCGTTTGGGTCTTCGTTTTCAATACCATGTCCGTAAAAATCCTCACTAGCGGCGAATATAATTTGACCATCTCTAAATATCCTAATAATCTTTCTGTCACCGTTGGTGATTTCCAAATATTCACCAGCAACTGGTTTTGTGCGTCCGAGTGTCCTCAAATCCCACCCCATATTTCTAAAACTAACAGGGTTCTCGATGTATTTAGTTAATTCCGACTCACCGCCAGCGAATAAATCCTTAACTTCATTTGGCTGAGGTCTAAATGAGCTGGATATGGCAAAAGTAGTGAAGTTTTTAAAATCGGAAAAATTCTTAATGTCGTTTACTCTACCTATTTCTTCGGGTGTGAATGTTTGATGAACTTCGTTGGCATTTTTTTCTAAAAGATATGTCCTTATCGCTTCTCTAATCAACTCACTTCTATTCCTAATCTCAACTTCAGCTTGCTTATCAACTGCAGCTAACAATTCCTCAGATAAAGTTATGTTTATAATTTGGTTTTTTCTCATTAACTAATTGTACACACATGTGTGTGTATTTTCAAGTATTGTGGTTACCGAATTGAGACACTCCTTTTTTATACTGTCTCATTTGTCTTATTTAGCTTCAAATCTTTGATAGAATGAGACAGTGGGGAAGAGGGTGTTATAGGGACAGAAAGGTTCCAGACCCTAATGCTCCGCATAAAAAACAATCCCGATGAATCGGGCAATAGGAGGAGAACTGGTGAGCTTGTCGAACCACTCCCTCTCCTTCCGTACCCCCCAAAACATTGTTTTTTCT
>DDWP01000020.1 GCA_002345725.1 Candidatus Shapirobacteria bacterium UBA2283
GGAGCGTTGAGATAATTGTTCTTTGGTGAGTTTTTTTGAGTTGAGAAATAGTTCGCGGGCAGGAGTCCCGGGGCGAGGAGAATACTTGAAAACATGGATTTTGGAAAAACCAATATCTTTACATAATTTGTATGTTTGTTGAAAATCAGAGTCTTCTTCTTCGGGGAAACCAACGATGATGTCGGTACCGTATGATAGCGTTTTAGAACTTTGGAGTTTTTGAAAAACATCTTTAATTTTTTTAACATCGTAAGGGCGGTGCATGAGTTTGAGGATTTTGTCAGATCCTGATTGTAGTGGAATATGTAGGAACTTTGAGACACGCGGGTTTTCTATTAACTTTATGAATTTATCGTCGATGCATAAAAGTGGCACTGAACCAAAAGAAATTAACTCGATGTTTGTTTGGTTTAACAACGCCTCAACTAGATTTGATAGGCCTGGTGTGTATTGGGCTAAGTTAACTCCAGTGATAATAACTTCTTTGTAAGAGTTGGCAGAGTTTATGACATCAATGGCATCTTTGATTGGCAGGTAGTTTAAGGTAGGACGGCGGAATGGAACGATGCAGAAAGTACAATTGGTGGTGCAGCCAGATTGGACTTTTAATATGTAGCGGTTGGTATGAGAAAATTTATCTTTTATGTTTGGGGTGTAATTTATTTTAACCTTGTCCTTGTCGATATTTTTTAGAATTGTGACGTTGGAGATACCTTTTAGTTTGTCTAAGTTGGCACAACCGGTGGCGATTATTTTTAAGTTAGGGTTGTCGGAAATTAGTTTTTTAATTTTTGAGATTGATTCGTATTCCCCTTTTTTGGTGATGGCGCAGGTGTTAACTATGATTGTATCTGGCGTTTTTTCGTCAAAAACATAACCCTGGTCAACTAGCTGTTGGGATAGTTGATTGGTTTCAGCGGCGTTAACTCGACAACCAAAATTGAGAGCAGAGAAAGTTTTAGCCACGAGGGTGTGCTGACACAAAATCTTTAATGTAGTCTAGTATGTCGATAGTAGTATCCCATTTAAGTTCCTGTCTGGCTTTATCTGGCATTTCTCCTGACTCAGATCTGCCAGAATAGCCGTCGACGTATTTGACTTGCCCTCCGAAGGCTTGAGCTATTTCTTCGACGGAGTATGCTTTTTTATTGCCTAGAGCATAACCATCACCGCTGCCATTCTCCCCTGCTAGAATTATGCCTCTGGCCAGGTCGCTAACGTGGGTGAAGTTTCTTTTTTGGGTACCTGGGTTCACGATAGTGAGAGGTTCACCTTTAATATAGGCTTGTTCGAATTTGGCAATTAGTGTGCCATATATCTGATCACCTTTTTCTCGTGGTCCGAACGCATTGTAGAAGTAGCAGATGGCGTAGGGTAAGTTGTACCAACGTCCGTAGTCATTAATTAGGTCTACGTTGGTGGCTTTGGTAAAAGCGTATGGTGTTTGGTGTCGGCCGTCACCCTCAATAGCAAATTTTGTACTGGATGCGGCGTAGACAAGTTTTTTTACTTTACGTTGTCGACAAAACTCAACTACATTGAAGGTTCCGATAATATTCATATCAAAAACTTTGTTTATATCATCAAAAGATGGAGTAATTCGAGCATATTCACCTAGGTGGAAGACAATGTTGGGTGTTTCAGGGATTAACTTGTCAATGTCCTTGGTGTGGCCGTGGCGGTATTCTGCCCCACTAATATGGTTATTGGTACTACCATTAAAATAGTTATCAAGAGAGATAACTCGATTGTCTGGGTCGGAGACTAGTTGTTCGATAATATGTGATCCAACGTGCCCGGCTCCGCCAGTTACCAGAATTACTTTTGACATAATTGAGTATACACTGGCTGTAATTTTTCCATAAGTATCGAATAAAAACGTAAATTGTGAATGGTGGCTAGTCTGCCGGCGGTCATTTCTCCTATTTGGAAAAGATGCCGAAGATAACTGCGGTCATAACGTTGACATAATAAACAGTCGCAAGCTGAGCTAACAGGAGAATGGTCGTGGTAGTATTTTTCTTTGTCGGGAACAAAATATTGGTAAAAGTCTTTTTGACGGAGGTCTATTTCGTTAATGGACTTGGCGGTGTATGTATACAGTCTTTTGTGTCGGGCATCTCTGGTGGGAAGGACGCAATCAAATACGTTCCATCCCATTTTAACCATCTCGACAATTTCGTGGGGCTTACCAACACCTAGTCCGTAAAGGAGATAATCTGGTGGGGAATTTTCTCCAATAACTCTGGGGATGTCGTAATTGAATTGGCCATCGTCTTTCATGGGCCATCCACCATAACCAAGACCATCAAATCCAATTTCAACTAATCTTTCGGTACATTCTTTTCGTAGTTGTAAATTGTGACCACCCTGGACAACGCCAAGAAGGTAAGGCTTTTTTGTTGGATCTAATTTTCTTGATTCACAAGACTTTGTAAAGATTTTTTTACATTCTTTGGCCCATGAGATTGTTCTTTCTACGGTTTCTCTTTGACGAGATTCATTGGCATCAAGATCTGTAAAGTCATCGAGGACGACAATCATGTCTGTCTTTAAAAGCATTTGAAAATCGATGGACATTTTTGGTGTAAAGAGAATTTTTTTGCTTGTTCCGGGAATCTTGAACTTAACACCAGCGTCAGAGACAGAATCTTTGCCGTTAAATTGTTTGGCTAGTGACATAACTTGAAATCCTCCAGAGTCGGAGATGACTCCTCCACTCCACGACATGAAATTTCTAACACCTTTGTGTTCTTTTATGACTGAGCCTCCAGGGAAGTTGTTAAGATGAAAAGTATTAACTAATATTCCGGCAGTTTTTGTACTTTCTATGTCACTTGAGTCAAGCGTCTTAAGTACTGCTCTAGTAGCGTCAGGGAAAAAAACTGGTAAGGGTATCGATTTGCCAGTAATGGTTTTAAAGTCGGTAGGTTTCATAAGAAAATGGTCGCCTTTGTTATTTTTCTTAACTCCGGCGACCGACGTTGTCGGGGATACTGGATTCGAACCAGCAACCTCACGGTCCCAAACCGTGCGCGCTAGCCAATTGCGCCAATCCCCGATAAAGTAAATGTATTTTACACTACTGGTGCCGCCAGAGGGGATCGAACCCCCACGCTTGTTGAGAGCACAAGATTTTAAGTCTTGCGTGTATACCAGTTTCACCATGGCGGCAACAAAGGTATTATAGCAATTTTTTTGATAAAATATGTTCATTGCGGGATTAGTTAATCGGTATAACTTCAGTTTTCCAAACTGATATGAGGGGTTCGATTCCCCTATCCCGCTCCAGATGTGAATAATTTTCCGACAGAAGGGGTTTATCCCCATCTATCGGGCTATTTACAGGTTCGAGCCGAGCAATTTCACCCTTTTGCAATTTATCTACCTGTTTGAGGAAGATAAACGTATTTAGAGCCTTGATTCGGACTAATCCGTCTTTTAGCTCGAGGTTCGAGCCAAGAATCCTCAGTATCATCCTTCTGGCTTCTGGGTCCTCTTTAGCATCATCAAATAGTTGAATTATTTTTGAGGCAAAGGCTAAAACCTCTTCCATGGTTTTGGTCCATGAATCCAATCCATCCTGGGCAATAGCACCCTTAGTTTGCGTCTCCTCTTCGAGTATTCTGCTTTTCTCCTTTTGGTATTGGGCTTCATCAATCATGCCGTCAATTTTCATTCCATACAGGTTTTTCTTTTCGGTAAGGATGGCCTCAAGTCGTTTCGTTAATTTTCCTTTTTGATTCTTTTCAAATTCAAATTCTTTTTCGTTTCTTCTTTTGAGGTTACCCCTGATCCAAGTTATTAGATCGGGAGAGATTTGCAGGTTGGCAACGAACGCCAGAACCTGTTCTTCTAGCTTTATGGCATTAAGATACGGCTGACTACAGTGGCCACCTTTTTTGGTACAGCGAGCATAGATAAAGTTTTGTGACTTGCCAGTAGTTTTATAGTGCTTGGTTTTGTTTTCAGCTGTGATGGATGCACCACACTCTCCACATTTAAGTACTCTCATGAAGTAGAAATCATTAAAGTTTTTGAAAATTCTTTTCCGACCGTCGATGATATCCTGAACACGGTGAAATTCACTGAGAGTAATCATTGGTTTTTGCTTACCTTCATACCGTTCGCCATTGTAGTCGAATTGGCCGGTATAGAACACACGTCGAAAGAACCGAAAGGCTTCGGTCTTGCTTATTGGTTTACCAGTCCGCTTACTCCGAAGTCCCAAGGCAGTGACTTTTGCTAGAGAGCTTATAACCGTCTCTGTCCCAGTGAGCATTAATTCCCACCACTTTCGGCATAGGTCGAAACGATCAGGATCAGGGTAAACGTCCTTTTGACCCTTAGGCTTAGTTTGGTCGTTGAGATATCCAAGCGGCGCTTCTCCAGGCATCCAACCCATCGTGAGCTTGGTGTGCATGCCTCTCTTAACATTGTCAGACAAATCCTTACTAAACTTGGTGGCCATACCAAACTCAATGAAAAGGAAGGTTGAATTATTTCTATCATAATCCATGGTAGGCGTAACGATTTGCATTCCCTCATAATCAACCTTATCAATGAGCGTACCTCCTTCTTTGGCATTTCGACATAATCGATCAGCCTTCCAGCAAAGGATGTGTTTTGCTTCATTTCGAAGCATTCTGGACAGTAAAGCAGTAAACTCTGGTCGCCTATCGGGTCTTTTGGCTGATTTGCTTTCTCTATAGACACCAAGAATTGTAAAGCCCTTATCTTCGGCTAATTCGGTACATGTTCTTTGTTGGTCATCTAGAGAAAGGATTTGGCGGTCTTTATCCTCAGAGGATTTTCTACAGTAAATAAAACAAGTATTCATAGTTTAGTAGCCATATCGGGTAAATGGCTGTTGGTGTTGATGTTAACTCGTTGCCGTGTTTTATCAAGTTTATTTTCGATCAGATAGTCAAAGAGGTTGAGAAGAGCGGTAGCTTGCTCGAATGCTTGTTCGTCGGTTAATTTAACTCCGTAGTCTTTGAGAGCAATTTCTTTGAAGCGATCCAACTCTTCTCTGGTAACTAACGAATTTGTTAGTATTAATTGGTTTCCGTCCGCTACTGGTGGCTGTGCTACAGTTTCTGTCATTGTATATAACAAACGTACAGAAACTGGTGGTTTATCTCAATAAACTTTGTGGATTTTTATGTCCACACAAGTAGACTAATGTAAGTTTCTCTCCAATTTAGCCTGGGAGGTTTGATTGACAGAAAGGGGTCAAATTTGGTATATTACTAGTACCGAATGATCTCGGTGGTGAAAGTACCTTTTAAGGGAGCGAATGTCGGCACAGAAATGTGATCCGTCTTGGCCACAGAGATCGAACTTTTTTCAGTAAGGCTTCCACAAATCTTCTTCCCTCTTTTTGATCAGCTTATAGAACGAGTCGTCGTTACGGTTATATTTCCTGTAAATTGCCCCACAAACCATATCCGCCAGCTGTAGTAGATTGTTACTTTTGGAGTCTTTGTGCCTGATCTGGCCCAAGAGCTTCTCCATATCGGTATTGAGCTTTTTTCTCAAGTACCCGTTAAACTCCCGGATAAAGTGTTTACTGGTCAAATCGACGAACAATGATGCGTGGTTAATCCGATTCTGAGCTCTCATAAAGAGCTGGTCGGCCACCAACATGTACAGGCTGTCGGTGGGATTGAGTGGCTCTCTTTTTAGAAGCTTGGTCTTATCGATAATCACGGAGCGATAATGGAAATCAAAGCGGGACAACTTTCGCAAAAACACTTCCTTCTCATGGCTTGAAGTACCGGTGCTGAATTTAAATTCTCTACCTGGATGAAACTTCAATTCCTTCTTCAGATCGTTAATCGCCTCGTTTGCTTTCTCGGCCGCTTCTAGGTCATCGAAAATAACGATGGTCAAGACAAAATAGGAACTAGCGACTCTCTTAAAGTTAAATCCGGTGTCACCCGACTCATCCATAAAGATGAGCATGGCTAGTGACATAGATCCCCCTTTTGAGTTGTTCCAAACCCCAATTTCAAAAAATTTTTAGTAACCAGGAAATAGTCAGCTGCCGTTGAAAGAGGTAGTTGTTTTGTTTTATTGAGTAATTCTCGTGGCATTAGTAGTTCGGTGGCAAAACACTGCGCTTCATGTTCCTGTTTGAAAGTAACGAATTGATCACAACCCTCGAAATAGAATTGATTTCCAGTGTGGAGAAAATGGTGACCTAAGGCGTGGGCAATAAGCTCGCGTCTTTTTCGTTTATCGGTGTGTGAGCGAATAGCAATACTATCGCCGACATAGACTTCTTTTACTCGGCCGCGAAATGACCACTCGTCCAAGGTTATCCCTTCGGCGGTAACAATTTTATGTAAATCTATTGGGGCAGTAGAAAGATTGTACTTGCGTAAAATCTGTCTAGCCCTTTTTTGGGCCTTTATCATATTTTTTTCGGCGTCGAGTTTTTACATACCCGATGTAGTCCATGACCGACTCCTTCTCGCTATTGGTCATGTCCTGAACTTCTTTAAGCATTAACGTAAATGAAGAATCCTGCTTAAGCTTATTGCTGGTTTTGTCCAAATACCCGGCTTTGTTTAAAAGCATCTCGTTGGGAATTTGATAGACAAACGCCAGTGCTTTCAACTTTAATGGCGAGGGATGTAAATATTTTCCTGATTCAAGATTAGATAAATACCCTCGCGAAACAGCTGACTGGGGATCTAGTTTCCCATTTTTAATTGCCTCCTTGGTTGACTCAACCACCGAACGGAGAGTGAGATCTTTTGCTTCTCGTAACTTGCACAAATACTCACCAACGGTAGCAAAATCGTCAGGTCCTTTTAATGTGGTTTCTTTGTTTGTTCTTATCTTCATATAGGTCAATAAACTCATCGATTTTTATTGTAACAGAAAAAGTAAGTAATTACTTATTATTCATATTATAATGATAGTTGTCTACATAAATGGACACAAACAATCATAAAGTTTATTGAAGTAAATTGCAAGAATTTGTACCTTTGTATATAACATGACAAAAACGAAATCTAAAAAAACAATATTCATCAATAAGGACAAGAGAGTTAATAACGAGTTGTTCGATGAAGTGAGACTCACCAAAGGACTATCTCGATTTCAATTGGCTGTCGAGGTTGAACTTTCTCCCCAAACCGTTAGACGAGTTTTAGTTTCTGATGAAGACCCACGACCATCAACTGTTAAAAAAGTTGGTGACTTTTTAGGAATACCAGCAAAAGAGTGGTACTTAAAAAGAGAAAACAAGGAGGTGAATCATGGATAAGGCAATGAAATCTAGGATCCGTGCCAGGAAGCGAAGATATTATCTCTACCGCCTAAAGATATTTATGTGGAAGTGGTTGGCGATATTACTTGGCATCTGGATTATTTACCAGCTTCTTGGGACATTTTTCCACCGATGCTGGTTGTGAATATAACAACAATTAATACAGAACATGATTATGTCCAGCAAAAAGTTAAATCGAAACAATGATGGCAAGAATCAACTACACCACAATCAATCACGAGGCTCGAGTCAGGTTGGGTTTAACCATTAATGAATATTGTGTGTACGATTTAATCCACAACTTGGCCAGTAACCCCAAAAATATTCAGATGGGCTGGTGTTATGCCAAAAAAGAAACGATAGCTGATTACTTAGATCTGAGTCGAGCAACAGTCTTTCGAGCCATTAAAAAGGGCTTGGAAATAAATCTCCTTGAAAAACATCCTGAGCAACCCGCGTTCTTAAAAGCCACTAGTGATTGGTACGACTCAGTGATGATTAAAGTCGAGTCTCAAAATGAGACGGCTAGTATCAATATGAGACGCACTCCGTCTCAAAGTGAGACAAAACCGCGTCTCAAAGTGAGATCAAACAAAGATATAGAGAACAATGAAAATGACAACACAGAAGTTGTCAATTTAAAAGGATCTTCAAAAGAGATCGTTTCTATTGGCCAAGTGATCGCTCATCACCAGCCCAGCTTATTAGAAGTAAATAACGAGTGGGAAGTGGAAGCCATTCGACTGTGGCGTGAGTTAAATTTGTCTGGCGATCCGAGCGAACCGTTTGTAAAACACATCCATCGATACATCAAAAAGAATTTACAGGTAAAGCTCTCTATTGCTCTTTCGTATTGCAAAGATGCAACTAAAGTTCGTGATCGAGAAAAGTTATTTTATTGGCGCTGTGCTAACGAGCCAGCATGAGCAAACATTATGAAATTTATAGATTTATTTGCAGGAATTGGAGGATTTAGATATGGACTTGAAAAAACAAAAAATTACAAATGCGTCTGGTCCAATGAATGGGATAAATTTGCCAACCAAATCTATACTAAGCACTTTGGAGAGTGCGACTCCAGAGACATCA
Source organism: Candidatus Shapirobacteria bacterium UBA2283 (assembly GCA_002345725.1). GTDB lineage: Bacteria > Patescibacteriota > Microgenomatia > UBA12405 > UBA12405 > UBA2283. The sequence goes on from DDWP01000020.1 coordinate 8,372, forward strand.
GAACTGTCGATACAAAAGACATCCCAGATCACGATCTCCTCTGTGCTGGCTTTCCTTGTCAATCATTTAGTATTGCAGGAAAAAGATTGGGATTTGAAGACACCAGAGGGACGATGTTTTTTGAAATCGCTCGGATTATCCGAGACAAAAGACCGAGATATTTTCTACTTGAAAATGTTAAGGGGTTACTTAGTCATGACGAAGGAAAAACTTTCCAGACAATACTTGGGGTACTCTCCGACCTGGGGTATGAGTATCAATGGCAAGTTCTTAACAGCAAGAATTTTGGAGTTCCACAAAACAGGGAAAGAATATTCATTGTCGGACATCTTAGAGAAACAAGTCGACCAGAAATATTTCCTATCGGCGAAAGCTACTCAGTTCTTAATAAGAAGAAGCATTCTGAACAAGAAGGAGGGTCGAGGGTTTCGAGCACGATTGATTCCCGTTATGGATCCCTCAGAAACTCTGGAGAAACCTACTTGCAATACATCGGAGGTATCAAAGGAAAACGAGATATGTGGATAAAAGACGATAAGCAAAACAGTCGAAACTTTAGCCAAGGTCAAAGGGTTTATTCGACCAATGGTATTGCCTCAACCTTAGCTGGCAATGCCGGTGGCTTAGGTGGAAAGACTGGGCTATATGCAATTCCGGTTCTAACACCTGACAGGCAAGAAAAACGACAGAATGGGCGTCGGTTTAAAAACGATGGTGAGCCAGCCTTTACTTTGACGAGTCAAGATCGTCATGGTGTTTATGATGGCATTAATATTAGGCGCCTTACCCCTCTTGAGTGTGAGCGCTTGCAGGGATTTCCAGACAATTGGACTGAAGGGATTAGCGATACACAAAGATATAAATGTCTGGGGAACGCGGTGACAACAAACGTTATTGCTGAAATAGGAAAAAGATTAATTTTTATTAAAGGAGGTGAAAATATATGACAACCAAGAAATACCATTTCGAGGGAAGCAAAAAAGATACTAAGGGCAACACGGTGTATGTCGTTAGTGATTTAAAAACCGGCGAACTTCTGGAGTGGGTCCAGAAAACCTACGATGCCCATAAAGGAGAAATTGAATATTAAAACCTATGACTAAAACACGTAATCAATTACTAGAAGAAATTTATAACTCTGTTCATGAGGAAAAACTTCGGATGGAAGTTGCCATTGAAACACTGGCAGATGTTGCTGATGACAAAATCATTGAAACGGTGACTCATCGGTCCCCTTTGGGGGCTAGAGAAGAAAACCTCACCAAAAAAGATGTGATTGCCAAATATATCCAGGATATCGAAAAGCGAGAAAAAGTATTGGTAATTATTGAAAGATTATTAAAACAAAATGAAAAATAAAGATTACCCAACCATCGCCATAAGCTCTCTGCGATTTGCAGAGTATAACCCACGAAAAGTTACTCGAAGTGTGGTCGACCAATTGAAGCAATCATTGACCGAGTTTGGTTGTCCGGTGCCGATTGTGGTGAATAGTTATAAAGGTCGAGAGAATGTGGTTGTGGGCGGTGAGAAGCGAGTCCGGGCAGCAACCGAGCTCGGATGGACTGAAATTCCTTACAGTCTCGTTAATATTCCACTACAAAAAGAGAAGGCACTCAATCTGGCGCTCAATAAAATCGAGGATCAATGGGACGATGAAAAACTAGCTCAGGTAATAACTGAACTTACTAAATCCGACTTCGATTTATCGCTGACTGGATTTAATGAAGTAGAAATTAGCAATCTCCTGGATACCACCATGCTTCTGCCAGAGAACGAATCAGAGGAGGAATGGGATACTCAAAAAGAACTCGACGAGATCTCTAAACCGATATCCAAATATGGCGAAGTGTACCAACTGGGTCCACACCGACTGATGTGTGGGGATGCTACCAAGCCAGAAGATATCCAAAAGTTGATGGACGGCAAAGTGGCAGACATAGTGTTCTCTGATCCACCCTACAACGTCGCTCACAAAAGCATGGAGAAAGCGGGTAAATTTCATACCAAGGAAGGGATTATACTAAACGACGATATGAGTGATGAAGCTTTTATCAAGTTCACTCAGGGCTTCTTCACCAGCTTTAACAATGTCCTAAAACCGGGTGGAACTATTTATGTTTGTACCGGCTATTCCTCCTACCCTTTGTTTTATTACCAGATGTTAAATAACGGTTTTGTTTTCAGTTCCACGATTGTTTGGGTGAAGCCTTCCTTTGCCATTGGCTGGGGTGACTATAAAAAACAGTACGAACAAGTAATGAAAGGTAAACGTGGTCCAGGCAAATCAAAGGCAGAGCCAATCTTATATGGCTGGCGACAAGGAGAGAATCATAAGTTTGAAGGTGATGCTAACGAAAGTGATGTCTGGGAAATGCCTAGAAAAGCTGTTACTGAAATGGTCCATCCAACCGAGAAGCCTGAATGGTTAATTATGAAAGCAATAAAAGGTGGGAGCCGTGTCGGACAGTTGGCGGTGGATTTATTCGGTGGATCCGGTAGCACTTTGATGGCAGCGCACAAATTAGGGCGCATTTGTTACCTTATGGAACTTGACCCAAAATTCTGTGATTTGATCAGAAAACGGGCACAAAGGCTCAAAATTTAGGCTTTAGCTCAAGTAATGAGCCCGCGTAATGCCCTGTGTGGGCAGATTCAAATCAAGGTGGACCAGTTACACCTGCTAAAACATATGATAAAACCTAAACCAAAAAAACTACTAACACTGACAGTTTCAAAGATGCAAGACGAGACAGAACAGCAATATGCGGCATGGCTTCTTTATTGTGAGGCGGGCAGTATTGATAAGACCCAATTGGTGTGGGATAAGGTTGGACAAAACCTGGATGAAAGTTGGATGGTTTTAGCCAATCGGCTGGGCAAAAAGCCTAGTCATACAACCCTTGGTCTGTGGTCGAAGAAATATCGTTGGCCGGAGCGTCGTGATCTGAGATTGGAAGAAGAAATTGTTGAATTAAAGGATAAAGCAGACCGCTTCCGCAAGAAAAGAAAGTACCTGGTGACAGAACTACTTATCCAATCAGTGGCGAAGGTGCAGAAACAAATCAAACAAACTCCCATATCAATCCTAGAGCTGAAATACCTTTGGGAGATGCATAGAACTGAGTACGACGAATCAATTGGAAAGAACGAGATCTCACACCGGATAGATGAGAGTGAGCAGGTACCACCCACTGATGAGGAAAAAGAGCTTGGTGTGGAGATTGATACAGCCATAAAAAAATATTATGACAAACAAAGATAAAAACAGTGTTCTACACTGGATACTAAACAATAAAATTAAGAATGAGAACGGTGAACCCATCGAATTCGAGGACCACCGCTTCATGTTGGACATATATGCAGATAAGTCGTCAGTACAGGTTATAAGGAAAGCGTCTCAGGTAGGAGCCAGCACAATGGAGATCCTCAAGGTTATTCACGACTCACGCTTCTGGGGCATTAACCAAATCTACACGCTACCCACCGGGGATGATGTCCAACAGTTCGTACAAAGCAAAGTAAACCGGATAATAAACATTAATCCCTGCATGCTGGATGGCATTAACCCCAAGAGTGTGGACTCCATAGAGCAGAAGCAGATAGGCAAGGCCTTCACTTACTTTAAGGGTACGTTTACCGAGCGTGAGGCCATCATGCTGTCCTCTGACCGGAATATCCATGACGAGCTGGATAAATCTAAGCCAGAGGTGGTCCGTGACTACACCTCGCGTATGGGTTATTCCAAAATAAGAAGCCAGCACTTCTTCTCTACTCCAACCATCCCTGATTTTGGAGTGGATAAGATATTTGAACAATCAGACCAGAAATACTGGCGATTCAACTGCCCAAGCTGTCAGTACAGGCAACACATGGAGTGGGAGAAGAACGTCGACGAGGCTCGAGGCATTTATATCTGTCAGAACTGTCAGGCAGAGATAAGCCCCAAACAAATAAATGATGGTGGCAGCTGGGAGGCCAAGTACCCAGGTAGAGCAACCTCTGGCTACTGGATAAGCCAGTTGCACTGCCCATGGAAGACAGCGGCCGACTTAATCAAAGAGAAGGCAGATGCTGATGATGATGCCTATTTTTATAATTTTGTCTTAGGCCTACCATACTTAGCTGCCGACCAGAAAATACCAGCCAGCTTATTCCTACGCAACGTTGTGGATAAAGAGGTGGATAACTTTGATGAATATAACGTCATGGGCATAGATACAGGGAAAGGAACCGGTAAGGGCAACCACGCCATCGTAGGCAACCAGAAGGGCATCTTTTGGGTTGGGATACTGCAAGATCATGAAGGGCATGATCGCTGGCAACAAGCGGCCGAGTTAATTACATTTTTCAATGTCAGAGTCGTGGTTATTGATGGCCAACCTTATACCGAGGAAGCTTTCCTCCTAGCCAAGCAATTCCCCTACAGGGTGTACTTATCCTGGTTTAAAGACGACCCCAAGATGCTAGAGGTAATACGCTTCTTTGATGAGAAGGAAAATAAGGACGCTGATTTTGAAGATGAGGTCAAAGTTTATTCCTCCCGGACCCGAATCATGGATGACACCATTTCTGCCCTGCGCCGAGGAGAGATTCGATTTGCCATGCCATCCGACAGCCCAACCTTCAAACTGCTTATCACCCACGCCCAGACCATGTACGCCAGGACAGTCACCGACAAGCTGGGACAGGCGAAACGAGAGTGGGCCAACACCGGTCCAAATGATTTTTGGTTAGCACTTATATATTGGCACATTGCCCTACGCAAAAGACTTAAATATGAACCAAACAAATAACACACCAAAAGTAATAACAACTCCAGTGACAGAGGCGGAAGCCAAGATCCTGGAGGACATCCGCCGGGTGAAGTACGGACGAGTGGATGTTTATATCCAGGATGGCAAACCTTACCGTAAGGAAATCATGGAGCAAGAACGTATAACACCAGAGGAAGGTGGTAGCGCGGGACAATTCCCACGGAAACAATCTGGTATAGAGATTTAATTACTCTCCGGACATAGGGATAAATTCACATAACCCCCAGCAATTCTTATATACTTAGAGCAGGAGAAATGTTACTTTTCCCTAACTCAACCGTTTACTTTAATAGAAGCGGTGGAGAATGGATTTATTAGTATGACGAAACCACCGTTTGAAGAGGTAGTTAAAAACTATATAAAACTAGTTTATTTCTTTGCCAAGAAATCCTTGTCTGATCAGGCAGACGTAGATGACATGGTACAAGAAACCTTTTTGAAGTCTATGAAAACATACGATAAATTTAACTTTAAAAGCGAGGGTGAGTTGAAAAGCTGGTTATTAACCATCTGCCGACACCTAATCATTGATCACTTCCGGTCACAGAAGCACACAGTGACGATGGATGACGAAAAAATTGATCTGTTTGGCAATGGTGAGACAGAAGAATTGCTGGAAGCCCAAATTGATAAAGAAGATAGTGTCAAGAAAATACAGAAGGCTCTTTCCTCGTTAAAGCCCACTGAAAAACAAATAGTGAACCTGCGGGTATGTGAGGAGATGGAGTTTAAAGAGATCGCCACCGCCCTATGTTCCAAAGAAGCTGCCGTTAAAATGCGGTTTTATCGTACGTTAATTAAGCTTAAAGAATCACTCGTATGAAATTCAAAAGTGCTATCAAACAAGCATTCGAACAAGAGGAGCTAAAAGAAGCTAGGCATATTGATGACCTGGAGAATCAGATATTAATGAAGGTCCGCATGGAGAAGGCAGAAGAAGCTGAACTCAAGAAATATTTTAGGCCAATAGAATCATTTTGGAACTTTAAGATTCCTTATGCATTCGCGGTGGCAGTGCTGGCGGTTATATTTATCACCTTCACTACCTCATCTGCTTTGGCAAAAGGTTCGGTTCTGGAAATGCTGATAAACCTAAGGAATGCCTTACAACAGGAATTATCACAACTATTGAATACTGATCCAACTTATAAAGACAAAGGGACCCAAAAATACCAGCAAGCCCAAAAGGAGTGGTGCTTGGTCAGCGCACGACCAGCAGAGGCGCGTGAGCAGGCGGTAGAAGCCGTCAGAGACTTCCTGGACCGACCTGATGCTAACGTAGAATACGAATGTGTAAGGAATCCGAGCAATGACACTGGCGAGCTACCACAAACCGAAAGTTATATTGTAGATTTTGACCGCTTTACCGTTGATACAAAAACAAATCAAATCATTGAAATGGCTCCCACCGGCGGTCGATGGGGAGAAAATAAAGACGGAACTAGGTGGTTTAGCCCGCAGAAGGAATATGACTACACGCCTCGTTATAGCCAAGCAGAGGCAGAACAACTAGCCAGAAGCTTTGTCGCCGATCATGAAAAATCATTAGGTAAGATTGACCTAAATAAACTGACGTTGGAGAGCGGAAAGAAAGACGATGGATCCGGCAAAGTAAACTACTTCTTTATCTGGAAAACTGATGGACAAGGCGAGAACATACCCCAGCTAAATATCTCCTATACCCAAGGTGGACAGTTAATAAGCTATCTTAACGAATTGGGCAAATAACCGTCTTTACGGGCAAAGATGAAGAAAATGTCAAAAAGGGTGGATATTACAGTGATTATGGGTATACTTGGGGTACCAGATCATTAATGTAGCTAGCAAATATATGAAAAGTCCAAAAATAGTATTTATAACAATAACACTACTGACACTTCTAGCTTCATCATTTTTTGTAACAAGTGCACCCCAGAAAGAGTCGACAACCACAATTTTTACTGTTTCCAAGGCTAACCAAAAACAAACAACCGAGAGACTTGTCGAAAGTGGATATCTAAGATTTTCACTTTCTCTACCTATTGCCAGGATCATGATGTTCCGGTTTGGAACAATTGACCCAGGGGGATATAAAATTTCCAAGGGAATGAATGCTCGAGAGCTAATTGTTAAACTGACATCAGAACCTCAATTGAAGTGGATTACTATACCCGAAGGTCTTCGTAAAGAAGAAATAGGTGAACGTCTAGCAAAAGAACTTCATTGGACCAGCGAAGAATTAGATAAATGGAATACTACCTATACAGCCATGCAATACGATTATAGGGAGGGAGTGTACTTTCCCGATACTTATCTCATACCTGTGAATGAAAATGGACTTGATACTGCTAAGCGGATGATTAATCGTTTTAACGAAAGATTCCTAGGATACCCAGAAAAATTCACAGCAAAAAACATTAAGTGGACCACGGCTCTCACCCTTGCCTCAATTGTCCAACGTGAGGCTGCAGGATCCCACGACATGCCACTAATTGCAGGAATATTGTGGAATAGGCTTGACCAAAATAAACAACTGGAAATTGATGCTACAGTGCAATACGCGAGAGGTAAAACAGATAAAGGCTGGTGGTCACCAATTAAAGGCAGTGACACTAGAACAATAGAGTCACCTTTTAACACATATCTTAACAAAGGTTTGCCGCCACACCCAATTTCAAATCCTGGTATGGATGCTATTGATGCGGTATTAAATCCAGAAGAAACGGACTGTATCTACTATTTGCATGACAATGATAGGATAATTCACTGTAGCGCCTCATTCGCAGAGCATCAACTGAATATTGACCAATACCTTCGCTGATTTCCTGACTGTAGAAGCTAATAGTCACCACTAACAAACAGCACTTGACATTCTCAAACTAATTTGTAATAGTTGAAGTATGAGAAGTAAGAATAGTAAGTATTTACTTATACTACACACGCTTCGTTATCTCCCCCATAAGACATCCAATGATTGTTCTCAAAACTCCCTTCCTTCGACAACCCAGGTTATTAGTAATAACTGGGTTTATTTATAAATTAGTGCTTATAGAAAGGAGGTGAAAAATAAAAAAGCTATGAAGTATCCAAAAAGAATGTTAGTAATTCTTCCCCTACTTGCTGTCTCCGCATTTGTCGGATTCGGTCTCGCAAAGACTGATACCGTCGGCGCACAACAAGACCCAAAACAGGAGAGGATAGAAACTCTGCAAAAGAAGTATCTAGACGCTGTCGAAAATGCTAAGACAAATGGTGAGTTCACCACGAACCAATTCGGCGAAAAAGTCTACGCTGGTAAAACAGCTGACGACCTAAAGAGTTTAGAGAAAGAGGTTGGTACCGAGATACGAGAACTGACAGCGCGTCCCGCTGAGGATAGAGCTAAGGCAGTTGAAGCCGTCAATGGATGGAATGATAAATTCCTCTATACGATAGACAAACAGCCAAAGCAAACTCTCCAATATGCTGGTCGGTCAGGACAAGTTCAAGGCAGCAAACTCATTGGCGCAGAGCAGTACTTTTCGGAAGACTATCAATTTACGATCGACCCGCAAACCAATAAAGTCGTTGAGATGTATTTACGTCCCAAAGAAGTTGGCGAACCGGCAGCGTTCGAAGACATGACCCCACGCTTTACTGAAGCTCAGTTAGAGCAAAAAGCCCGACAATTGATCGAGGCGCAGAACTTAGGCGTGGATCTAAACTCTTTGAAGTTCGAGAAAAACCATAAGGTAGGAACCTTTTTCTACACATGGGAAGGTGAAAAGATAGCAGACGGAGTACAACCCTCTCTTTACGTGGCATTCACGCAAGGTGGGCAACTGATCGGCTACATCAATGCAGGCTTTTTTGACAAACTATGAAAAACATATTTTCAAAAACCTTAATAGCATTGGCGGTGGTAGCAGTCATGGGCTTTACCAGCGTGAGTAGTGCATTGGCCTATGGCGATGCATCTATTTACTGCACGGGTGGTGGCTACTTTGACAAGTTCGGTCCAAGTCAATATTGGACTGAATTTACGAGTATGGGATGGTGTAACGCCCCAGCTGGCAACAACTGGTGCGAGAATGGGCAATGTGCCCAAAACTCACCCTACAATACTGTGACTCGCAGTATGTGGAGAACCTACTCAGGGAGTCAACAGAGTAACTACGCCCGTTGGAATATGGGTAACGATGGTGGTTGGTATTACTGGTTTGCCTTTATACCCAGTAACTATGCGACTACCTCGAGGGCGCCGTATACGATTACCTACGCGGGAGGAAGCTCGTACAACTTCACTGTTAACCAGAACGCTTATTCAAACATCTGGGTAACTCCTGGTTCAAGAACTGAGAATTTCAATCAGATCATGAACACATGGTTATCTGATGCGACGAGTGAGAGTCCGTCACAACAAATCGGTTTTGACGAAGTTCAGAAATGTTCTGAATCTGGCCAGTACAGTGCGAATTGTCCAGGCAACCATACCAGAAGGTAATGGAGGAAGGTCAAGGCCAGCCCGTCAAAAGGCTGGCCTGACCCAGCAGAGAAAGAATATTTAAACTAAAATAAAAAAGCAATATGAGAAACAAAGAGATAAACACTAAGGAGATCATCCTGATCACTCTTGCCTGCCTAGCAATGGCAGTCGGCTCATATACCTTCTTTACCCACAAAGACACTAGATTCGAAGCAGTCGACCTGACCAACCGAGCTGAAGGCAAGGAAGTTGAAGATTACTTTGTCGAGAAACTAGGTATGAACAGCACAGAAGCTAAGAAGATTGCTGATGAGGGTGTGTCGTTTTATATCACCGGGAACACCACACTTGATGCAATTGTAAGCAATTTACACTACTACGGCCTGGTAAAGGACGAGAAAGCTTTCAGAGAGGCATTGACGAAGACTGCCGACACGCTACCTGGTAAAGAGAATGCCATCAAGGTAGGGAATAACACTATCGACATCCACGCCTACTACGGCCTAAAAAAAGGATTAACCGCTTGGCAAGTCGCAGATGTGCTACTTAATCACCCATCTTATCTGAGAGGTGAGGAATATAATTATATTTTTATGCCGGGAGAGTATTATTATGACGCTGCCCAGAAAACACCAGCACGATGATGGCAAAATTTAGTAGAATACGCTTATGAAGTTAAAAACATTATTAGTATTTATCGCAGTAATTATTGGCTTAGGATTTATTATCAAAAACTTCTCTAATGGCAATTCAAAACAGGTGGCCTCCCCCACGCCATTGGAGGCGGTTAAAACGACACCGGATCCGATCCTGAGCCCAACCAGAGCACTCAAGCCAAACGAGGAGTTTATCTCGCCCTTTGGTTTATATGTTATTGTCCCCCAGGATATGACTTTTAGAAAAGAGGTAGCAGACAATGATGGCATTATCCATAGTGTCGGGTTTTATATCGAAAATAGCAGTAAAGATAATCCCTATATGTTGTATGGCCTCTACGAAGCCAAAACTGTTGTCACTGATCAAACCATGACAAGTGCTAAAAAAGACATGGTCCCATCGACAATCAAAGACATTACGATTGGTGGGTATAAGGGAGTCGAGGGATTAATAACCGGCGACAAGACCAGGTACATGGCTGTCATTGTCAAAGATGGTAAAAAGATCACCTTCTCAACTATTCCCCCAACCGAAGCAAACAAAGTAATCACAGATCAGCTTCTCTCCACTTTTAGCTTTCAGTGAGGTAGACAAATCACTCTAATTGTCTAATCGACCACTTGCTACTATTTTCTGGTTGCCAGGTAATCCATATTTCCTGAAAATATCTATCAAAATAACCATCCATTTTGAATGGGGTGTATCTTGTAGAAAAGGATTCAACATCAGAGTTTGTTAGTAAGGGGCTATGAAGATTGCAAAGTAGAAGGATTTCTCCCGTAAAACCATCATAGCTTTTCTTATTTAACTTCTCTAATTTTTTTGCTATCTCAAGTTCTAAATTTTCAAATGTTACTAGTTTAAACTCAGGTCTTTCATTATTTACTTTTCCTCGTGCATCATTCCACATTTTGCGAGCCTGGTATTGATTGTCGTAAGCACCAACTAATTCAATAGCGGTGTTGTCACTGCAAATACAATCAGGCTCTTTTTTACTAGGATCACCCAACCTTGTGAAGCATAGATCGCTTTTATTTAGATCGTTATATAAGGTCAAGAAGCGTATTGAAGCTGCTTCTTCATGAGCTGATTTGAGTTGTGTATTTATCATTACTCTATAAGCTAATTTATCCATACTCTAAAACTTCTTACTTAGCCAATATATGATTAATCCAACAATTGAAGCGGCAACAATCTCCTTAATGAATTTGCCGATCCACCCAATGACCACCCTGATTTTCTGAAAAAGGAACTGCTTGTGAATATATAGGATGTCCGCATATTGCATCCTTTGCCAGTTCGTCAAATAACTTCTTCTAGCTCTCAAAAATAAAACATCATGCTCGGGTAATTTTTCACCTGCATTTAGTCTTAACAGGATCTTATCAAAAATGGTTTGGGCTTCTGGATTCATTGTCATAATTGTTTCACTTATGTTGTCCTAAAGATTTGATCGCATTGTTATACAGGCAATAGTCACAGTCCTGTCCCTGCTCTGGGTATTCGTCTGATTGTAGGCACTTGTGAGCCTCTGTAATGACACCTTCGACCCATGAATCATCACCAACGTAGGGAATTAAGGTAATATCAAATTCAAGCTTGCTGTCGAACGCTTTTCTGTCTAGCTGTCCATTACAATAAACAAAATAGCCAGTAGAAGAAACCTTATAGCCATTTTTACGTAGTAGCCATTGATACACCTCCATTTGACGTTTATAGCCATCTTGCCACTCTTTATTTAACTCAGTAATCTCTTCACTTTTTGAAGTCGACTTATAGTCAACAATAATATATTCGCCTTGAGAGTTTTGCCAAAGATCATCAATGGCTCCAAAAATCAGGAGGTTGGTGGGTTTATGTAAATACTGGATACCAGTAAAATTATGCCGCCATTTTTCTAGATCAGCATGAGCAACAGGTCTTGCATCAACTCCGTATTTTTCAATTAATGGGTGTTTAGTACCATTGGCACGGTGAATGTCGAACTCTAGCTTGAGTAAATGGTCCACTGCGGAGTTGAGAGCAAAAGGGAAGCCTGGTGGACGTGCCACGCCTAAACGACGATCAAAATAAAAACAGCGTGGGCAATTTATAAAAAGATCAATTTTTGATCGGGACAGTTTAAACGGCTCGGATGAGTTTGGATCATATAGCCCTTTGGTTCGTTGTGAGTTATAGTATTGAGACATAATTAATCAATCAATTATATTTTTAGGAACGGGTATTGTTTATTCTGATTCTTAATTATATATAAATTCTTTCTAGGTCTCGTTATCATAACGTATAATTTATTCAGTTCCTGGATATAATCATAAATTTCACCTATGTTAGCCTGGTATGTTTTCCCCCAGAAAATTGCACTGTGTAGTCCATAATTCGATTTATGTGGCAAGTCTTCAATTTTTTGGACAATCACCTGTTCGTATTCTAACCCTTTAATTTTATGTATATATTTGATCTCAAAAGTAAGTTTTTCTGTATTTGATCTGGTAATGTACTGCAGAAAGCCCTCGAGCTTTGGTTCTGTGATGCCAGTGAGCGAATCCATTTTGTCTGATTCGGAAATTGAAACAAAAACAGATTGTTGATTTTGATTTAAACTCAAGTTTGATTTTAGACTTGACACTAACCGCTCACTGAATGAAACAAATTCGTCAAAAATAGGCTTGTCTACGTCCAACGAAATTGACAAATCCGTGGAGTCTACCGTGATGCGAAGCAAAGCATTATTGGATATTTCGTAGTTTAATTTATCGAATGTTAATGACTGGAGCGAATAAACATATTTCTCTAAGGCTTTGGGGTATTTTAAACGGTTGTTATAAAAGTCATATTTCAAGACTAGATATTTAATGAACAATGAAAAGTACTTAAACCCATATTTGTCTTCATAGTCTTTATAAATTTCTGAGTATAAGCTAAAGTTATTTCCACTATCAGTTGTGTCGTGTAGTTTATATTGTTTGTATACATCGATAGAATTGAACCTATTTATTCCGATACAGCATACCTCTTCGTTTAGTAGTTCATTAAATTTTAGATTAACAATTTCGCTGACTGAAGAAATTGTGGATTTGATAATGACCTTGCCATCACCACCACTTCCTTGTAAATCATCAGATATCTCTAGATCATCTAGATATCCGACGATTTCCTGATTGTTCAGGTTTTGAATGGGTCCGGATCTTTTTATTTGGTTTAAAACTTCGTTATAGTTTTTTCTTGCGAAATTAAAAACTTCATTTGAACATCTATGAGTTTTTTCTAACTTAATTTCACAGTCAGCATTTTTATGTAATTTGTTAAAGAATGCCTTCATATCATACATACTTCTCGGATTCGCTCCTGCGAAGCCATATATTGATTGATTTGGATCGCCAACCATGAACCACTTTACCTCATTTTTCTTTTCACCACGGCTTGCACTTAGTTCCTCAATTATCTTGCACTGTATCTCAGAAACGTCTTGAAACTCATCGATAAAAATCCAATCGATAGATCTATTAAGTGCCCTTCTGACAATACGGTTCTCTTGGATAATAAACAGGGAGAGAAGGTTAATTAGGTTAAAATCAATTAGTTTTTGTGTGCTTAGGAAATTTAGATACGATGCGATAGTGGGTATTTCATGAGCATTGCTAACTGGTTTCCAACTTCCATTAACCAATTTCAAGTTATAATAAATTTTTCCACTCTCAAGAATCTTATTAATTTCTGACTCCTCGATGTTGTGTTTTTTCAGGTGGTCAATCAATAATTGCCCATGCTCTTGAAAGTTAAAAATCGTTTTATAAGGTCTCAAACCTTTGCTACTTTTATACAAATAGGAAAATGGTTGTAAAACGTATTGCAAACAGAAACTGTGAAACGTAAGAAACTCAACTTTAGTTAATAATTCAGGCTTAAGTATTTTAGAGCAACTATCTTCAAGATCCTCCACATTAACATTGGTATAAGAAATACAACAAATTTTATTAATATGGGGATTATCTAACAACAAATTCTTTATCTTTAAGGTGAGGATTGTAGTTTTTCCACTACCAGGTAGAGCTCTCACAAGAGTGTCTTGATCGCGTTCAATAATTTCGATTTGTTTTGGTGATAAATCAAAATCTATGCCAAGTTTTATTTTGTAATTAACCATGATAAACCATCTTCAATATACTTCGGAATAACAAAGTCCGGTAAATCATCGAAGGCAGTAACACTGCTGCTTTTATCCACAACAGAATCACCATTCCAGGTTTCGATTTCCGCCGGGTCTTGAAGTAATTTTGCTTTAAGTAAAGATGACAAATATAACGATATGGATGGTTTAGAGACTTCGTTGCCAAGGATAATGTCAAAAAAGCTGTCGAATTTGTCCTTGTCTATACTATTAGATTTGACTTCATCTGCAAACTTATTAATGGCGTCAATTCTTTTGGAGAAAGTTTCATCTTTCTTAAAATAATCACCGTCCCTCATAAACCTGTATAGGATTAACTTCAGATACTCGACGTTATTTGCATTTGGGTTGGTCGGATCTGGAATAAAAAAACAGTCAATTTCAAAGGTATAAATATTTCTTTTTGTTACTACTAATTCTTTTTCTTGATCGGCGATTTCCGCATTTAATTCTTCATATTTTGCTTTGTAATCAGGTATCTTTTGTTCCTCTAAGTGAGAGTCTCCGTCTCGAAGATTTAAACATTTGTTATTTAAGCCTCTGGTCAAATCATTATTGAACAAAGCATTGAATGGATCAAATATCTTTCCTCCCACCTCCACTATCTCTATACCTTCACTATCAATATCAATATTTATATCTGGATTAATGCTCTTTAAATATGAGTTGACTAATGTTCCTAGTGTATATTTCTCAGACAACCCTTCCACTAAGATAATTTTTCGAGCAAACAACAGAGAAGATCTGGTAGCGTCTAGATATTGTTTAAGGATTCTTCTGTTATGTCCATATGTTTCGGAATTTGCTTGTAACACACTATCGATGTTAATTGCTTTTGCTTGATGGATTCCTTTTTGTAACACCACTAAGTTTTTGAGATCTGATTTAGAAGCGAGATGTGTGGAATGAGAAGTTTGTATTACTTGAGTAAAAGCAAAAAATTGTTTATCTTCATCTTCGCTTTCTTCCCCATTCGACTTATTTAATTCCATTAATTTCTGTGTTTTGTTCTCTATTTGGGTGTGTAGGTATTTTTGATTTTGGACATCTAAGTGTGCCTCTGGCTCTTCTATCAAAAGCAAATTGTATACAATCTTAATTTTTTCATCTGAATCATTAAGAATTAATTCCTTTTTGAGTTCAAATAACGCGAATATTGCCGAGATGTACGCTAGATTTTGGTAACCCAATCCGACAACATTCATATCTTGAGATGTCTTTAAATCTTCGTTTAAGTTAACAAGAAAGTTGAAGTATCTGCCAATATTTTCTAGGGTAACTTTTGGAGTTCCAATAACAAGGTCAGCTCTATTTGACAAAAGATTAATGTCTTTATCTTGAAGACGCTTTTCAATTTCATCCAATAAAATGCTTGCTTCTGGGATAGCGCCACTTGTTCGCAAATTTTTTAAGGCGGCAGAGACTTCTTTAGAAACACTGTTATTACTATTGTTCTTAGCGCACCCTCTAATTA
Source organism: Candidatus Shapirobacteria bacterium UBA2283 (assembly GCA_002345725.1). Taxonomy (GTDB): domain Bacteria; phylum Patescibacteriota; class Microgenomatia; order UBA12405; family UBA12405; genus UBA2283. The sequence goes on from DDWP01000020.1 coordinate 23,932, forward strand.
ATTGTGAGACTAATGAGCGGTAACCAAAGTAAAAGTCATTTTTAACGTCTCGTAAAGCGTCAAGAGCCAGTAAATTTATGTGTTTTCTAACCTTATTGGCATAGGATTGTTTTGATAATTGTTTTTCCAGAACGACTTTGGGATTCTCTCGGATTTTTTCAATATCTTCTTCACTAAGGTAAAAGTATTTATAAAAGTCTTTTTTATCTTTACATCCGTGCAATGTCGAAATGATCGTGTCGCCGTAGTCTTTTGTTGATCCATCAGGAAGGTAATAATAACCTGAAGGGTGATATCTACCTGCAACTAAAAATCCTATGTAGTCCTCTTCGATATCGTAGCCTCCTTCCTTGTTGATGGAAGAAGGAGCGAATACAAATGATATATTTGCCTCAAGATTATCCTCCGAGGAGTCTAGATCAATTCCGTTATTTGTAGGCGCAATAGAATATAAAAGTGATTGAATTTCTTCTTTGTTCGAGACGCTGCTGAAGGTTATAGTTATAACTATTTCCTCACCAGCAACCCAGCAATTAGCTTCCTTACTCCAACAAAAATCGTCTTCCGATAGTCTCTTGTCCCAAGGCGGCATGCTTGAATCTAGAACTAGTCGAATTGCTTGTAAAAAATTAGTTTTACCGGAGTTGTTTCCTCCAATCAGCGTAAGTGGACTTCCATCAGGAATAAACAGATCAAACTCTTCAAAGTTACGGTAATTTTTTATGTAGACTCTAGAGATGTGCATAGTTTATTAATTCCAATCATTCACCTGATATATTAAAAAATCTTTCAAAAAATCTTGTGAGTTTGTCAAGTACGCTTTCACGCTTTTTGGTACGCTCACCTGTAGGAGAGAATCGAGATACTGGTGGTAAGATTTTTGTAATTGCCGTACCAGTTGTGGCGACGTTACCGTTTCGGAAAGCGTTCTTAATAAACGTATATGTTGCGTCATGATCTAGACCTTCACTTGTAATGATTTGCTCAAGTTCTTCTACCTTCTTGCCCTCAATAAATTTTCTCCAATCATCGTCCACAATTGAATGGACATCAAGCGATTCAATAAATTGATTGATAAGGTCTTTCTTGTTTCGCAATTCAACGCTCGAATCGATGGCTTTATTAATATCAAGTAGAATTTCACGATTTTTTGTGTGATCCTCGTGGTACTTTTTTATCAGTCCTAGAATGTAATCAATATTGATATCTACCTGTTTAATAAGCTCCATCTCAAATACTACATCATCATTAACATTTTCCTTACTGTCTTCTGTGCCTTTGCGGAATTCGTTATAAATATCAATATAAGCACTGTGGTAATCTTGAACGTCGCGCTCAGATAAGATCTCATTGCCCACAAATTCATCGAAGGTAGTCAGAATATTGCGTACTCGCAAAATTGCCCCATATAGTTTGATAAAGTCTTTTTGGTTTTGCTCGCCGATAATTCTTTCACCGACAGGAAATCTCTCTTGCAATTCTTTTACTAAACTTTCGTATCCCCTAATTTCTTTGCTGCCGTCGTTGTAACCATGGTAATAATCAGCATATGCCTTCAAAAGAACAATGCCGCTGGCTTCTTTATCTCCAAATAGGGCAATGGACTCATTTGTGGCTTTCTCAAGGTTGCGAAAACAGACGATGTTCCCAAACGTTTTTACGCTATTCAAAATACGATTTGTCCGAGAATACGCTTGTAATAATCCATGCAATCTCAAATTTTTGTCTACCCATAAAGTATTGAGAGTTGTCGCGTCAAAACCAGTTAAAAACATATTGACCACAATTAAGATGTCAATTTCCCGATTTTTCACTCGTTCGCTTACATCCTTATAATAGTTTTGAAATTTATCAGAGGAAGTATCATAGGATGTACCAAACATTTTGTTGTAATCAACAATGGCACTTTCCAAAAAATCTCGGGAGCTTACATCAAGACCACTAGTGTCCTCCGAGTTTTCATCTATCATTCCGTCTGCATCCTCATCATTTACACCAAAACTATAAATAGTCGCTACTTTTAGTTGTTTGTCGCTTGGGAGATCAGACAATTGTTTTTTAAACTCAGCGTAATACTTTTTGGCGACATCAATAGAAGAGACTGCGAAGATTGAGTTAAAGCCGGCTAGTCTTCGATCCTTTAATTTATAAAAGCTATTGCGTTTAGTTTTCTGATCGAAATGTTCACGGATGTATCGAACAATATTCTCTAGGCGTTCAGACGCAGCTAGAATTGCCTCACGGTCAATATCACTAACTTTTTTGTCTTCTATGTTTTCCGCTTCACGAACTGTCGAAATATAGTCAACTTTAAACGGTAAAACGTTTTTATCTGCAATTGCATCTACAATGGTATATGTATGTAGCTTTTCTCCGAACGCTTGTTCGGTCGTCTTCAAATCTGGACGACCTCCTGATGAGGCATTGATTGCAAAAATCGGTGTACCAGTAAATCCGAAGATATGGTAATTCTTAAATGTTTTGGTAATGGCGGCATGCATGTCGCCAAACTGCGAGCGGTGACATTCATCAAATATTAGGACTACATGGTCATCAAAAATGGTGTGACCGGTATTTCGACTGATAAAACGATCGAGTTTCTGGATTGTGGTAATAATAATACGAGCATTTGAATTCTCGAGCTGTCGTGTCAAAATCGCTGTACTTGTATTACTGTTAGCAGCACCTTTTTCGAATTTGTCGTACTCTCGCATCGTCTGATAGTCCAAATCCTTGCGATCAACAATAAAAATAACCTTATCAATATAAGACAATTTGCTCGCCAATTGAGCTGTCTTGAAGCTGGTCAGGGTCTTTCCTGATCCAGTAGTATGCCAAATGTATCCACCAGCTTCTGCTGTCCCTAGTTTCTTATAGTTTGTACTAACTTCAATTCTGTTAAGAATTCTCTCTGTGGCGACTATCTGATAGGGGCGCATCACTAGAAGTAATTTGTCAGTAGTAAATACACAGTACCGAGTAAGGATATTCAAAATCGTATGTTTTGCAAAAAAAGTCTTTGCAAAATCCATTAAGTCTGTAATAGGTCGATTGGTGGCATCCGCCCACCAACTGGTGAATTCGTAACTATTACTGGTTCGTTTGCCATTTTTAACAGAGCCTTCGTTTGAATCCTTTACATGCTGGTATCTGGTAGTGTTACTGTAATACTTGGTATGTGTGCCATTTGAAATGATAAATATCTGGACATATTCAAAAAGACCAGACGAAGCCCAAAAACTTTCTCGGTTATATCGATTAATCTGGTTAAACGCTTCTTGAATCGCTACTCCACGACGTTTTAGCTCGATGTGGACTAAAGGCAGCCCATTAACAAGAACTGTGACGTCATAACGATTAGCACGCTGGCCGTCTTCTGTTGCGTATTGGTTAATAACTTGCAGGCTATTGTCGTGAATTGAGTCTTTTTTAATGAGATAGATATTTTTTACTGTGCCGTCGTCACGGGTGAGATTTTTAATATGATCTTCTTGAATCGTTGCTGTTTTTTCAGTAATACTCTGATTTGGATTTGCAAGTTCACTTACAAAAAATCGTTCCCATTCGAGGTCTGAAAATGTAAATGCGTTTAGCTTTTCTAATTGCTTACGTAAGTTCGCTATCAAATTAGCCTCTGAGCTAATAGTCACATATTCATAAGCCTGCAATTCCAGTTGCTTAATAAAAGCTCGTTCGAGTTCTGCCTCACTTTGATAGTTTGTCGCGCGAACACTTTCCGGTGTGTACTCGGAAACAACAGTGCTCTGCGTATTCTTAGCGACTAGATTGTATTTGTTATTAATTGGCATATTCTTTGAAACTTAACAATTTATTTCGATAGTATTCATATTGAGATCTTCTAGCGGCAAGCTCAGCAGGTAAACCTATTGAGATGTCGTTCACTAATTTTTCAAACTTATCAAGAATAATAACGATATTTTCCTGTTGGGTTATGGTAGGAATAGGAAGTAATAACGATTTAACTATCTCAGCATTTAAATTTTGTACAGTTCCATTCGATGCTTTTTGCGTCATTGTTTGATAGACGGCGTCTGAGCTTAAAAGGTGGTATAAAAAATCTGATATATATGTTTTGTTGAAATCACTTATGGATAACCAACCGTCATGTATGCACCCATCGATTTTTAAAATATATGGTCGACCAAAACTCATTGAGTTTGATAATACAAAATCACCTTTTTTAACAAATCTCGATTTCTGAGCACCTTCTGGTTTAATTTTTTGCAAAGTTTGCGTTATATATTTACTTCCCTTTTCAACATCACCAATTTTTATCCAGTTGATACCGTTTTCTTCCTTAGTAAAATAATTATTAATTGGCCGTGGAGAACCACCCCTGACAATCTTTGCACTTTCTCCAAACTTCGCCCACTTTATGTCTTTGCCAAACTCCAAGAACTTTGAACGATAGTGATTGTATTGCTTCTTCCTTGCTTCCAGCTCCGCTTCCAGCTCCGCTTCCAGCTCTGTGAAATTATTAAGAATTTTGACTATTTCATTTTGTATTGCAAGCGGTGGCAATGGGATTTTAAATTTGGAATACTGGGAAATCCAATGACGAGCATGGTCTGTTGGAGTGTAGTTAATACACTTCATTGCGTAATACAAAAATCTAAAATTCACACCAGCGTTTTGTTTCGGTCTTAACATTTTCATTGCTGAAGACTTAACTTTAAATTTAAAATCAACCCAATGAAATGAAGTAGTAAAATCATCAAAGATAATTACAGGCTTATCTTTACTTGCTTCGTATATTCCTTCTGTTTCGTCTGTGTAGCCGAGGACAAAGCTTTGTCCTGCAGTCAAAACTGGAGTTGCGAAATCATTGCTATATTCTATTGAATTAACTATGTAATCCCCAGGTTGCTCATAGTCCAAGAGATCATCCAATTCTTTGAAATCAACCCCTTTGGGGCACAACTGTGTAATTAATTTTTCTATTTTGCCTTGTTTGTTAGTCATACTTTTATGTTGAACCTTCGATATCGTTTACAATCTCGTCGATGGCTGTTCGGAGTTCGTTTTGTCTCGCCACAATCTGGGTTATCTTTGCATTAAGCTTAGTTATATCCACTGCCTCACGAGTATCTTCTGCTACCACATAACTTGACACCGCAACGTTGTAATCGTTATCAGCAATGGTTTTGTTGTCTATAAGTTTGGCAAAATACTCAGAGTCTTGACGGTCACAAAATGCATTCAAAATTTTTAGACGATTGGCCTCGCTAAGTTTGTTTTTATTTCCACCCCTCACAAACTCTGCAGAAGCATCAATAAAGAGAGTCTTATTGTCCTTTTTGCTCTTTTTGAGAACAATGATGCATGTTGCTATACCTGTTCCAAAAAAAAGATCTGGGGGTAGCTGAATAACAGTGTCTACGTAGTTGTTATCGATAAGGTATTTACGAATCTTTTGTTCTGCACCGTTACGATAGAGAACTCCTGGAAATTCAACAATCGCTGCCGTGCCGCTTGTTGAGAGCCATGAAAGCATGTGCATGGTAAAAGCAAGATCGGCTTTGCTTTTCGGGGCCAAAACACCCGCTGGAGAGTAGCGTGGATCGTTTATAAGAAGTGGATTAGCGTCACCATCCCATTTTATTGAATAGGGTGGATTAGAAACTATCGCATCAAAGGGTTCTTCGTCCCAATGTTTTGGATCAGTGAGAGTATCGCCAAGGGCAATGTCAAAGTTGTTGTAGTTAATGTCGTGCAAAAACATATTGATACGGCAGAGGTTGTAGGTAGTTAGGTTGATTTCTTGTCCAAAAAAACCTTGACGCACATTTTCTCTTCCAAGAACCTTGGCAAATTTGAGAAGAAGCGACCCAGAACCACAAGCCGGATCATATACTTTATTAACTTCTTTCTTGCCTACTGTAGTAATCTCAGCAAGCAGCTCACTAACTTCTTGTGGAGTATAAAATTCACCACCAGATTTGCCTGCATTCGAGGCATACATGGTCATCAGAAACTCATATGCATCCCCGAAAGCATCAATGGTGTTGTCGGAATAATTTCCAAGGCCAAGATTACCAATTGCCTCCAAAAGTTTAACGAGTTTCTGATTCCTTTTTTCTACAGTATTGCCTAATTTGTTGGAATTCACGTCAAGATCGTCAAACAGTCCCTTAAGATCATCCTCGCTGCTTGCGCCTTTTGCTGAGTTTTCTATCTTATTAAAAACAGTTGATAAAGTCTCGTTGAGATTTGCATCATTGCGTGCATTTTTACAAACATTTGTAAAAAGCTCGCTCGGCAAAATATAGAACCCTTTTTCCTTAACAGTATCTGTCCGACCAAATTCTGCCTCTTTATCCGATAGATTTGCGTAATCAAAACCTTTTTTGTCTGCACGACGTTCATCATCGTTAATGTAGTTAGCTAAATTCTCGCTGATAAAACGATAAAAAAGCATTCCCAGTACATACGATTTAAAATCCCAGCCATCAACGCTTCCTCTTAAATCATTAGCAATTTGCCAAATAGCACGATGCAACTCTGTACGTTCTTGTTCTTTGGTTCTATCTTGAGAATCTGTTTTTTTCATAATTATTTTCCATTTTTATGACTAATAAATTTTTCGATATCTTCCTTTTTGTATCTGCGAACCTTTTTAATCCCAATTCGTATGGCTTTTAGTACACCTTTCTTGTCCCATAATCTAAGAGTGTTAGGGTGTACTTTTAGTATCTGAGCTGCTTCACTTAGTGTTAATAGTTCTTCCATATGATTTACCTACCAATTTATACTAATAGCATACAAAAAAAACTGATATTTTTCAACAGTTGTCACCAGAAACGAGCTAGCATTTGACACTTTAATTTTATAACCTGAGATTGTAACTAATTTGCCTAACGAACCTGTCGGGGCTTAGGTTTGTCTATTTCAACCGAGTAGATGAACCTAAGCCCCTTTTTGTTATCCACATATGTCAGAGATCAAAGAAGAAAAAATAACTCAGGATAGACACTACGAGCCCACGCCAGAAGAAGAAAAGCTTCTAACTAAGTGGAAAGCGAGATTCCGACGTGCTAAAGAATTTCGTGACCCGTATCAAGCGAAATGGCTCAGGATGTATCAGCTCTATCGTGCCTATCAGAATAAGCAAAATTACGCTTACAACACGCGCTTAATGCCCCCCATTGCCTTTGAGATAGTGAAGACTGTAGTTTCCCGACTGGCTACTGCCAAACGGAAAACACAAATCATTCCGCGCCACAGAGATGACGTTGAATCTCCGTCGCTGGGATCTTGGGATGACCTGGTTAACTATGACTTTGACATTATTGACCTGATCAAGAAGCTTCCAAGTTGGATCGAATCATCGGTCCTGTACGGTAACGGTGTGGTTAAGCTTGCTTGGAAAGTAATTACCAGGAAGAAGAAAACTGTATACGACGACCCAACCATGGGTCTGATTGACCTTTGGGAATTGCTCCCGGCGCCGGAAACTATTGATGACCTTCAGGACGGTTGCCCGTGGCTCATTCAACGCATTGTTAAAGGAAAAGAGAAAATAGAAAAGGAAGAAGAAAGCAGGGGTGATGATAAGATTTATAAGAATTTGGAGTTTTGTGAGCCAAAAATAGTTGAAGACTGGAAAAAGGAAAGATACGAGATTAACAGTAAGAAGATGTCTCAGGTAGATGGTGGAACTAAAAAGGAAGCTGATGGGGAAAAGGTTCTTCCGGCAAAACTCGATAAGGAAAAACAACTTGAACTCTGGGAGTGTTGGGATTATGAGGAAGATAAGCTGGTAGTGATCTGCAATGGTGAGGTGGTAATAAGAGATGACGATAATCCCTATCTTGAAGTCAACAATGGTCATATCTATGTTGATTTACCAGATATGCCCCTGCTATGGGAATTCTGGGCGACCGGTCATATCGAACCCGTAGAAACGACAATCCATGAAATTGCGGATCTGAGAAATCAGCGTATGGATGATGTCATCCTGATGTTGGACCCGGTAGTCAAAATTCGTAAGGATTCTGGAATTACCAAAAACGATATTATCTTTTCTCCAGGTGCGACTTGGGAGTTGAGAAAGATGGATGATGTGGTTATCGAACGGCCACCAGAAATAAGCCTCATGGGTGTTAATGAAGATAAATTAATGAGGGATGAAATTTCTCGCACTCTTGCCCTTGGCGAATATATGAGTGGCCAACCACAATCTCCCGATGAACCCCTTGGAAAAGTGGCAACACTTATTGGCCAAAGTAATCTACGGCTTAGCATGAATGCTCAAAATATCGCTGTTGCCTTGACCCAGGTGGCCAACATTCTCATTCAACTTAATCAAGAGTTTATAAGCGAGGACAAGCTATATCGATTAATAGGTAAGGATGTAGATTTCAAAGAATTCAAGAAGGAAGATAAAAAAGTAGTAGTTGATGCGATTGTTGAAATTGAGCCGATAATCCCCCCAGATAAAACTACAAAACTAAATCAGGTCCTACTCATGTATGACAAGTTCATTGCTCAGGACAAGCCGGATCCAAATAATCCCGAGGAGGTAAGGCGATGGTTGAAACGTAAGCGAGAATTGCAAAAGATGATTTTGGAAGAGTTAGATAAAGAAGAATACATAGAGCTTTTGTTGGGTCCCGATTCAGAAGCCAAGGAGCTACCACAAAATAATGATGCACAAGCCCCCATAACACCCGCTGAGGGGCAAACTCCACCAGCAGAGCCAACTACACCCGGTCCAAACAAAATTCAACAACTTATGGGTAAGATACCAATTTTAGGGAAGATGTTGGGAGGTTAATTTGCTCCCTTGAGGAAAAGAATTATTGGACGTGAGAAAACTGTTAATGCTGCCCCAATACTAAGCATGTGTTCAGGAGTCGGCACTTTTGTATTTAATGCCCCTTGTAAAATGGTTGTCTCAGAAGGGACGAGCTCGTCCCCAAACATTGGGCGGACAGTCATTACCTTTTTCAAATCTACCTCTGATAATGAATTAAGTCTTCTCTCGCAAAGTCTCACCGAATCGGCAAAAGCCATGCTCGAACGTGTCTTTGATGCGAAAGAACGGAACCCGGAAATGGGGCCAACTCTTAATCGTCCACATATATTGATGACTTTATTTATAGAACCCTTACGTTCAATAAAAGCATTAAGTACGGCACTTCCACCAGCACTTGTTCCAACTAAAGAAACTGAGTCTCCATTTTCCGTAAACCCATCAATCATCTCAATAAGTCTATGTAGTTTTGGTTCAAATGAATTTTCTCCATCACGCCACCCAACGGAATAAACTACTGGTTTCAGGCCGTAGTTCTTCCAGCTTCTTATTGCCCATTCAAGTTTTTTAGTATCATCACCTAGACCTGGAATAACAATGACTTTATGTTCTTTTGGCATAGATGACAAAAATTAGTTTACTGGCTTATATATCTAAATTATTTTTATCCGCTAATTTGTTTAGCATATTCTTCATCAAATACATTACTGACCTGGTCAATTCGGAATCCCTGCCCTGTTTTATCCCAATCAATTGGTAACGTTTTGTATCCAGGTGGGATAAAGTCGTTTAACTTTTGGATATCACTTGGATCCAATTTGTGTCCAATTGCTGCCAGGTGTTCGTCGATATGTGCTTTATTTTCAGACTTGGTAAGAGGTAATAAGCCTTTAGATATAATCCAACTGAGGACCACTTGGTTTTGAGTTATTCCGTACTTTTTGGAAAGCTCGACTAAAATTGGCCAATTCCTGTTTGCGGTTCGGTTCCTTCTTAAAGGCTGATAAATGGCAGTCACGATTCCATTATTCTGGGCGTACTCAATGGTTCCTTCCGCCTCATTAGCACGAACTTCAAAGTTGAAACACACTTCATGGGAGAATAATTTGTCGCCAAATCTTTGATGATATTTTTTGAGTAGTTCTAAGTTTTCATTGGTAATACTTGTATATCTGGATTTACCGGCAGTTACAACCTTATCGGCCATACTGCAAACCTCATCAAATTCATAATCTAGGAAAGCACTTTGAGTGTACTGAAGGGTATCAATATAGTCAGTATCGAATATTTTTAATAATCTATCGATTTCTGCTTCGGTATCTTGGAGTTTGTTATCCTTCAGATAAACTGCCTGAACAATAAATATCTCCTCACGGTTTTTACCTGACTTTCTGAAAGCTTCGGCAAGAATCTCAGCAGAGTAACCCTGAGAATACCAAAGATTGGCTTCGACATAATTCATGCCTTTTTGAAACATGTAGGCAATAGCGTCAACTTGTTTATTCTTATCTAGGGTCTGATCTTTTTCTGCAAATCCACCAACACCCCAGGTTCCTATACCAATTGGAAATAAATCATTTTTGGTTATCATAATTTCTATACCACCACGTTTTGTGGAGCTCCATTTATAAATGCCTTAACATTGGCAATAGCTAAAGTGTACGACTTAGTATTGGCGTCTTCGGTGTTGAAGGCATTGTGTGGAGTAACCACAATACGGTGATGTTTCAAATAAGGACTATCCGTAGGAACTGGCTTCATAATTTCAGTCTCAATTCCAAAACCAAAGATTTTGCCACTCTCAAGTCCCTTCAGAACAGCCTCTTTATTTGTAATTGGCTCCATTGCAGGATTAATCAAGATGACACCATCTTTCATGAGAGTTACTTCTTTTTCAGAGATCATATCTGTGGTTTCTTCTGTTAGTGGAACTGTGGTGACAATAACGTCGCTTTCTTTGAGAAGTGTTTCCAAATCGACTTGCTTGATGCCTTCGATTGTCTTTTGGCTACGGTTATAACCAAGAATTCGCATGTCAAAGCCAGAGGCAATTCGTGCCACTTTGGTTCCAATATCACCTAGACCAATGATTCCGATCGTTTTTCCATATACCTCTTTACCCACATAGTCAGCAAACTTAAATGCTCCTTTATTTCGAACGTCGCGATCGAACTCAGTAATCCGCTTTGCAATGTCTAGGATTAAACCCCAAGCATGCTCTGCAACTGATTCAGCATTAGCACCCTTGATGTTGCAAATCGTAATGCCTAGTTCTTTAGCTGCTTCAATGTCTACCCAAGCAACACCGACTGTTAGAGTGGCTATCATTTTCAAGTGCTTCATTCCAGACAACAACTCTCTTGATATTTTTTCAATACCAGAGGAACCGGCAATCAAAATCTCTGCATCTCCTGCCCTGGATATAACCTCATCTGCGGTCATTTTTTGAGCGTTTATGACAATCAATTCACCTAAACTCTTTAACTCACCCTCCATTGCCCCAGAAATTATTGGATTAGATGTGATTAAGTAAATTTTCATATTAAACGCCTCGTCTTTGATCAACTAGACCACCCATATAATTAGCTTTGTATATCAACTTTTCACCTTGGGTAATTTGTTCTTCTCCTGAATATCTTTCAACGTCTCCTGTCCAAGAATTGCGATATGTAAGTTCACCAACAACTAGCTCTTTTGGTCCACGGAAAGGAGCCTCTTCTGGCATAGCTTTTAAAGCACCTCTCAAAGTGGCGTAGACTGGATCAGTCTCCACACCTTCGGCTACCCACCCGTAGTAAACCATCATCCAAATTGGTTTATCTTCATTAAAGACGACGACTCTACCACCATAAGGTTCACCACCAAAGAAGTTATCATGAGATCGCCATTTGCCTTGAGTATAAGGAATTGTGGTAGATCCATCTGGCTCTTTTATCCACTTTTTCTCTTCACCACCAGCGTAACCGGCTTTATTTGAATCGATTAAAAACTGTCTTAAAGTTTCTTTATTCATAGGTGCTCCTGATTACAATTGTACATTTCTTTAATTTCTTACATTGTAGCAAAACTCCCACCTCTTTACCAACCATTTTCTCGGTATAAACACCAGAAACGGACAGAAAGATTATTGAAGATATCCGCCATCTTTGTTTACTATTAAACCATTAGGAAGTTAGCCTAACGAAACTATCGGGGCTGTGGCTTCTGAATATACGCAAATAGCGTGTGTTTAGAAGTTACAGCCCCTTTTTATTTACAAAGCTATGCAAAAAACTGAACCCGAATTAAATAATAAAAATCAGAGCGTGCCATCCCTCGATGCAAATAACGACCAGAATTCGACCACTCAAGATCAAGACCAAAAGCAAATTGTCTGGGGAAAAGTCGATGTGGTGTACAACGTGGCTAAAGAAGCGTTTCTTCAGGGAACTTCATCCATTGACGATGTGTTGTCCAGTCTAATTGCCACATTACAGGAGATAAAGAATGACGAGATTCAAAACTTAGGGGGTTTGGGAACAGTTCCAGCAAACGGTAATTTATTAGGTAATGAGTTAGATCAACAACCACCAGAACAACCATGACAAACACACCAGAGGAAAATTTTGAACCAGGACGAGAAATATGGGAAATGACCCAGACAGCAGGTTGGCAAATTCTTTGTCAGCAAATAGCGCAAGAAATTGAGCTAGAGACCAATGAATTGCTTGATTGTCCACTGTCTGAGGATGTTGAACACAAACAAATGATTAAAGCATATAAAAAAGTTCTAAGCATTGTTGAAAGTTCTTTGAATAAACGTAACGAAAATACTCAGGTTAATACAAAAATTTAAAGGAAAAATATGGACGAAAATAAACTAAAAGAACAAGAAGAGCTTAAAAACCTACTTAATTCAGACGATACTGCTGATACTCCAGATGGGGGTGGTGATGAGGATAAAAACAAACCGGACGATTCAAACAATGATAACGAGGATGATAAGAACGATCCCGATAAGAAAACTTTGAAAGATGATCCTGATAAGGATGCTACGAGCACTGACAACAAAAAGGAAAATAAACCCGCTGATCGGTGGAGTGGTAAAAGTCGAGAGGAAGTAATTAAAGAATTTGAGACTCTCGAGACTAAAACGACTATTCCAAATAATGACAAAAAAGATGATGACCTGAAACTTCCCCCTCAGGAAGAACTTCAAAAAATGACCCCAACTGATTTTGCTAAGTGGGTATTAACCAGAATAAATGAAGGTGTCAAACAGACTCTTGAAACTCAAGAAAAAGTACGAGGTGCTGTCCGTCGGGAAATCGATGAAGCAAAAAAGAATCATCCATTGGACGATCCTGACTATAGAAAAATGGTATTAGCCATTATTGATGCGGCGAGTGCAAAAGGGTCAAACGTACCTTTGAAAGAAGCGTGTGAACAGGTGGATGCATTTTTGGGAAAACATACTGGGCAATCTGAAGATATATCAGATGACGAGCGTAGCCGACTTAAAAAGGCTAAGGCTCAAGTCGAGAGTGGAGCGGGCGCTCCGACTCAACCCGAGAACTCGGATGCTGAAACTCAACGCATCCAGAAAGCTCTTGGACATGGTGGGTCAAAAGGCTCCTTAGGAGGGTTGGGATTATGACCTTCCTGTCTAATTATCATTTTATAAGGAAAGGGGGTGAATAAAAATTATGCCATCAACAACAGGAATTAGAGGAACAGGAAATCAAGGAGTTACCAGAAAGTATGATGTCGCTGACGTTGTTTCGCTTTTGGATGTTAATAGATATCCATTGTTGGCGATTTTAACTAATGCTGGGAAAGATCCCGTTACTGGTGAGGGTAAGGCGATGAAGAAAAAAGAGTCGATGGACCCAGAATTTAAATGGTTTGAAGATGAATTCGGACGAAGACAGCTTACGGGAACGTCAACAATTGACCCTGACGGTGGAAATCTAACGCTTACGAGCCAAGCTCAATACCTCCAGGTTGGAGATATAGTATTGGTCGCGAAGCAAAAGTGGGTTTTCCAAGTTAGTGCAATTGTCGATGCAAACACTATTTCGGTGGGACCGGAACTTGGAGGTGCGACTGGCGCCGCGGCTGATGCTTCAGGAGATGTTTGGCTTATTGGTAACGCCAATGAAGAAGGATCTGGATTGAGAGAAATTAGATCTACAGTCATTCAAGAAATAGCTAACTACTGTCAAATTTTCAGAACTCCAGTTGGTATCACTGAATCAGCAAAGAATACTAAGGGATGGACCAAAGAAAGCGATTTTGACTACCAGAGACGGAAAAAAGGAATTGAACACATGGTCGATATTGAACGTTCATTTCTCTTCGGTAAAAAAGGAATTATTACTACTGGCTCACATCCAAAACGGTTTACTGGCGGTATCTTAGCTAGAATTGCAACATACGCTTCGGCGAGTGTTGATACTGAATCTGAATTCGAAGCATGGTTGGAAAGTCTATTTGCTTTTGGAAACACCGAGAAGTATCTTTTTGCGTCCGCATCTGTGGTCTCAATGATCAACAGCTGGGCAAAAGGGAAAGTCCAGATAGTTAATCCGACAAAAACATATGGTCTTCGTATCGTAACTTATGATTCTCCGCACGGAACTTTGCATATTATCAAGCACCCACTCTTAGCGGGTGTGACTTATGGTAACTATGCGGTCGGATTGGATATGGAAGCGTTGACTTACCGTTACTTAAGTAATCGTGATACGAAACTATTAACTAACAGACAGGACCCTGGCGAAGATAGTCAGGTAGATGAGTATTTAACTGAATGTGGTCTGCAAATGGAGCAAGAAAAACGCCATGCCATCATGAGCATCGGTGCTCTCTAAAAATACAGAAACGATATGAAACAGATTAGTAAATTGAAAAAAATGAAGTCACTGCACACTTTGTTACTCAGTGCAGTCGTTTAAGCCAAGGGTGAATGTTATCACCCTTGCAAACTTTATTAAAGATAGGAGGTGAAAAACAAATGACAGAAATAAACGATAAAACATTAGAAGAAATGTCCATGGCAGAGCTATGGGGTGAAGCAAAACGCTTAGGAATATCGAAAGAAGGGAAAAAGGAAGACCTGATTGCTCGTATTAGAGAGGCGAAAGTAGGTGGCGCATCATCAGACAGTAACGATGATCAAGATCAGGAAAGAAAGGTAAGCAAGGAGGTTATCTATATCTCGAGATATCACGAACTTAAATTGGTCGTTGATCCATCTTACTTGAAAGAGGTTGGTGTCCGAGTGTTGACAATTAAGGGCAAGTGCATTCAGTTCCATGAGGGAATTTACAGAACCTCAGATCCTGAAGAAATTGCTTTTCTTAATAACCATCCTAATTATGGCAATGTTTTCCGCAAAATCGAACAGGTTGAAATTAAAGGAAAAAATCTTGAGCAAGTTTATAAGGATAAATTTAAAACGCTTGAAGAAAGAGAGCGGGACATTGCTATTAGAGAAGAATCCATAAAACGCAAAGAGATGGTGTCAAAAGGTCACCAAGAAGGTGCGTCTTCAGTTACTAGTGGAATTGAAGACACAACCAATCAGCCTAAATTTTAAAAGCTAAAAAAATATGGAAAGCAGACCTAAATTTACAACGGCCAATGTCACATTGACCAACGCCGACACTTGGTATCCCCTGCCAGATATTGCGGTCGGCGAAGGATGTGACGTGGTGATTAAGTCGAAGACTGGGAATACTGGTGCAATAAAGGTCGCCCATGATGATGCTACCAGCAAAGCATCGCCGTTTTTACTGGATAATCCTGGAGACAGTGTGAGCTTGAGAATTAAGGGAACGACTCAAATCGTTCTCTCTTCCAGTGTCGTTGGACAAGTTGTGGAGGTTGTTGCTGAACAATAAATATGGCCAAATTTAAACCATCATTAGTAAATATTCGAAGAATGTTCTCGAAGATGAGAATCATCGTCAATACTGATGATGGCGAAGAAGATTACGACACAACCTTCTATCCCAACGGTTTTACCGCTAACCAAATTTCAATCGGTAACGACAACACTGGCAGTAATGATGCTGGATTGAGATTCTTAAGACCACTACTGCCTAACAACGTCAAAATAACTAAAGCCATTCTGCGAGTCAAGTCGGCCGTTAATTCCACTAAGCGCCCCATCTGGGTAATTAAGGGGATTAAGCAAGCCAGTACCTTGAGCTTTGATTCCACTCACCGACCATCACAGCAACCTAAAACGACTACCACAGTTGCCTGGGTCCCTGGAGCGGATTGGGTAATTAATAACTGGTATGAAAGTCCAGATATCAAAACGATTATCCAAGAAATCATTGACCAAACAGAATTTACCAATAAAGCGATTGGCTTGGTGATTGAAGACAATGCCAGTCCAGCCAATAACTACGAGAACATCTGGGACTTTAACAGTGGAGCGGCTAACGCTGCTCAGCTTGTATTAACACTTGAACCAGATTTGTAAGGAGGTGAAAAAAATATGCAAACAAATGATGCTGCGCTATTACAAACGATTTTAGAAGCCATAGTTGTCAGTCCCGACAAAGTGGCAGTTGAGCGAACAGTCGACGAGATGGGAGTTTTACTTAAAGTCAAAGTCGATGAAAAAGATGCTGGAGCAGTGATTGGAAAAGAAGGTGCCACTATTGCTGCGATCCGAAAATTGATGGGCGTTTTCGGAAGAAAAAATAACGCTCGAATAAACATCAAGTTAGATGTTCCGCCCAGAAAGAAATTACAAAAGTATGAAAAACCAAGTATTGAAGATCAAAACCACGATACAGGAAAACTCTGATGATGGCCGAGAGGTGGGCGTTTCGACTTGGTATGCAGATGGTAATGCCGGTAAGGTAATCACCTTCGGCAATTTTGACGGATTAAACCAAGCAGCAGCTCTTCGTTTTCGCGGAGTTAACATCCCCAAATTCGCCAAAGTCTTATTTGCCAGACTTAGACTAAAAGTGGCTTCGACTGATGATGTTGACTTTCCGGTGTTATTAAAAATCAAAGGTATTAAGGAAGCTGATCCTCAACCATTTAAACAAGTAAGTAGACCGTCAACACGCACTGCGACAATCAATGGTGTCGACTGGGATATTCTCAAAAAATGGAACGCCAATGAGTGGGTTCAAACTCCAAATTTGAAACTAATCATTGACGAGCTTGTCCAACAAGCTGACTGGAAACCAGGCAACGCTATGGCGTTTGTAATCAGCGATGACGGCAGCACAACCGGGAATGCTAAAACCTGCTGGGATTCAAGTAAAGGTAAAGGTTACGAAGCGGAGCTGGAAGTTTATTACATTACTCCAGGTATCCATGAAGAAATCTCAATCATTAGTTTATCCGGTAACGACCGTGATGGTGAAGAAGATTATGACACCACCTGGTTTTCTAGTGGCTATGCCAGTAATCGTATAAGCATTGGCAATGACAGTACAGGTAGCTGTGATGCTGGGCTGATATTCAGTCCGGTCAACATTCCTCAAGGCGCTGAAATACTTTCGGCTCGATTACTCCTAACGAGCGAAGCCCAATGGAATGCGATGCTGAACCTGCTGATTAAAGGCTTTGCCGAAGACAATGCTCCAGTATTTGCCTCAAATGGCTCAAACCGCCCCTCTACTCGAACTAAAACAACAACCCAAGCCCAATGGACATTGGGATTTGGTCAGGGTGGAGTTTTGGTGGGTGAACATTGGGCTGCCCAAAGTGTCTATGAATCGCCAGAGTTAAAAGAAATAATTCAAGAAATTCTTGATCGACCAGATTGGGCAAAAAATAGATTAGGGTTGGTGATTGAGGATTATGACTCCCAAGCTGGAGCGGTTAAAAACATTTTCGATTCAAATCAAGATGGTGGTAAATATGGAGCAAAACTTGTTATTGCTTGGACTTGTGAGCGACGAGTGACATCAAGAGATAAAGACACTAAGGGTTATGACAAAGCAAATTACCCAGAATATATTGTGGTCCACCACTCTGCAACTCCTCGGGATAATACCCACTTTGCCACCATAAAAAAATCACATATTGGTTATGGCTGGGATGACATCGGCTATCACAAATGGATTGCAGGAGGACTTGATGGTCTAGGGACTTTGATTCCTGGCCGACCAGAAAACAAAATCGGCTCCCATAACGACAGCAACAAAATGAACTACCGTTCCATTGGTATTTGTGTCTGTGGTAGCTTCCACTCGACCGGTGGTAACGAGCAACCATCAGCCGAGCAGTTGGCCACCTTACAGACACTTCTGGATGATATCCGGATGAAGCGCAGGATTCCCAAAGAACGAGTCATGGGACACGGTGAGACACCGGAATCGACGACTGATTGCCCTGGTGATCACTTACTGGCTTATATCAAAAATTACCGGAAAACCGGGTCATTAACTTAAAAATATGCAATTACAAGAATTTAGACAAGATCTCGATGCCAGAATGTCGGCCGCTAAAATAAACGGATTCTGGAAGCAGCCGGACAAAGATCGCTGGATTAACAAAGGTATTGTCCGGGCGTGTAACTATGCCCGTTGGAAATTCTTGAGTAAACATGCCACTCAACTGGTTGAGAAAAACCCTAACGGAACTCTCAAAGAGAATTATTTTCTACCGTTTGACTTCAAACCAGGTGGATTCATAACAATCAAAGTTGGTGGAATTCCCCATCATAAAATCAGTGAAGACGAATATACCCAACAGACCTATTCCTATGAGCGAGTGGTGGCCATTATTGGTGACGAGTATCACCTTAATTTAAGTGAACTCACGGATGTTGCTGAAGGAGCGATCATCGACATTTATTACAAACGACGTCCAGTGAGATTGGTCGAGGATGATGACGAGCCAATTACTCCTGAAGAAATGGATGAACCGGTCGTCAAGTTAGCACTTTCCGTTTGTTTAACCAAAACCCCTGGTAAACAATCTGACTCCCAAAAAGAAGTAGTAGAGGCTCATACCATCCTGCAACAAATTAAAGATAGAGAGGATGAGGAACCAACCAGTGTCTATAAAGGACAAGCTGGTAGTTCCCGGTGGGAATAAAAACTATGGCATTAAACGCATATAAAATACAAGGTTTTCGAGGAGGGATCGCCGACGACCCCTATCAAGGAGTGCGTGAAGCATTCCGATTTGGCTATGGCTTAAATATCCGTGATGACGGCAACACCCTTAAATGCAACCAAGCTCTCAAAGAAGATCTAGGTAGTTTGGAAGTAATAACGGATTTGATTCTGTTTTATGTCCCGGCATCCAACGGCAAACTCTATGGCTTTGGCGACTCTGGAAATATTTATTGTAAAGACACGGTCGATGATGCCTGGGCCCTGGTTTATCACGATGCTAATGGAAAAATAACCGGAGCTGCTGAGTACACCAATAATGATGGTTCTGATAACTACATTCCCTACCTCTACTGGGCAACAGAAACCAAAGTCAGTCGAATCAAACTCTCTGGCACTTGGACTACTGATGTTGAGCATGACTGGGGTGCCTTAAACGGTGATCCCGCTTGGCACACGATGGTCGAAGCTCTAGGAGTGCTTCTTATTTGCGATGCTAAAGATCTGGCCATGGTTGATTACGAAGGAGCCTTTGCCGGTGGTATCTCTCCAGCACTTGATCTGCCTAAAGGACATCGTAATAAATGTTTGCTTGGACAAGATCAGTTGGTGATTTTTGGCTCAACTAAAGGTGACAAAGTCGAAGAAGGCTGGCTCTGGACTTGGGACAAAATTCAACCCTCTTGGATTCAACGCCGAATGGTGGCAGAACGCGGTATCAACGCCATGATTCAAGGCGAATATCTTCTAATACAAGCTGGGGTCTATGGTGGGCTCTATTTCTGGGATACCGCCACCTTGATGCGAATCAAAAAGTTCCCCGGAGAAAATGGCTGGGTTAATCCGGGAGCCGTTTGTAACATGCATGGGCTCCCCTTATTCGGGCTGAATGGCTCAGATAAATGTGGCGTCTATTCATACGGTCGACTGAGTAAAAACGATCCCTATGCTCTCAATCTAGAATACGTTCCTTCGCATGGCAAGTTGGCAGATGTCTCGATCGGTGCCTTGACTATGTACACCGACCAATTGTTTGTTTCCTGGAAAGATGGAGCTACGTTTGGCGTCGATACCATCGATGTAACTAAAAAAGCTGAAGGTCGGTATGAAGGCTTGGTATTTGATGCCAATGAGATCTTTACTCAAAAAGGTTTTCGTCACATTAAGCTCGTCACTAAATCGCTTCCCAAAGATTCAAGTATCGAAGTGTTTTATAAAGTAAACGAACAAACTGACTGGCAAAAAGCCACCATGGAAAACGGCAATGAAGCCTTTGATCAGGAAGGTAAAACCAAAGCCATATTTACGATTGAAACCGGTGGAGACGAAGACGAACCAGATCGAGGTGAGGAATATGAAGTGGCACTCAACATTCACCCCGCTGATAACGAAACACCCGACATCAAATCAATTATTACCTATTTTGAACCGATGGGAATTTTATAACTATGTTGACTGATTTAATACAAAAAGTATTTGGAAATAAGGAGGTTACCGATACTCCGTTTCCAGTCGTGCCAACTCACACTCATAACAGCATTGACTCACCAGCCCTAGCTCCTGGATCTGTTAGTACAGTCAATATTAAACCTAATGCAGTTGATGAAAGTAAGCTCATGGATTTATCGGTAACTGAGGAAAAGTTGGCTGAAGCAGCTGTCGCCACCCAAAAAATAAAAGATGATGCGATTACTGCCGCCAAAGTCTGGAAAGGAGGGTCAGTAATTACCCTCTCTGCCCAAATTGCAGAAGCGATTATCTTAACGGCACATATTCAAGACTTAGCGGTGAAATGGGCCAAGATTGGAAATCTTGAGGTTGGCAATAGCAAAATTATGGATGCAGCAATAAGCAATGCCAAGATTCAGGACTTATCAGTCACCAATGGCAAAATCGGACTTTTGGAAGTTGGTAACTCTCGAATAATGAATGCTGCCATCAGTACCGCAAAAATACAAGAATTGGCCGTTGAGTGGGCTCAGATTGCAACGCTCGCAGTTGGCAACTCAAAAATTATGGATGCCGCTATTAGTACGGCCAAGATTCAAAACTTAGCTGTCACTGATGCTGAAGTAAATGATTTGAATGCAGCCAAAATATCGGCAGGACTGATGACCGCTGACAGGATTTGGGGTGGTGCTGGGTATTTTGATTACATCCAAGTTCGTGAATGTGGTACTCAAGCGGTTAATGTTGCTGGAAATATTAATAAAACAGGAACCTGCAACTTTGCTATCCCTCACCCACTGAAACCTGGCAAGCAGTTAGTTTATACCGGAATTGAATCGGCCGAGGTAATGCTCGTCGAGCGCGGGAGTAGCCAACTCCAAAACGGTCAAAAACGAATTGATTTCTCTGATCACTACAAAGCAGTCAGTGATCCCAGAAAAGCGACAGCCTATCTCACCCCTCGAGAAGATTGCAAAGGATTACTACTCCTAGAAACCGCTGAAGACCACATCACTGTTAAAGAAATGAGTAATGGTAGATCAAACGCCAAATTTGATTACATTATTTTTACGGTCCGTAAAGGTTTCTATGGATTTGATTTTGAACCAGAGGATCTCTCACTTCTCCAAAATGACGGTGAAGATGAAGAATCGTTCAAACAACGCTATCACGATCACCGGATCAAATTAATTCGTAAAAAAGGCGGTCCAGATATTGATACCAAAGTCGCTGAATTTCACCAAGCGTGGATCTCAACTCAAGGAAATAAAAAAGTTAATCAAAAGGAGGTGAACACATAATGGCAACAAAACAATTAGGCGGTTGGTATTGGCAACCAGAACAAAATAAAGCTCTCCGGTGGTGGGGTACTGACTCTGCTGGAAAAGATATTTATACCGAAGGCGACGAACCAAGTAAGCCCCAAACTGTATCCAATTTAAGCACGGGGTTAAGTACAATCGGATCCGGAAACGTTTTGGGCTTTGACATGGGAACTCTCAACACTAAATTTCAAGATACCTATGGCCAGATTCAAGGGCTATCGACCGAACTAGAAGACTACTCAACCCGTCGATATGATGAGGAATACAGCAAGGCAGGCTTGAGTAAAACTAAAGATGAAATTGCAGCATTAGACGCTAGTATCGCCAGTGAGAAAAATGTCCGAGATGAATCAGTAAGCAAGGTTAGGAAAAATCCTGGCTACTCAGCTGCAACCATTACGGGCGAAACTGGAGAGGTCCAAAAACTGGCTGGCTCTAAAATTGGTAATTTAATTGAAGAGCGAAACGCCAAAGCCCAAACCTACAATGCGACACTGGGTGAAATCACCCAAAAAGTAGCGACGGAAACTCAAGGTAAACAAAGTAAGCTCAACAACTTGCGTTCTGATTTGCAGCTTATAAGCGGACTGGTTGATTCCTACAACAAAACCAGATCGACCGAGCTTTCGAGTCAAACCGATGAAACACATTGGGAAAAAGAGTTTGAACTCAAACTCTATGGTGCCCAAACCGATCGAATGAAAACTGGTGATGGTGGTGGCACGTACGCTAAACAACAGGTTAAGGATGCCTTTGGTAATGTGACTGGTTTTTTTGATCCAGTATCAGGCCAAACAACACCTTATCAAACTGATTCTCAAAAACAACAAACCACGACCGTAAACGAAGGCGAACTGCGAAATGAAATTCGATCAGCCTGGAAAACTGGGCTATCAGCCGATCAACTAAAAACGAATCTGGCCAACGTCACGACCGATAAAGGCAAAAACGCCTCACAGGTCATTGATGAAGAATGGCAGTTAAAAACACAACCGGGAGTTATGGGCTTTCTAAGAAGGCTCTTTACTCCGGGGGTTTAAATTTATGGACAACTTTTTAGAACAACTAAAGAAAAACATTACCTCGTCGTTTGCCAATACCAAACAGTCAGTGGGTGATATTTTTGGTAAGGCTCAAACAAGTCTGACTAGTCTGGTGCGTGGTGGTCAACAAAAAGTTGATGAGGTTATTAAACCACTGCAATACGATATCGCAATCTCTGGCCCAACAAGTGGAAGCTACAAACCGTTCAAGAATTTATATTTGGAGACGGCAGCCCAAGCGTTAGGAGTTGGAGCTCGGGACACTGATGTTTTGGAGAGATTGCCCAGTGCAACTTTTGGTGCACTTAAGGGTGCTGGCAATGGATTAGGTGAAGCGTTGTCGTTTGGTTGGTGGAAACCAGAAATAAAGTATGCCGATGATATAGAAAAACAAGCTGGTGACATGACTGAGATTGAGTTCAACGTCTTGGGAACCATTGGAACGTTTTTGGTTGGTGGCGAATTGGTCCAAGGAGCTTTGCGCGGTGTGCCCCTTCTGGCACGGGTAGCAACTGTCGCTCCTAGAACTTTCAATGTGTTATCTACTGGGCTGACGTTTGCTGGACTCACTCAAATTCAAAAAGATGAAGCGCAAAAGAATGCATTACAGCGAGCAAAAGATTTTATGGGTGATTTTGCTCTCGGTGGAGCCTTCTCAATTGCCGGAATGAAAACATCATTTCTGAAGTCATCAGCCATTATCGGTCCAGCAACTTATGTCACCTCACTTCTAAAAGGAGAGTCAAACGGTGATGCGCTTAAAGATACAGCAGCCATGATGGGGCTCCACTCCCTTAATTTCGCGGTGGCTAAGTTTCTACCTAATGGATCAGAAATAGAAAATCGAATAGAAAAAGCGGCCAGTGAGCAGCTCAAAATAACAAAGGCTGAAGCCATGGAGTATCTGGGCATTAGTGACAAAGCTACTGCTCAGGAGATGAAACAAGCCTGGAAGAATAAGGTGGTTGATATTACTAAGCGCTTCCCAGCTCAGGCCAATCAAACACCACAAGAAATGGGAGTATTTAATCAAGCTTGGAATACTGCCAACAGAGCCTATGAGTTTTTAGCTAAAGTCAGTAACCCAGAGGGTTATACAGGGAAATCATTCGCTCAAGAGTTTCAAGATCTATATTACCAACTCTGGAGAGATGTTCCCGATAAGCGTTCTGCGATTGTCAAAGCCGTCCGTAGTTTACCTGCGGGACTGTCAGTTCGGGCTACTCTTAATGATGGCCAGCGTAATGAAATTGTTTCGGCGCTTGGTGGTGAAGGGGCACAAACGAGACTGGGGAAAGTGGCGGAACTGACTGATGCAGATTTGGTGTCAGTGGCCATGGAAAACAAAATAAAAGTGACTCCTTCAAAACCCGCAGTCACTGAAGAGTTGGATATAAGCACTGAAACATATAAGCATGGCACACCTGTGCCAGATAAAATTTTGAAGGAAGGTTTTAGTTTAGTAAAAACAGGTGAAACGAGCGGTTATGGAGGTGTTATGGGTAGAGGTATTTACCTTGATCTCACTCCCGAAGGCGAAGGGGCAAAACTGTACGGTACAGTTGTTGATGCAAAGATTAAAAAGGGGCTGAATTTATTCGAGTGGTCAGGAAAACTTGATGAATTGTACACAGAAGCTACAAAGTATGGAGATCCAGAAACAATAACCGATGTTTTACTTAAGAAGGGATATGACGGAGTAAAGGGATTGAATCAAATGGTGATTTTTGACCCAAAAAATGTCGTACCAGTTGTAGACGGAAAACCTACTGTCACCTCAAAAATATCTTTGTCACCACAAGAACAAAAAGCTGTCAAAGCGGCCGAGATCCGAGATAAATATATAACACCAGAAGAAAAAGAATTGGCAGATGCGGAAAAGATTCCTAGTATCGGGGACATTCTCCAGTCATCAAGCTTTCAGGACAGATTACAAGGAAAAGTAATTGCGCCGACCACCCCGAGAGCTGATCAATTGAGAGAACCACCTTCCGGTAAACCGCCTCGTTCACCTCAGGAGATCTCCTTAAACGACGCCCCACCTTCACCTGAAGGCAGTGCCTTGGATGAGATCGATAAAATGGTTGGCAAGATCTCAACCGCAAAGTCGATTCTGGGAAATGTAAAGGATGCAATTCAATCTTTCCCACGAATGTTTACTGACCGCTTTGCTCCCATTAAACAATTTGAGGATCAAATTACCAAACTTCAAGGACAGCCAATTGATATTGATTCCAGTCCATATGTGGCAGCCAGAATGTATGCTGGTCGCTTTGGAATTGTTGAGGGAAGCTTCAAAGATTTATATAACATCATACAGCCGGTTCGAAAGCTTCGAGCTGACTTTACTCGATTTGTTTTGTCCGAACGCGCTATTGAACGAGGAGAGCGAGGGTTTGATAACCCAAATGGAGTTACAAAGGAAACTGCAGAGCAAGCACTCGTCGAGCTAAAAGATAAAGTAGGTGACAAGGCCTTCAAAGCCTTCGAGCAGGTCGGCCAGGGAATTCAAAATTGGTCCATTAAATCAATTCTCCAGCCGATGAAAGATGCCGGAATCCTGGGTAAAGAAGCTTTTACTTCAATTATTGAGAACAATAAAAAATGGATGCCATTCCATGTTTTGGAATATATGCCCTCAATTGAGCAAGCCGATCACATGGCGGTAGGAAGCGAAACGTTTTCAGTAAGTAAACAAGGCATCGTTAAATCTCTAGAAGGAACTGAGAAAATCATCCGTGATCCATTTATGTCGATCGTGGATAACCTGACAAAGTCGGTAAGTCTGATAGAACGTAATAAAGTAGCCCAGAAACTCATTGAACTGAGAAATAGCCATCCAGATACAGCTAAAGAGTTTATAAAGTTTTTACCGGATGGTCTGCGACCACCACCAGAATGGGAAGCGATTAGTGTCTTTATTGATGGCAAAGTAACCAAGTGGGCGGTTCCCAAAGATCTCTCAGAAGCCATGCATGCCCTGTCACCGGCTGAAACCGGTTTAATGGGTAAAATGATCCTAGCTTCTTCGAAAGTCTTCAAAGCCGGAACCACCTCACTCTATTTCCCTTTTACTCTTTCAAACGCCATTCGGGATTACCAAACTGCCACAATCGTTTCCAAATGGGGTTTCAATCCGGCCAACTGGCTGTCGGGATTTAAGGATGGTCTAAAAGCTGCCTTTAAGTTTGACTCCAAAGCCTACGACGAATTTATGACTAACAAAGGTGGTTATGGTGGTTACATCGAATCAGCCAAGGGGCTAGCTGTTGCCTCTGAACAACTTTTCACCCCTGAGTGGATGAATCGAGCAAAAATTGTCGTCAATCCATTTCAACTGATTAGTACCTTCTCGGAAGCGATCGAGCTGGCTCCACGACTCGGAGTTTATAAAAAAGGAATCGCTCAGGGTGCAACCCAACTAGAAGCTGCCTATGAAGCTCGGAATGTGACGGTAGATTTTGCTAAAGCCGGAATTGAGGGTCGACTCATCAATATGTGGATTCCTTTCGTGAATGCCCGTTGGCAAGGGCTTCTCACCATCGGCCGAGTAATGAAAGAGAATCCAATCAGAACGACGGCTCGTGCTTTGGCATTGACGGTCCTACCTGGTGTGGCTACTTACTTTTATAACGTCATGACCCATGAAGATCTTTGGGACGATATTCCTCAATGGGCTAAAGATACTTATTTTATTATGATCGTAGGTGAAGGCCAGGATAGTCAGGGCAATCGGGTACCAAAAGTGGTTCAGATTCCCAAGGGCGATATGGGAACGATTTTCTTCAACCCGTTAATGTATGCGTTGGAGTATGTCCGAAAACAAGAGCCAACCAACCTCTTCAAACTAGGTCTGGAGTGGATGAGCCAATTATCGCCGGTTGCGTTTACCAGAGATGGAGAATTGTCGGCTCAGTCCTTCCTTGGTAGCGCCCTGCCTCCAGCATTAAAGGTGCCGTTGGAACTAGCGACAAACACTAATCTTTTCACCGGATTCCCAATTGTCCCACAACGTCTCGAGAAAGTGGCTCCAACGGAACAATATGACGAAAAAACGCCACAAGTCGCCGTTACGGTTGGACGAGCTTTGGGCATCAGCCCGATGAAGCTGACCCATGCTATTTCCGGACTTGCCGGAAGCTTCTCTCGCCAAGTGATGAACCCGGCCGATATCATCAACCTCACCACTCAGCGCTTCTATCGGCTTCAGGGTGGGCAAAAACAACAAGCTGCCTGGGATATTAAGTACGATGCCGAAGTCGGTTATAACACCACACGGCTACAGATGAAACGATTGATCGAGCAAGGCAAGCTGCAGGAAGCTCAACAGATGGCCCTCAAATGGAACCAGGAGGCAGGAAAGCTCATTCCCGAGGTTGTACCACTCTTAATGAAAGATGACCCCAAGGAAGCGGCGTTATTCCAAAGTAGCATCACCTTTGATGCTGCAGATTTACAGCGACTCTTAAAAACAACTCTCCCTGGTGGAGTTCCGGAAAATACTGGAACTGATCAAACACTAATCCCGCTTCAACCTGGACTTAATACTAATTCGACCATGGGACAACTATTCCAGGGTGGTCAACAAAATAGTGGTGACACTATAAGGAGGTTAATTTACAAATGAAACAACTAACACTGCCCGTAACTTTTAGTCAAAACGACAGTCGATGGAAAACTAGTCCTTTAGGAACCAGAGGCACGATTGGCTCATATGGTTGCTTGGAGAACGATGCAACTATGGTAGCCAATTATTATGGCTTTCAAGAGACTCCACTTACCTTAAACGAGAAACTGACCAACAATGCCGGATATCAGGATGGCAATAAATTCGTCTGGAGTGTATTTGCTCGATTATTTGGTCTGAAGTATTCTGGTCAATGGTCCAATGCGGGAGCACTAACTCAAACCCAGATGGATCAAATCAGAAAAGCCATTGATAATGGATATCCCGTTTTTCTACAGATCGACACAATTCCTTTAACATCTGCCCTTGATGAACACTGGATCCTAGCAATTGGCTATGAGGGTGACGACTTTCTGGTTCAGGATCCTTGGGATGGAGCGACTAAACGAATCACCAGCTGGGGTGTCACTCCTCAAAAACTGATCTATGCCTGGTGTTGGTTTGAAGGGAAACCAGCTCAGGTCGATGTGGCCGTAGGATGTCTGGTCCCAAATACTCCGGAGTGGCGTACCAAGTATGAGCAAATTGTGGCTTTAGCTACCAAGTGGGCTGATACCCTTAAGGTTTTGGAGATTACCGACGACCCTAACACTACCCCTACCGACAAAATTAAGAGCATCCTGGCAGGGTATAAAAGTCGTGAAACTGACCTATCTAACAAGCTAAATGATAAACAGGGCTTGCTCGACAATGCCAATAAGGAGATTGAGAACAGAACCGAACAGGTAAGCAGACTCGAGGGTGATCTGCTAGAGAAGGATAAATACTATAAATCCCTAGTTGACGCACTAAATAAGCAGGTCAAAAACGGCTCAGATGCCCTACCCTTGGCTCAGGCTAGAGTTGGGGTGCTTGAGGGGGAACTGGATGAAGCCAATAAAGCCAAGGGCCGTGCCTTGTTGGATGCCCAGCAAAACAAAAGCCAGCTGGAAGCCTGTCAAAAGGGAATCATTACGCCCACTCCTCAACTAATTATGAAGATGACCATTCAATACATTACAAATTTAGTAACCAAAAAAGGAGGTGAGAATAATGGATAACATATATCCCGAATGGAAGAAAGTCGCTTGGAGGTTTCTCCGAGTGTTTATATCAGCCTTTTTATTCACCGGATCGATGGTGTTGATAAACGCCCAGCCAGTAGCACTGAGTAGTTGGGACAAATTTCTCAATACTCTGATATTGCCATTTTTATTGGCAGGTGGGGTGGCTGGCTTAAATGCAGTAGGAAAACTTTTGAGAGATTTGTTTGGCACTGAGGATCAAACAGGCCTCGTCGACAAATTACCATTCTAAGCACTATGAATAACAATAGCCAATCCACTGACACAAATATGAGAGAAAGAATTGCCAAGCTCGAGGAACGAGTGGACGGTGGATTGGGTTATATCAATAAAGAGCTGGTGGAAATTAAAGAGAACCATCTCTATCACCTACAAGCCGATGTAACGGATTTGAAAATGAAGGTTAATACTCTAGCGGTGAAAGTAAGTGTGGGAGTAGCAATTGCGACAATTCTAATCGATTTAGTTTTTCGCTTCCTACTGAAGTAGTTTATTGGCCTTTTTTCTCTTTCTTGGTATCTGGCTCAAGTAAATTGTGGAGATCCTTAGTGAAGCCATCAAAGGCATTGGCATTTAAAACGGTGAAATAGGTGGATCCAGGAACACCAGTAAAGACTAAAGTATCACCAGGCTGAATGTTCTGGGCTTTTCTTAGTTTGGCAGGTATAACGAGCTGACCGCGTGAACTTACCGGCGACGTACCGAATACAACGGTCTTAGCTGACTTTTTATCTTTTGGCTTACTTTTATCGTTCATATTTGAAATCAACTTGCTTTGAGACAGGTAAAGCAATTCCCTATAATTAAGAATATTCTTTAATTACAGTAGTCGTATTATACAATAAATCAGTGTCGAGAAGCACGAAGACTGGAAAATGACAGAAAGATACAGTAACAACCTTGTACAGACAGGGGTTAAGAAGTAGAATATACACAGGGTCGACGGTATGTAATGAAAGAATCGATACCCATTCGTTCTTTAAGCACATTAAGTTTGAGTTCCAAATCAGGAGTGATTAAGGAACGGAGGTTCGAGCTGAGTACCGTCCCCAGCTCACTTATGAGAAGCGACTTATTCTTTGTGAATTTCTAAGTGGTAGAAAATGTGTTAATTAAAGTAATGAAAAATGAGTCTAGTGTCAGTTCTGGAGGAGTGGTAATAAATAGTCTTGGCCAGATCCTGGTTGTTAAACAACTGGGTGATACGTGGTCTTTACCCAAAGGACATGTGAACGAGGATGAAGACATTTTGGTGGCTGCTCAGAGAGAGGTATCTGAAGAGTCAGGTGTTTCTGACTTGGAGTTGGTTAAGGGTTTGGGTTTTTACTATAGACCAAGAATTGATAAGCCGGAAGAAATAAAAAAGATCTATATGTTTTTGTTTATAACCTATTGCAGTGAGTTGTTGCCTAAAGATGATGACAACAAAGAAGCAGTGTGGTTGAATATGGCTGAGGCTGTGGATAGGTTGTCAGCAAAAAAAGATAAAGAGTTTTTGATGAAGGTGGCTAGAGAGAACAATTTAGGTTAAAATAAGAGGAAATTGTCGCTGTGGTGAAATTGGTATACACGTACGTCTCAGAAGCGTATGGAGCAATCCGTGGAGGTTCGATTCCTCTCAGCGACACATTTAGTTAATAACTACGAATTAACAATTATAAATTAATTGGTATAATAACTTTACTTCCGCCGAAGTAGCCAAGATGGTCACGGCACTGGTCTGAAAAACCTGGGATGTTGGTCCGAGTCCAACCTT
This sequence comes from Candidatus Shapirobacteria bacterium UBA2283, assembly GCA_002345725.1. Classification (GTDB taxonomy): domain Bacteria; phylum Patescibacteriota; class Microgenomatia; order UBA12405; family UBA12405; genus UBA2283. The sequence continues at coordinate 54,111 of DDWP01000020.1, forward strand.
CGGCACATTGTATTGAAATATTAATAATTTGCGAGAGTAGCTCAATTGGTTGAGCATCTCCTTGCCAAGGAGAAGGTTGCGGGTTCGAGTCCCGTCTCTCGCTCAAAATAATCCTCCTTTTGATATGTTTAGGGGGATTTTTGTTGGTATAATAGCCTTAGCTTAAGGCTGTTTAGCTCAGTTGGTAGAGCATCCCGTTTACATCGGGGCGGTCGGGAGTTCGAGTCTCTCAACAGCCACTTGGCTTGATATAATAAGCCTGTCCTTTGACAATCTGCCGTCGTGGTGAAATTGGTATACACGTACGCTTGAGGTGCGTATGCCGCAAGGTGTGGAGGTTCAAGTCCTCTCGACGGCACCAGTATCTACTGAACAGAAATTTTATTCATAATAATGTTTTTGTTTATCTTTGCCCCGTCGTCTAATGGTAGGACAGCAGCCTTTGGAGCTGTTTATTGTGGTTCAAATCCATGCGGGGCAACAAAATAGAACACTGAGGTTTTGATGATGAATAATAATTGGATATTTCCGATAGACTGTGCAGTTCGAAAGTCTTGTCCTTATTTTTGATTAGTTTTAGTTGTGTTGAGTTATAATTGAATAATGACTCGATTTTCTAAATATAGGAATAGAATAATAGTGGTAATAATGTGCTTTTTGGTTGCTCCTTTTATTTATTGGTATTTTGGACCTAGAGTTTGCTCTATTAGCCGTCTTGGAGTGCAGTTCTTGTGTTCTAGGGGTACAGTTATCCAATATTGGCCAAATATATTTGAAAATGAATTTGTTCTAGTAAATCCTTCCACAGCTATTATTGATGAGTATCAGAATTCTGATGAGAACATGTATAAGACTGGAGTGGTTATTTCTCGCTATCACCTTTTGGATGACCAACTAAGTATAAAAACAGCAAGAGATTTGGTTGAATATGAATTGCTTCAGCAGACAATGGTGGAAAAGAATGGCCAACCGCCGGTTGTGCCTGGTTCAGGGAAGTTGTTGTTGAACGTATCTCCATCTTTGTCCCAATGGGATGGTGTGGTTGTTCAGGAAATTGTTGGTGGAGGTAACGTTTATATTAATGTTAAAGATGGTTATGTTTATAAGCTTCAAGTGAATCAAGGAAAATCTTTTTCAGATTTGGAACTGAATCAAATATTATCATCATTTAGATGGAGCATAAAAAATGAAAGAAAAGAATAAGATGAATAATCATCGTCTAGTTGCTGGAATTATCGGGTGTATTCCGATTGTGGGTGTGGTTGGTTTTTTTACTCTTCTTATGTCTGCTTTTTCGACTGATGCCCCAGGACAAGATAATAGCTCTGCTGTTGCGATTTTATTTAGTATTTATCTATCTTTGAGTGCAGTTTATGTTTTTGTTTTTGGAATATCACCTGAAATACTTTGGTCTAAAAGTCATAAGAATTGGGCACGATTGTTGTGGGTAATATCTTTACTTGTAAATTTGTGGTTAGTGTTATTTTTTAAAAATGGTTTTTATAATTGATTTAATGTTTATGAAGAGACTGGAATAACATAGACTATGTACGTAGTGTATATATTAAGAACTAATGGAAATACCTTATATACCGGACAGACAAATAATTTGGAAAAGAGACTGATACAACATCGAGAAGGTAAGGGTGCTAAGTATATGAGAAAGTTTAAGTATTTTATACTTGTTTACACTGAAGAGGTTAGTTCTCTGTCGTTGGCGCTGAAGAGGGAGTGGGAGATAAAGAAGATGGTGAAGGTGAAGAAGGAGGATCTGGTAAGACAAGGGGCTGTGATTCGAGACGATCAAGGACAGTCCAGTCTATACTTTGATGGGCTAAATAGCCAGCGTAAGAAAGAAGTGTTAAAAAAACAAAAATAATTAGGTACCCAAAAAAATCTAATTTTTCAATAGTCATTGTTTATTTTAAACGAGAAATTGTATAAGTGGTAGGGAACTCTAAGAAAACAACCGGTGATTCTTCTAGTAAGAACCTTTGGAAATCATAATATATATTTTTTCGTTCTTGTTGATCAAATGATAATCTACCATCTTCAAGTAACTTATCTATTCTGGAGTTGTCGAAGTGGGTTATGTTGGTATTTTTTTGAGTTGAATGCCAGAAAATGTATTGGTCAGGGTCGACTGGTATCTGTCCAAATGCAAGTATCGTTTGATAATCTAGAAGGTTGGCTTGTTGATGTCGAAGCGTAATTTTGACGGAGATGTTGAATGTTTCTGACCAGCTTTTTTTTATTTCTTCTGCCATCCCCATTAATTGTCTGTCGGCAACCATTAACTCTAGTTGTTCGATTTCGTTTTTTTCAAACAACTCTTTTGCTCGAGTGACGTTAAATCTGTATTCTTTTACTTGGGGATTATATGCCCAAGAGTTGGGTGATATTGGACTTAGACACCTGGTGTTTTTGTCGGTAGTTTTAGGAGTGGCGTAAGCGATGGCTTGTCGTAGCTGCTTATTGTCTATCTTATCTGTATTTATAAATAAAGCAATGTATTGGTCGGTTGGGATCGAAGATGATAACTTGGTGTTTGGCCATTTTGAGAGTTCCTCGTTTAGTTGGTCGGTAGAAATCTGGTGCACTTCACCTAACTTAAAGGCATTAATTAAATCGGTAGAATTGTTATAAAAATAATAAGTTAATCGGTCTTCCTTGGTGTCGATCGGTACGAGACTCAGAATTTTAATGTACCCATCTCGGTAGCTAATTTTGTCTACTTTGTATGACCCGAGACCGACATTTGTTTTTTTAAAAAATATGGGTTCATTAAGTTTTGATAGTAAGGGTGAAAAAACTTCAGGTGCTTTTATTTCTAATTGATGGGGGGAGATGGCTTTAGAGGTAGTCCCGGGGATATTGATCTCTATATCGTCTGCCTCCAGTTCTTTCTGATTGTGCCACAATATTCCTTTCTTAAGAGTGAACAAATAAGTCTTGTTATCATCTTTCATTTCTAGACTATCAACAATGGGAGAGATACTAGATCTTTCGTTTTCAGAGGTAATAGACAGGCCATAGCTAATTTTGTGGCTAATGTCTTCAGGTAGTGTTTGAATGGTATAAAGACCTTCAATGCCAATTTTTTGTGTCCTTGGTTGAATTATTGAGTAAATTTCGGACAGATTTTGTCTTTGGGTAAATATAATCGACCCAAATAGAATTCCACCAATAATGGCAAAGGCGTAGCTTTTTAGATAGTGAAAACTGTATTCGAGAAAGAAACGAATTTTCTTGGGCAAGATGGTAGTTTTAAATAGTAGTTTGAATTATTGATGAGACTAGGAACAATATTAAGATAATTATAGTTATGTAAAACATAATTTTTTCCCAACCTCTTTTTTGAAAAGAGACGGAAGACATAATGTTTCCCCTGGAGTTGTCGTCACTAGCTTGTAAGAATATTAAAACACTTAAGCTGACAGAGAGTATGATTTGGAAAATGGTGAGAGCTGTTTTCATTTTTTTTCTTTTTTAGGTTTAATAATTGATTGAAAAAAGTATAGTAGGAAATTGGTAGAAGCGGAACTGATTACATACGTCCAGAATCCATAGAAACTAAGTTCTGGTATTGAAAACCCTTGCCAACTGGTGGCTGGTAAGTGGATATTTTTGACAACAAAATCTGATAATAGAAAAACAGATAAATAGAATCCGACAGTATTAATAACTATCCTGAAAAAACCGAGGGTTAAGATGTTAATCGGAATTAGGAGGAGTTTGATAATGGGTTTAAGTAGGAGTTCAAACAGGGTTAGTACAAAAGCAACTTTAACAATAGTCCAGACACCATTTTCAAAAGTTAAATTTTGCCAAAATTGGTTTTGGAGAGATAAGGCAAATGATATTAATAAGATAAATTTAAGAATTTTTTTCATGTTTTTTTGATATTTACTGTTAGTATTATACCGCTTATGCAAAGTAAGAGTATGGTTGTGCCGACAAAAATACTCAGATTAAGATAATGATTTTTGTTTTCCAGGGTGAACTCCGTGTAAGGAACGGAACCTTCTGAAGTAAGATAGATTTTTTTTGAAGACGGTAGAATTGACTGTAAGAATGATTGCTTGGGTATTTCTGTTTCAGTTGAACCGAAGGGTGGTAGCTGGATAACTGGTGACTGCCAACTGTTATCTTTGAGTTTTAGGGTGAAGTTATCGAGGCTGGTGGAATTTTGGTTATAAATATTTAAGGTCTGACCGTTTAATTTTATTTTAGGAGGTACAATTTCAGATGTTAGATTTTTTGTGGCAAAATCTATAAAAACGGATTTGTTTGAATTACCATTTTTGTATGAGCCTGGTGGTGGTGGCAATTGGCTGTTTAAACCATGGATGACAAAGGTGACGTGGTTTAAGTCAAGCTCATTAAAGTAATCAATACCATTGGTAGTTTTTTCCCAAGTTGGGTCAATTGGTATCCATTGTTGAGTTTTGTTGTCGTAGTATTCTGGCCATGCATGCAAAACGTCAGAGTTTTGGTTAATAGGTTTTATTTTTAAGTCGTTGCTGTAGGCAAAACCCTCGATTTCTCGAGCAGGTATACCTTTGTTTCTGGCTAGTGTTATAAAAAGATCTGTGAACTCGGTACAGAGTGAGCTCGATGGATTGTCTAGTGCACCAAGGGCGCCAACTCTCTTGGCATAGTTAATCCTGTTGTAGTCGTACTCTAAGTGATTTATGACGTAATTGTGAATGTCTTTGGGTCCAGACAAGCTTTGGCTGATAGAAGTTATCTTGGGGTGGTTCACGGGCCAGTAGGTTTGGTCAATTAAATATTCGGCAGGGTTTATGGAGTGCTGTCTTTTTATCGGTAAGTGAGTTTTTACCTGACCAGTGGCGGTAACGTCAATTTTTTCACCTGGGCTTAGGTTATAAGTGGCCAGCCAATTACCGTCCCCGTCGATAATGACGTTTTGTGGTGCTGGCTCGATATTTCTATAAGTGACACTTTGGTTGTCTGTATTTGGTGGTATAGGAATTTGTCGAATAATTACCTTTGAGGTGTCGTTACCTAAATGGTAGTGTAGCTTGAAATCGAATAGTTGATGATCACCAAAAATTAAAAGTATTTTTTTTTCAAGTTGAGTTTGGTCAAATTTTATTTGAGTAGACTGGTTAAGTTGGTGTGTGCTATTGACTGGTGTTGAAGAAAAAGACAGATTGCCGAAATAAGAAGGTACCTCAACTGTTACTTGGATGATACTGTCGTTAAATGAATGTTTGTAAACTGGGAGCTGGACTTCCCAAGTATTACCCTTTTTCTTGGCAAATTCTGAAATGGTATATGTAAGGAAAAACTGGTTTGTCTGGTCTTTACCTATTATGGGTTTGTCAAACTTAACTAAAATTTTACTTAGGTTTTCTGCAGAAGAAGTAAGTTGTCCGCCAGCGATATTGTCTATCTTTGATCCGGATATGCTGAATTCATATTCTTTGGCGTATATTTGCGAAATGTTGTTTGTTAGATTGATTTCTTGTTTAACGCTGGCATTTCCACTTTGGTCAACAAGATAATGAACTTTTTGATTAACTCTAAATTCTTCGAGTGCTCTTGCGGGAGAGATAAAGAGAAGGAATAAAGTTAAGAAAAAGAAAATAAACATGATAGTACTACTATATCAAATAGACAAATATCTTGACTTCGGGTATTGTTCGTGTCATGCTACTAACATGACAGCAACTTTATATAAACGACAAAAGCAGATACTTGAATATATTAATAATAATATTGATAAATTTGGATGTGCTCCGACATTAACTGAGATTGCTTCTCATTTGGGATTGTCGTCTCTGGCAACTGTGCATGAACACTTGGGGGTATTGGAGAAAAAAGGTTTGATAAGACGTTATCGAGGTGCAGTGAGGGGTATCGAAGTGTTGGGGCAGAAAATAAAAAGTAAGGTGTCTCAACTTGTAGAGTTGCCGGTATTAGGTTTTATTGCTTGCGGAGCTCCTTTGGAGCCATATACTGATCCAAATGCAACTTTGGCGGTTAATTCTAGTTTTGTTAAAGAGGGTGATGATTCTTATGTTCTACAAGCAAAGGGTGATTCGATGATGGACGACGGTATTTTGAGCGGTGACTATCTAGTTATTAAAAAACAAAAAAGTGCTAATAATGGAGATATCGTGGTAGCAGTGTTGTCAAATGGGTTTGCTACTTTAAAGAGATTTTATCGAGAAGCAGATAGAGTCAGGTTGCAGCCAGCCAATTCAACGATGTCCCCTATTTATGTTAAAAACGTAGAGATACAGGGTAAGGTTGTGGCGGTTATTAGACAATTTAATTAAAAACTAGAATGTTGTATATAATTGCGACACCTATTGGAAATTTGAAAGATATTACTTTGAGGGCAGTGGAAACATTGGAGCAGATTGATGTGTTGTTGTGTGAGGACACTAGAAAGACTGGTTTGTTGTTGCAGAATTTGAAGATTGGTAACAAGCCAAAGTTATTGTCTTTTTATGATGAGGTTGAACAACAAAAAATACCTCAGATTATAGAAATGTTAAAAGAAGGGTTGGAAATTGGGCTGGTGACAGATGCAGGTACCCCTTTGATTTCAGATCCTGGATGGCTTCTAGTCAAAAAGTGCCAAGAACTAGGTTTAAGTTACACGGCTTTGCCTGGAGCTTGTGCTGTGGTTAATGCTGCTGTTTTGTCTGGGTTACCAATACAGAGGTTCTGTTTTCTTGGCTTTATGCCAAAGAAAGAAGGTGATATTAGAAAAGTCTTGGAAAAATACAAAGGTTTTGATGGTGCAAAAATAATTTACGAATCCCCTCTTCGAACTGAGAAAACTGTCAAAATAGTACAAGAAATGGGTGGAGAAGTTCGAATAATTCGAGAAATGACAAAAAAATTTGAAGAGGTAAAGACGAATCTTGATGGTGATACTAGAGGTGAGGTGGTGATTGTTTTTACTTAGATACCTTCCTTTTTTCTGCCCAGGAGACAACTTCCCGAGTTCGATCGATAGCATCGGGACTAACAGATATACTGGTGACTCCCCAACGAACAAGTTTTTCGACAAGGTCAGGATGATTGCTGGGTGCTTGTCCGCAAATTGAAGAAGTTATTCCACGCTTTTTTGCCTTAGTAACGGCTCTTTTAAGACTCCAAAGTACTGCTGGATCCATTTCGTTGAAATCTTTAGCTACTTCACCATTGTCACGATCTAGGCCAAGCGTGAGCATGGTTAAGTCGTTGCTGCCGATACTGATACCATCAATTCCGACATCAATGAATTTATCGAGCAGGATAACGTTGCTGGGAATCTCGACCATCATAAATAATTTGAAGGTAGGTGATCGGAGTAGCCCATGGTCAGTGATGATTTGTTTCACCCGGGCCATTTCTTGCGGTGTTCTGACAAAAGGAATCATTAACCAGAGGTTTTTTAAATTAAATTTGTTACGAACCATTTTGATAGCCTCAAGTTCCATACTAAAAACATCTGGAGAGTTGATATAACGTGTAGCACCGCGAAAACCTAGAAGTGGATTTGGTTCTTCAGGCTCATAGAGTTTGCCCCATTTCAGAAAGCGATACTCGTTTGTTTTGAAGTCAGTGGCCCGGTAAATTACTGGACGGGGGTTGAAGTTTTTACAAAACTGAGATAGTCCGAGTGCTAGTTTTTCTATATATTCTTTTTGTTTACCGTCAGCAATCATTTTTTTTGGGTGGATGCCGATATTAGCAATCATAAATTCGGCTCGGAGGAGACCGACACCGTCGACATGACGCTTACTGACGGTCTTTGCTAGTTCTGGCTCGCCAAGGTTGACATATATTTTAGTAGCAGTCTTGGTTGGAGTTTTAGAGCCGTGGTGTTTTGGAACGTTAGTGGAAGGGAGGCTTGACATAACGTTTCCGTGCCAGATTTCTCCGGTAGTACCATTTATGGTGACGACTTCTCCTTCTTTAAAATTCTTGGTGGCAGTCTTAGCCCCAACAACACAAGGAACACCTAATTCGCGACTAACGATAGCAGCATGGGAGGTCTGTCCGCCTTTATCGGTGATTATGCCATTAACACGTTTCATAGCAGGGACAAAGTCTGGTGATGTCATTGAAGTGACAAGGATGTGTCCTTTTTTAACTTTGTTAATTTCTTTGGGGGATTTAATGAGAACAGCTATACCTGTGGCTGTACCTGGACTGGCGGGCTCTCCTTTAAGGTCTGCCTCTTTGCTGATGTCTACTTGTTTGTCAATTGTTTTTTGATTGCTGGTGATGGTGGTGATTGGTCGGGTCTGGACAATATAAAGTTGATCTTTGTAAATAGCAAATTCTATGTCTTGTGGTTTGCCGTAATGATTGTGGAGTTTTTGACCTATTTTGGCAATTTTTTTGGCCATTTCGTCACTAATCTTAGCTTTTTTTTGCTTGGATTTAGGGACTGAAACCTCTCTTGTTTCTTGGTTTGATTTTACTAATTGAACATCTTGAGTTACGTGATTTTTAGAGATGATGCTCCAATTGCTTTTATCGAGAATTATCTGGTCAGGGGTCACTTGGCCTTGGACAATATATTCCCCGAGCCCCCAAATTGTCTCGACAATTATTTCATTTTTGTTGTTGTTTACTGGATTGACTGTAAACATTATTCCGGATACTTCGCTTTGAATTTGTTTTTGAACTGGGACGGCTACGCCAACTTTAAAATGGTTGTATCTTTTCTTAACTCGATAAAATATTGAACGAGGGGTAAATAGGCTGGCCCAACAATCTCTAACTCTTTGAACAACGTTTGCTTCACCGATGACGTTAAGAAAGGTTTCTTGTTGTCCAGCAAAGGAGGCATCGGCGGAATCTTCGGCAGTAGCAGATGAACGGACAGCTACTGGCATGTCTTGTAAACTGGCAAAACCAGAGAGTTTTTTATAGCCTTTCATAATATCGATGGCAATATCGTTGGGCATTGGGCTAGTTTTAATAAGTTGTTTTATTTTGCGTGAAGCGGCAAGTAGTTGATCTGGCTGATCAACGTCGGTGGTTTCGAGTATGTCACTGATTTTTGGTTTTAGATTGTTTTCTTTGACGAAACGAAAATACGAGTTAGAAGTAACCACAAAGCCGTTGGGTACCGGAATACCCAGATTGTACATTTCTCCTAGATTTGCTCCTTTCCCCCCGACGAGAGGAACATCTTCAAAACTAATTTCTTTGAACCATAAGATGTTTGTCATTGTTGGTAACCTCGATTGGGTGAATTTCTAATTGATTCGGTTTCTGTGGGGCGGGAGTAGTCGTCTTCGATTCTGATAGTGTTACCCACTTCTGGAGTTGAGGCTTCGATAGTGACACAGTCAGTGATGGCTTCAAAACGATGAATGGTATTGGTGGTAATTGTATAGCCAGTGTTGGGGATCATGTCAAAAATTGAATCTCCTATTCTGAACTTGGCTTGACCAGAGAGGAGGGTGATGGTTTCAGTTTTTTGGTCGTGGCTTTGGAGAGACCAGCGTTGACCTGCTTTGGTAAAAGCAATCTTACTGGTATATGGCAGATTATCTTCGGTTAGTTTTATTTCAAAGCCCCAGGGCTTATTTATTTTTATAGACACTATAAAAATAATAGCAGATTTACTACTTTACTAGTGGGGTTAGTACACGAATTAAGGCTGTTTCTCGGGGTAAGGACAGTTGTCCTGTTTTGTATTGGAACTCCAATTCAATTACTTGGAGGTAAGCCTTTTTGAGTAGATTCTGATCAAATTTGGAACTAGTTTGGATTTGTTTGCGAAAACTACCTTTAAGTAAATAAACAAACAGATCAAATAAACCTGAAGAGACAACTTGTTCAAATAGTGGGGCAAAACTATTTAACTGATGAGGCCTAATGCTGTTGAGGCAAGCAAATAATTTGTTATCAAGTTTGAAGGAAAGTATTTTTGGTTGAGAAAATACTTTTTGTTGGGTAGGTGTAATTGTTTTGTCCTGCCAGATGAGTAGATCGGTTGAATTACTATTTATAATAGTGACTAATTTGTCTAGAATTGGTTTGGAGATAGAGAAGAGGTTATCGATAGCTAAAGTTTTTGAATCCTCAAATAAAGAGCCGCTACTGAGAAAGTTGTTGACTTGGTTGAGGTCGATGCCTTTGGCGTTAATCTGGAGGACAGAGCCGTTCTTTGCTTGAGAGATAGCCTCTAGATAAGCGCTACGTGATTGAGCAGTGTTGTCACCGTGAAATATTGTTATCACAAGGTGACTCCGGAGGGAGTCGAACCCTCGATTGCCTGGATGAAAGCCAGGAGTCCTAGGCCACTAGACGACGGAGCCGTTTAATAATGGAGTATTTTAACATCTGTAAAGTGCTAATTATAGCCTTTAGCCTGAAGAAGAAAAGATTTGGCGTAAAGACCATTAGCTTTAATTAAATCATCATGGCTCCCCTGCTCGACAATGCTGCCTTTATCGATCACGATAATTCTTTGGGCGTTTCTGACGGTAGAGAAGCGGTGAGACACGATAATTAAGGTGTTACCATGGATGTCTTGGTAAAGTTGATTAAAAATTTTGCTTTCAGAAACAGCATCGATACTGGCTGTGGGTTCGTCAAGAATAATTATAGGGCTGTTTCGATAAAAAATCCTTGCGATAGCAATTTTTTGCATTTGACCCCATGAAGGTTCTTCACCGTCGTATCTCTGGCTAAGCATGGTATCTAGACCTTTAGAATATTTGTCTACAAAACTAGCATCGGCTTTTTTCAGGGCTGATAACACTTGTTTATCGTTGGGTTTGCCTAGTTTACCGATAGTGACATTGTCGCGTAAGCTTAAATTGCCATAGCGGTTGAATTCTTGGGATAGATATGACAACTGTGTGTGCCAAGATTCTATGTTGATATCTTTTAAGTTGATGTCATTTATAAATATATTACCGGAGGTTGGGTCATAAAAACGACAGATTAACTTTACTAAAGTACTTTTGCCGGCGCCATTTTCACCGACAATGGCGATTTCTTCACTGGTGTTGATAGTTAAATTTAGGTTTTTGTAAACGTAACGTTTGCTGTTGGGATATTTAAAGCTGACATTGTCAAAACGGATAGTGGGAGGGACAGAGATGTTGATTTCTTGGGATCCACTAACAACGACATTTTTTAAGTTCATAACTTGGCGAAAATTGCCGATGTGGTAGCTATTTTCGGTGATGCTAACCGAGTTGTAGACTAGACTGCTAAAAAAATCGCCAGCTTGGGTGATTGTTTGAAAATAGAAAGTAAACAGACCAATAGTAAGAAGACCATCATGGGTCTGTCCAACAAGCGTATAAAGGCAATAGGCTGTGATGGAAATAGAAAGAGCGATTAGCCCGAACTGAGTTGGGGTTTGACGGTGAATAAGATTAACTCGGCTGTTGGTAAAGTTATCGAAAGTTGAGGCAAATTTTTGAAATAAGTATTTTATTGTGTTGTTGATACGTAATTCAGCAATGTAGTTTTTGGTGCGAAGTTGATAATTTAGGTCCCAGATGAGCTTGTTGTTCTCAGCGTTATCTTCGTGTAGTTGCCAGTTTTTCTTAATCCAGTAGCGTTCAATAAAATACTGGGGTATCTGACCGATAAATATGGCCAACCATAATAGAGGAAATTTTGGAAGTAGAATGATGGTGACGGTGGTGAGGCTAATGAAGTTGGTAAAAATATTGTTAATGTCACTAGCGGTGGCTCGAATGCGCCAACCAAATTCTTCGTCAACTTTGGAGATTAGATTGCCAGTATCTTTGCCTTCGAGGTGTTGGTAATCAAGTTCGGAAACTTTTTTGATAAATATCTTGCGTAAGTAGTTTTGGAGACGGATATCCTGGATGCGACTAAGGGTGGAGTTGAGATAGAAAATTGAAGAAGAGAAAATCAAAATCCCAATGAAAGAGAGAAATATATTAATTAGTGATGAGTTTTGGTTAGATGAATAGACGATGTTGTCGATTAGTTGGGAGAAAGTGTGGTTACGTAAAAAAGGGGTGGTGGCAACGAGTAGCTGTAAAACAATAACAGAGATGTAGAGAATCCGGTTGGAATTGAAGACTAATTGAATACACCAAAGTATGTGACTAAGAGTGTCGGTTTTTGGTTTGGCCATATTTTAGGAGAAGTATACCAACAATAATTAAGATTATGCTAATAATCTGTCCGGTTTTAACGGTAGAAATTACCCAAGTGTCTTCACGCCAGAATTCAGTAAGAAGGCGAATGAGACCGTATCCGATAAAATATTTAGCAGTTGGGTCGTAGGGGTATTTTTTTATAAGTAAGAATAAGAGTAAGTTACCAATTGCTTCGGGCCACCAAATAGGATTTTCACCATTGATGTAATTACCAAAACGGCCGATGGCTTGAGATAGAGGCAGAATGGGGGTAATGGAGTCAAGGAGCATGAGATATGATTTGTGATTTACGAATAGGGCGATAAAGACAAAGGCTCCAAGGAAAGCTCCAAAGATGCCGAGTCCCCCATTCCATGTTTGGGGAATTAAATATAGGTTTTGAGAATAGAAGGACCATTGGTCGATAACATGGTAAGCTCTAGCTCCGATTATGGCTGAGACGATGGTTCCTATTTCAAAAAAGGCGAGTTTTTCCTTAGGAATTATACTTTGATGTTTTTCAAAATAGCTGATACCGATGATGATGGCGATGCCGATAATAAGGCCGTAAAGATGCATGTGTGATTATTATACGTTTTATTGTGAGCAATTGGTTGGATTTTTATTTTAGACGTGAGATAATACAAAGAATTTCAGGGTCCTTAGCTCAGTGGTAGAGCAGTTGCCTTTTAAGCAATTGGTCGCGAGTCCGATCCTCGCAGGGCCCACCCAAAAATATCTGGCGTGTTTTTTAAGTAGAATATTCCCAATAAGAACGGTGAAACTGAACTAGGCGGTTTTTCTGGTACGTGCGTCACGTAGGTAGTAGAGTTTGCTTCGACGAATTTTGGTCTTTGGTGAACGCATTTTTTTGATGCTATCAATCCATGGAGAAGCTAGAGGAAAAATTCTTTCTACCTTGACACTGTCAGAAGCAGCTTTCTGAACGATAAAACTTTTGACATCACCTTTGCCACGAATGGCGAGAAGTACGCCGTCGAAAGCTTGGACGCGTTCTTTGTCTTTTTCTTTAATTTTGTAGTTAACTTTGACGGAATCACCTACAGTGAACTCTTGATCTTGGAAAATGAATTTTAATGACATAGTAGGGTATTTTATATTAATGTAGAGAGGTTATCAATAATTTGCTTTTTTATGATAACAGAGTTATGATGTAGTGTAACAGTATGAATTACATAGTTGTTGCATATCTTAACCGCCGATGGGCGGCTTTTTTTTGCCAAAAATTTATAAATTCAGTAAAGGAGGTGAA
>DDWP01000014.1 GCA_002345725.1 Candidatus Shapirobacteria bacterium UBA2283
ATACTGTTTCGTCAGTAATGGCGGCCGCGGCAGTATCGGTGGTTAGATCAAGTATGGAACGCAAAGTTGACAGTATCGTCGTGTTTACAGAAACTGGGGCAAGTGCCCGGACAATAGCTCGTTATCGATTGGATGTACCAGTAATTGCAGTGACAGCAAGTGAGAAGGTGGCTGAAGCTATGGCGGTGTCGTACGGAATTACACCGGTGGTCATTAATATGAAAGGTGGCAAGTTCACTACACCTAAAGTGGTGTTTGACGAATTAGTTAAAAGAGAAATATTAGATAGGGGTGATCTAGTGGTCGTGGTCCATGGTTCAAAATGGTATGGTTTTGGCATGACCAATGCTGTCCAGGTGAGTGAGGTTTAAAGTATCCTTGACCCGATAACGACACTGCTAATGCCAAATAGATGAGAGATTAAGGAGACCAGTAAAAAACGGGGCATAGTAGTCTGGGAAAGTCCTAAGAGACTGATGCCGAGTTCGTCGGGAAGTGGAGAGGCGAGTACTAGGGCGCCGAGAACTGGCAGTGTCCAGGCAAAGTATTTGGTGTGAATAATCTTTTTTAAATGACTGTGATGCTCTATTTCTTGGTATATCCGGGAAACTTTTGAGCTAACATTATCTTTGAAAAGTAAAAACATAAGGGCGTCGCAAGTAACGGTGCCTAAACCGGTGATTAATATTAATAAAATTGGATTAAGAGTGGTAGCTAGATGGACAATAATTAAGCCACCAGCAATAGCGGTAAAAGTAGAGGCAAATAATGCCCCAGCAATAAAGGCAAAAACAAAGGGTAAATTATCAACTAGTTGGCTAAATTGAGAGAAAATTGGGCTTTGGGTGAAAGCGATGACGGCAATAAAGCTGGCGATAAATAAAAAAATATTTCTATGCCGGTGACGGTGGTAGCGGGGATGCATGGTTTATAGAATAACAAAAAAATTAAAATAGTTCGTATTGCCATTGAGGTCCATATTGACCATAGCTTACAAAAAGCATACGGTCTGGATATTCAGGTAATTGAGTGAAATATCTTTCACCATTTGTTTGGGAATAATTAGAAGGGCAGATATACGGATCCTCGATATTTTGTCGGGTGATATCTTTTATTTGAACTTTTCCGTCTTTTTCGATTAATAGACACTTATCTTTTGGATAATTTTTTAGAATTATATTGGTGATAGCCTGATTTAGAGTTAAGGTAGGGTCTTTGAAAAAAACTTGGATGAATTGGCCGTTAATTTTTCCTTGTGGATCAATATCGTAGTCACCGTAGATTTTGTTGTCGATTTCTTTGATTTGGTTAAGGCTGTAAACTCTAACTTTGAGTTTTTCTGAGGTGTAGGTGTTAACAACTGATCCATTGCCCCATTTTTTTAATTCGTTGATTATCGATGAGTTGTAACTGTATTCATCTGCTTTAGTATTTCCGTCAATTGGTGCGGGGTTATCAGTATTTGGATCATCATGAAATTTCCAAAAACTTTTGTTATCAATGTTGATTTTTAATAAATTTCCTGGAGTAGAGGTGTCAACTTCAAATTGGGAAATAGATAGAGTAGAAATTTTTGAATCTGTTTCGATCACATTTAAGGTGAAGTCGGTAAGATCGTATTCTGTACCACATGATCCTGAGGATTTGATCTTTTTACCGCCAACTCTTTCTAAAGTAAGGCCTGCAGTTAACATAAGCTTGTCGCCCTCAATTTTCCAGGTACCGTCGATTTGTTCTGTCGTTCGATCACATTTCATTTCGCTGGTGACAAAAGAATAAAAGCCGTCTTCGTAAAAATGATATCGATTTGACCAGCCTGAACCCATTGCTGATGTATCTTGCCAGACACCTATTAGTAAATTATTAGGATTTTCTGTTTTGTCTTTTTGAAATAAATTAAGAGTGATACCGGTGGTGATTAGAATGACAAAAGAACTTAATAATAAAATAAAAACGTTTTTGTTGTTTTTAGCAGATTTTTTCTTCTGTTTCATAATTTATATTATCACTACCAATTGAGATATAATGAAATATATGGAAACATTAACTAGTTGGATACTTAGGTCTTTGGTAATTTTAGCAACAGCTTACCTGGTGCCAGGTTTTATCGTATCAGGTTTTACTGGAGCATTAGTGCTGGTATTGGTACTCAGTTTATTTAATATTCTAATTAAGCCATTATTGTTTTTATTGACGTTGCCAATAAATATCCTAACTTTAGGGTTATTTACTTTTATAATCAATGCGATTGTATTGCAAATTGCCATGAAGGTAGTACCAGGAGTGGAGAGCGATTCATTTACAACAACTTTAATTGCTTCGATTGTGATGAGCGTTTTGTCGATGGTTGTTGGTGGGTTGGTGGGGAGGTAAAACAGAATCTCTTGTTTTAATCTCTTCTATTAATTGTTCTAATGTATAGATTGGCCTTGTAGCTTGTTGGATAAAGTCTTTGACTAAAGGTGCATTAAGAAATTCGTTTATTCTGTTTTGCATAGTATGTTTTAGGACCAAAGTTTAAAACCGTTGGTCAAACTTTTAACAAGGGAGTTTTCGCCAAATATACCAGCACCGAGGTAGGTGAGGTTTTCTTCACTTTCTCTACTAACTAATTTACTGATTTCATCATCATTTGAGGTTTCAATCATTTCCTTAATAAAGAACATTGATTGAACGTCAGTTTGTCTGGCTTTGGAAGCAAAGCTGTAGATTTCGGCTTCAGTAGCGGAGAAAGCGATGATGGGATATTGGGTGTTGCGAGGAATATTAATACCATCTTTGGTGACGAAATATTCTCCAGTATCAAAGCTAGTTCCTAATTTATTACCAAAATAAGCAGAGATATGGGCAACAGTATTTAAGGCTTGCCAAGCAGGTAGTTCCTTATTGACGACGATGGAAATTCTTTTAGAAAAATCTTGAGACATATAATTTTAATTAATATTTTGAGTACAGGCCGATTATATCGAGGGAAAATGTGAATGTCTAATTTTTGAGGTATTTACACGTTGTTATACAAGTTGTATAATATTATACAAATTGTATAATATTATACAAATATGATAAAGATATCAACAATGGTTCAAGATATTATGGAGAATGATGATTTGGTTAAGAGTCTAGCTTCAAAAGGGTTGTTGAATTATATGGCTTATGCCAGAAGTATTCAGAAAGAGGTTGAGGAAAAGGCGTTTAAGGATATTAAGTTAGGTTCGATTACAGCGGCGGTAACTCGATACGCTAATAATTTGAAACCGATTGATTTGCCGTCAGAAAGAGATATTCAGCAAATTTCTTTGCAAACAAATTTGGAAGGGGTGACATATGAACGGTCGGAAGAAGTGTCGAAGAAAATTCAGGCGATTTATAATGAGATAAAAGTTGACAATAAGACCTATATCACGATTACGCAGGGGATTAATGAGGTAACAATTATTGCGGAAAAGTCGGTAATTGATATATTCAGACAAAAATTAAAAGAGTATTCGACTATTTATGATATTTCGGAAATAGTAGGAATAACGGTGAAGTTTGGTTTGAAATATATGTCGATTCCGAATTTATTTTATTTACTGATTCGTAAATTGGCTCTGAGGAATATCAATATTGTAGAGATAGTGTCCACTGCTACTGAACTGACGTTTATTATCAATAAGAAAAATCTACAAGTGGCTTTGGATCAGTTGCAGAAAGGGTTGTAGGAGTTGCGGAGAGGATAGGAGTCGAACCTACATGCCATTGCTGGCGCTTGTTTTCAAAACAAGTTCCTTACCATTCGGAGCACCTCTCCAGGTTTAAATGGATTATAACAAAAATGAATAGCTATTTTGATTTATAATAGTGTAAAATATAGAGCAATTCGCCCGGATAGCTGTCCGATGCGAGCTACTGCTCGATACGGACTGGGGATAAACCCCACAGTTGTTTCTACATTGGATTAACTGGTTCGAAAGGCTAGAATTTAACAATCCGCCCGGATAGCTCAGTTGGTAGAGCATCCCCTTGGTAAGGGGAAGGTCAAGAATTCGAATTTCTTTCCGGGCTCAGATGAATATGATATATTGGTAATTATGGTAGCGAGAAGTCTTTTACATAAAGATCGAGGTGTCCCGAATATAAAACCTTCTACCATTGAAGCAATACTGACGGGAAAAGTAAAAATAGTACCAGTTGATGGGGGAAGTTATTATCAAGAAAAAGAGATAGGTGGGTATAGATGGTATGGAACATCATATCAGTACGACATAGATGGTTTACCAAAAGGTGTTAATGGAGAATCTGGTACTTGGAATACTCAGCTGATTGTGTGGACACCAAATCCATTAGTATATTCTGATCTTCGTGGAAGACCACCAGGTATGCAGATTTATATTGCAACGGGTGGGGGAGAAATGGTTTTGACGGATAACGAGGAGCACAAAGTGGCTGTCTTTCAAGAAATATCGAGGCAATTAGAAGAAAGTGCAGATAAATAATATCTTCTTGTGTAAATAGTTAACTCTGGCTAAAATCGTGTTCATGTCAAAATCACCTGCACGAAGTGGTGGGCCTAAAGAAGGTTCAATACTTATTCTTAGAAAACACCCAGATATTAAACCGGTGTTGGCTATAAGAAATTTGAAACAATATCCTGATGGTCGAATAAGTTTTACTTTGGCGTCGGTAAGTGAGCTTACTCAGGCTGAGTTAGTAGTGGCGAGAGAAGCGGTCTTACCAGAGAGACTGGCGTGAACTAGTTGACTAATTGGGACTTGTTTAATTGACTAACTCCGACTAAAATAGTGGGAGTATGATTAAGATAAACAATTTACATGTATCTGTCGAAGGACAGGAAATACTTAAGGGTGTTGATTTGGTCGTCCGTCCGGGAGAAGTCCACGCGGTAATGGGTAAGAACGGTAGTGGAAAATCGACATTAGCTTTTACACTAGCGGGTCACCCAAAATATGAGATAAAAAGTCCAAAGTCTAAAAGTCTAAAAGTCGAAAGTGGAGCGATTGAGATAGATGGAAAGATAATCGATGAGTTAGCTCCAAACGAGAGAGCGGAAATGGGATTGTTTTTGGCAAACCAATATCCGGCAGCAGTGCCTGGGTTAGGATCGACAAGTTTTCTATGGCAGATATATAAGAAAAAAAACCCTTCGACAGGCTCAGGGCGAGTCGTCACGAGCATTATTGAATTTAGAAAATGGATTGAGGAACAGGCAAAGGTATTAGATTTGAATTTGGAATTATTAAAAAGGGGATTGAATGACGGATTTTCTGGTGGAGAGAAGAAAAAGATGGAGATATTGCAAATGTTAGTGTCTAACCCTAAATATGTGGTTTTAGACGAGATAGATTCTGGCTTGGATGTAGAAGCTTTAAAGAAAATTGCCACCACTGTAGCTAAAGTAGCTAAAGGATTAAACATCGGAGTGATAATTATTACCCACTATTCCAGGTTGCTTAAATATATCAAAGTGGATAGAGTGCATATTATGGAAGCGGGAGTGATTAAAAAGTCTGGTGATAGTAGCTTGATCGAAAAAATTGAAAATACTGGTTTTGGAGATAATGACAACAGACTATAAATATGGTTTCTCCATGCCGGAGAACAACTATGTTTACAAATCAGGTGAAGGTTTAAATGAAGAAGTTGTTCTAAAAATTTCTCAGATGAAGAATGAGCCTTTGTGGATGACGGCTTTTCGTCTAAAAGGCTATGAATTGTTTTTGAAAAAACCAATTCCAGAATGGGGGGCTGATCTATCGACTATTGATTTTGATAAAGTTCATTATTTTGTCCGAGCTTCGGATAAAACAGAGAAAGATTGGAACGATGTTCCGGCGGAAATCAAAGAAACTTACGATCGCTTGGGTATTCCTGAAGCAGAGAAACAATTGTTGGGTGGAGTTAAAGCTCAATATGAGTCGGAAGTGGTCTATGGAAGTCTATTAAAAAGATTTTCGGATATGGGAATAATTTTTTGTGGTATGGATGAGGCGATAGAAAAATATCCTGAATTAGTAAAAGAATATATTGGAAAATTAATTCCGCCAGGGGACAATAAATTTGCGGCTTTAAACACAGCCGTTTGGTCAGGTGGGTCGTTTATCTATGTACCTAAAGGGGTAAAAGTAGATTTACCACTTCAGGCTTATTTTAGGATAAATACAGCTAACATGGGGCAGTTTGAAAGGACATTAATAATTGTCGATGAAGGCGCGTTTATTCACTATGTAGAGGGTTGTACTGCGCCAATTTATTCGACCGATTCACTACATGCGGCAGTGGTAGAAATTTTTGTGAAAAAAGGGGCAAGATGCCGTTATACTACGATTCAAAACTGGTCAAAAAATGTTTATAACCTAGTAACCAAGAGAGCAAAAGTAGAAGAAGATGGAGTGATGGAGTGGATTGACGGAAACCTAGGAAGTAAGATAACTATGAAATATCCGGCAGTAGTATTGGCAGGTAAGAGAGCTCATGGAGAGATATTGTCGGTGGCTGTAGCTGGTAAAGGTCAGCATTTAGATGCTGGAGCGAAATGCATTCACTTGGCGCCAGGGACAACTTCAAGAGTAATCTCTAAATCAATTAGTTTTGATGGAGGAAGGGCCTCGTATCGTGGATTAGTCCAGGTATCTCCTGGGGCTAAAAATGCTAGAAGTAAGGTGGTTTGTGATGCATTGATAATGGACAAAGATTCTCGTTCGGATACTTATCCGGTTAATAAAATATTTGAAAGTGAGTCGACACTAGAGCATGAAGCGACGGTGAGTAAAATTGGTGAAGAGCAATTGTTTTATTTGATGAGTCGAGGATTTGAGCAGCATGAAGCTGAGGCAATGATTATTAATGGTTTTATCGAACCAATATCAAAAGAGTTACCGATGGAATATTCAGTTGAACTAAATAGATTAATTAGCATGCAAATGGAAGGGAGTGTGGGGTAAAGAATATGGAAAACAATCTTATTAAAAAAATACTTGTAAAAAAAGGTGAAAATGTGGTGTGGGATGAGATGATGGTGTATGACAAAGATAACTTGGAAGGGGAGGTAGAAGTGCGGGCGGTAGTGGAGGATAATGGTGTCTTGAAATTAAAAGGGATGATTTTGATAAAAGAAAATGCGGCAGGGGCGAATGCATTTTTAAGATTTAAAGTGTTGTTACTGGGTAAAAATGCCAGAGCTGAGGTAGATCCAGGATTGGAGATATTAACTAATGATGTTAAGGCTTCACATGCTGCGTCGGTAGGGCAGGTGGATGAAGAACAGCTATTCTATTTGATGTCACGTGGACTTTCGCGTAAAGAATCAGTTAAGATGATAGTGAAAGCGTTCTTGAGTTAAATCCTAAATCCTAAATCCTAAAATCTAAATTCTAAAAAAAATGAATTATAAAAAATATTTTCCAATATTTAAAAAACAACCGAACTTGCATTACCTGGATAGTGGGGCGACGGCATTGAAGCCACAGGTGGTAATTGACAAAATGGTGGAATATTACACCGATTATTCGGCTAATATTCATCGCGGTTTATACCCGATATCAGAGAGGGCAACAGAGGAGTATGAACTGGCTCGAGAAAAGGTGGCAAAGTTCATAAATGCCAAAATGGAAGAAATAATTTTTACCAGCGGGACGACTGACAGTATTAATTTGGTAGCGAGAGCAATGGGTTTGAAAAAAGATGATGAAGTAGTAGTAGAAATTGAGGCACATCATTCTAATTTTGTAGTGTGGCAACAATTGGGGAAAATAGTATTTGAAATAACTAAAAATACAAAAATTTTGGCGATTACACATGTGTCAAATGTTCTTGGACAAATAAATGATATAAAAAGTATCATTGAGCAGGCACGAAAAATTAATCCAGAAATCGTGGTAGTGGTGGATGGGGCCCAAGCTGTGGCTCATATGCCAGTAGATGTGACTGATCTTGATTGTGATTTTTATGCTTTTTCGGGACATAAAATGTATGGACCAACAGGAGTAGGAGTGTTGTATACAAAAGCAAAAAGACAATTAGAGATGGAACCAGCTAAGTTTGGTGGAGGGATGATTAAAACTGTATCTACTAGTGAATCAACTTGGGCCAATGGTCCGGAAAAATTTGAAGCGGGGACTCCGCCGATTGCCGAAGTGATAGGATTGGGAGAAGCAATAGATTTTATTAACGAAATTGGGTTTGAAGAAATTCAAAAACATGAGAAAGAATTAACGGAATATCTACTGGAAAAAATAGGTGAAATAAATTGGATAAAAATATTAGGGTCAAGAGAAAATAAATTAGGGCTGGTGGCGATGTATTCTGATGATCCGAAAATGGGGACATCGCATGATATTGCGGATATATTGGGGAGAGATTTCAATGTGTGTGTTCGGGCGGGACATCATTGTGCGATGCCTTTACATACGAAGTTTGGGATAGAAACTGGGACTGTGAGGGCGAGTTTGGGGATTTATAATACAAGAGAAGATATTGATGAATTAATAAAAGGTTTGAGTAAGACATGGATGATCTTTACAAAGAAATAATTTTAGACCATTATCAAAATCCTAATCATCGGGGGAAATTGATTGATGGGATAGAGGCTGGAGAGGTGAACATGAGTTGTGGAGATAGTTTGAAGATCTCGGTAAAAATTGAGGAGGATAAAATTGTTGATGCAAAATTTGATGGTGGAGGTTGTGCTATTTCGATGGCGGCGGTAGATATGTTGCTTGATAAAGTGATTGGAATGAAATTGACAGATGTTAAAAAAATGTCGGGGGCAGAAATTGAAGAGATAATGGGGGTGGAGTTGACCCCAAGTCGTAAAAAATGTGCTTATCTGGGACTAGAGGTATTGAAGAAAATTGAGATATAATAAGGCACGTTGCCTGAATAGCTCAGTTGGTAGAGCAAGCGTTTTGTAAACGCTAGGTCGTCAGTTCAAGTCTGACTTCAGGCTCAATGCTCAAAAAAAAGATATTGGTGCTGACTGATGATATGCCGTGGGGGCATAGGTCGATTGCTAGGGCAATATACAAATACTTAAAAGGTGTCGAGAAAGAAAATAACTTTGAGGTGGGTTTGGCGGAAATAAAATCACCTTTTGGGGTGATGAATGACCTTTATACTTTTGTATATAGATTTTTCCCGATATCTAATCGAATAAGTATGAAGTTGATGGAGAATGGGATGTTACGTAAAGCTGCGTTTGAGATGTTGGACTATGATATACCTGAGTTGGAAAAGACAGTAAATAAGTTTAAACCTGATCTGATAATTTCGGCTTATTTTTATCACTCTCAATCGTTGGTAAAAATGAGACAGGATAAAAAATCACAATTTAAACTTTGGACGGTAGTCGCTGATCCATGGTCAATAAATGCTTTTTCATTTATTGAAGGAGCTGATTTGCATTTGGTATATGACCAGATGATGACAAAAGCGATGAAGGAATATGGTATCTCTAAGAATAAGGTGTTTGAAACTGGTTGGTGGGTCAGACCGGAAATGAACGAAGATAAACTCAAAACTCAAAACTCAAAACTCAAAATAAGGCAGAAGTTGGGATTTGAGGATGATAGACCGGTGGTGTTTGTGGGTGGGGGAAGCTTGGGGACAAATTCATTGGTGAAATTATTGCCGGTGTTAATGATGGTTAAGACTAAGGTAGGGGTAATATTTAACACCGGGACAGACAAGTTGGCTTACAATATGGTGGAGGAATATATAAAATTGTTTAAGAAACTGAAGAGGAATGATTTGGTGCAAATAAAGAATATGGGATGGATTGAAAATATGGGTGAGGTGCTATCGGCTTGTGATATTGTCTTTGGTAAGGCGGGTCCGAACTTTTTGTTTGATGTGGTGGCGGTAGGTAAGCCATTTGTGGCTATAACTCATATCGGCGGGCAAGAAGATGGCAATATTGACATAATTAAAAAGAAGAAATTGGGTTGGGTTAAAGAAGGGGGAAATTCTTCGGCAAAATTTTTACTAGAATATCTAAAGAACCCAAAAAAATATCAGGAAAAATTTAAAGAGACTATTAAGAAAGAAGGAGAGAGAAATGAAAAGAGTTTGCCAAAGATACTAGAGAGGATAAAAAAAGAATTATCCCACCCATGACATACTTCAATATTGGCTTTTCCACGCTTAAAAACGCGGTGGGAAACTGGCCTGTACAAGCGAACCCGCACAAACACGTGCATCCCATTTTAGAAGATTAGCTAGAAAAAACACCTTCTCAAAGATAGTCCTGGGTAGGATGTTAAAATGATACCATGATTACGATTCCAAAGAAAGTTGAATACAGTATAATTTTGATTGCTTTTTTGGCAAAAAATGATGGTAAAACAGTTTCTTTGGCGGAAGCTTCGAAGAAATTAATGTTGCCATATAGGTTTATGGGACAATTGGCAATGGCTTTGAAAGTGGC
>DDWP01000046.1 GCA_002345725.1 Candidatus Shapirobacteria bacterium UBA2283
AATCTTTTAACTCAACCAACAAATCAACCTCAACAAATCATTGTTGACCCAGTTGTTACTATCGCTCCATCAGCTAGCGACACACCAGCTATTACTCAATAAACTTTATAACTTTACAAACTTTATAAACTAATCCATGCCAAACAACGCTTCAAAAACCAAAAAGAAAGAGTTCTTATTCCAACTTTCCTCTGTTACTCCTCCTTTTGATGCTGCTTGGTACGTTATCAACACCTATTCCGGTCACGAATACAAAGTCATCGATGCCCTCAAGACTCGTATCCGCACCATGAATTTGGAAGATCAAATCTTCCAAGCTATCGTCCCGATTCAATCCAAGATGATTATCCGTCGCGGAACTAAGGTCAAAACTCAAGAAAAAACCTATCCTGGTTATGTCATTATCCAAATGCTTCTTACCGACGAAGCTTGGGTCACTGTCCGCACTACTCAAGGTGTTACCAATTTTATTGGTATCGACAACAAACCTTCTGCCATTTCTCAGGCTGAAGTTGATCAAATTCTTAAAACCACCGAAGAAGACAAGCCAAAATATCAAGCACCATACAGCGTTGGTGATGTTGTTAAAGTTATTAATGGACCTTTCGCCGACTTTATTGGTTCTATCGATTCCATCGATCAAGAACGCGGCAAAGTTCGTGTCCTTGTCTCTTTCTTCGAGAGAGAAACCCCCGTCGAACTCGACTTTTTACAAGTTAGCCGAGAATTATAAAAACTTTGGCAAGCTTCAGCCAAAATTTAATTAAAATTTATCTAAAGCTCTAACGCTCTAGCGTTCTAGCGAACTATCTTTATGGCAAAAAAAATTAAAACTATCGTCAAATTAGCCATCATGGCTGGAACAGCTAATCCCGCTCCTCCAGTTGGTACCGCTCTTGGTCCTCAAGGTATCAAAATCATGGATTTCTGTAACGAATTCAACGACAGAACCAAAGACATGCAAGGTTCTCTTATTCCTTCTGTCATCACTATCTACGATGATCGTTCTTTTGATTTCATTATCAAAAAACCTCCAGTTTCTGACATGATCAAGAAAATTACCGGAATTTCTAAAGGATCAAGTACTACCGGAAGAGACAAAATAGGTAAGATCACCAATGCTCAAATCGAAAAAGTCGCCACCGACAAATTGGTCGACTTAAATACCAGTGATATTGAAGCTGCCAAGCGTATGGTCGCCGGCACCGCCAAATCAATGGGCTTTGAGATTGTTGAGTAAACAAAATGCTTCCCATATTACGATCACGAGAAAGTATAAGCCCAAAACTACCCGAAGCTGATCCTGGCCGCACCAACGAAATAGTCATGTGTTCACGTATTCAAAGTCTAGTTATCTGCGACCATGCAGTAATTGAAAAAATTGGTGAACCTTCTCTTCGTGGTACCTCAGGATATCAAGTCCAAGAAGTCAGGATTGTCGTCAGAAAAGGAGATGGTACCACTTGTGCTACCTGCCGAATGCCAAAATTCAGATAATTACTTAAATACCGGATACACATCTGAAACACACACTTTTTCCATAAAAGTAGTACAATAGGCAGTAAGTTATCAATAAACTTACCTCATGTCATTAGCCCAGAGAATCGAGCAAGCTCAGTCAGCAACGCTCATGTGGCCATCACCAACTTCACTACCAGTAGAAGAGAATTACAAACAACTCTCTCCATGTGGAAAAACACTCTGTGTACAGCCTTCATGTGTTGCATTCTATTGTCCGGAACCACCTTCAACAAGATGTTCTACATGTCATCAAAAGATCGCCGACAACTATGGCAATCTACCAGGCACCTATTAAGTACACTCCATCTGTCACTTTATACGCTATAATCAAAAGATTATTATTTTCATAAATCTAAATCTATGAGCAAAACCTCACAAGCAAACAAAATTGCGAAGGAAGAGTCCAAAAAGACTCGCAATGCCGAAGTCTCCACTGAAGCTGTTACAGAAGAAGTAGTTGAAACTACCTCTGAAGCAGTAGTCGAAGAAGTATCCACTACCAAAAGAACTGCAAAAGTTCGTGGTAAAGCCTATCAAAAAGTCCGTAAGATGGTCGACCCCAACAAACTTTATAGTCTCAAAGAAGCTGTCAAATTAGTTAAAGAAGTCTCTTTATCCAAATTCGAAGGTAAAGTCGAAGCCCATGTCACTATTCTTGACATCGGTAATGCTGGCGAGATTGTCTTCCCTCATCTTGAAGCTTCCAGCAAAAAAATTGTTATCTTAAACGATGCTATTTTAACTGAAATCAAAGACGGCAAAGTTAACTTCGACATCATTATCGCTACTCCAGTTACCATGCCTAAGCTTTTACCTTTTGCCAAACTTTTAGGTCCAAAAGGTTTAATGCCTAACCCAAAAAATGGCACCTTAACTGACAAGCCAGAAGAAGCTGTCAAAAAACTTTCTGTCGCCAAGACAGTCATTAAAACCGAGAAAAAAGCTCCAGTTGTTCACATCATCGTTGGTAAAGTTAGCCAAGATGCTAAAGAAATTGAAGCCAATGTCGAGGAATTAATTAAAGTGATTAAAGCTCAAAAGATCAAAAAACTTGCTCTCTGTCCCACCATGGGTCCGAGTGTCAAAGTTTTGATTGAAAAATAATTTATTTTTCGAACACCAACCCCGTCGGTGTGACGTAGTCACATAATGACGGGGTTTTATGGTAAATTAACCCATGTCTTCCCGATCTAGTAATCACATTCATTATCCCCTCCCTATCTTTTTTAAAGATATCTGGAGCTATACAGCCGGATTTCACCGCAGAATAGCTATGTGGAGCTCTCTTCATATTGTCTCTGCCATTGCTAACCTCCTCCCTCCCCTGCTCTTTGCCAAGATAGTTGATGATATCTCTAACAATCAGACCGCCAATTTAACCCCGCTCGTTTTTACAATTTTTTTAATTAGCTATGGACGAATTGTTGGTCGCAATCGTATCAAACTTCAAATCTACAAACTCGCCGAAGCCTGCCGACTCAATAGTCGTCAAAGATGGATATCCACTATCATTAAATACGATCTTAAATGGCATGAGAAACAAAGTTCTGGCAAAAAGATCTCTGTCTTGTCTAGAGGCTCCGATCATCTCAAAACTTTGCTCCAATTTATTACCAAGGGTGGCGGTGGCATAGACATTGTCGTCAATGTTTTTGGTGTCATTATTACACTACTATTTCTCAACCCAAAATATGCCCTACTCTGTCTTGCCAACGCCATTATTTATCTTTCAATCTTAGCCTACCAAACCAAGAAGCTCAAAGGTCAACGTCATCAAATTAATCAAATATCCGACAAGGTCATGGGTAAAAACTTTGATTATTTTTCCAACATGTCTCTTATAAAAAGCTTGGGAATAGGGCAAAATATCAACCGAGTCCTTTTTGAAAAAGAAACTAAACTAACCGAGAAATCGATTCGCTACAACACTTTGGAATTTAATAAATGGATATACATCAACACCATTTCTCAAATTTTTAACCTTATCGCCATCTATCTCGTTGTCACCGACATCACCAAAGGTTGGATCACCCTAGGATCATTTTTTGTTTATATTGGCTACATCAACCGTCTACAGGATGGCTTAGGTGATATTGCCGACTGGATCAATGATCTAACTGAAAAATATCTTGGATTATTTCGTGTCCACCAGCTTCTAAAATCAGGTACTAGCACCACTGAAAAAGGTCACATTACCTTTCCCCGTCAGCTTGATAAAATCAGTCTTTCTCAAATGAGCTTTGCTTACAACGCCACTAATCCCATCCTCGATAATATCGATCTTGAATTATATAAAGGCAACAAATATGGCCTAGTCGGAGTATCTGGTTCGGGCAAATCAACTCTGGCAAAGCTACTACTCAAACTCTATCCTCCCACCAAAGGGAATATCTACTACAATCAACACAAAATTTGCCATATTAACACTCAATCTCTTCACGATAACATCGGAGTAGCTCCACAAGACAACGAAGTATTTAACCTATCATTCAAAGAAAATATCGTCATTGCCTCAAACACCAGCCGATTTAATAAAGAGCTCTACGACCTCGCCATTAAAACTTCTGAATGCCAACCGATTCTCGACAAAATTCACAACAATCACAACACCATGCTTGGAGAAAAAGGTATCAAGCTTTCAGGAGGAGAGAAACAAAGGTTAGGTATCGCTCGAGCAATTTACAAAAACACCCCCATCATTATCTTTGACGAAAGCACTTCTGCTCTTGATTCAAAAACTGAAGCCAAGATTCTTCAAAACCTAGAAAAATATTTTGAAAGTAAAACCATCATCTGGATTGCCCACCGTCTCTCTACCCTTCGTTTTACTGATCAGATAATTGTTTTTGACAATGGCAAAATAGTTGAACAAGGCAGTTTCCGCCACCTTATCGACTCCAAAGGACACTTCCACGACCTCTGGCAAATTCAGAAAAAAACCAATTTAAAATAGATTCGTGTTAAAATCAAAATCTTATGTCCTCCTCTCATTGCGGTATTGATTTTGGTACCACCAATTCTTCTCTTGCAATATCCAGCTCAAACATCCCAAAAGTTATCCCTATAGACAGACAAAACACAAATCCATCTATTCTCCGTTCCCTCATTTACATCAACCCCAGTCAACAAACCAGTATTGGTTTTGATGCCATCACTCACTATTTAAACGATTTAAAAGAACTTCCTAGTAAGCCCTTACGCGTCGTCAACACTGGCCGCATGATCAAAGTCATGACCCCTACCGGCAGTGGAGTTATGAAAGCCGACTGGGTCCCTGAAATTATCGAAGTCGATGAGAGTGGTCGTGGCCGTTTACTTCAATCACTCAAATCAGTCCTCACCAGTTCTGTTTTTGCTGGTACCAACATCTTTGGCCAATTTTACACTCTCGAAGAATTATTAACCATTCTATTAAAAGAAATAAAAACTCGTGCCGAAAAAGAAATTGATCACGAATTAACTTCAGCCGTTATCGGCCGACCAGTCAAGTACGTTGGCACCTCAGAAAACAAAATTGCCCTCGATCGTATGCGTACTATTGCCACCAATTCTGGCTTTAAACATATCGAATTTGAATACGAACCTGTCGGGGCTGCCTTACACTACAGCTCTCAAAACCCGACTCCCCAGAATATCCTCGTCTTTGATTTTGGTGGTGGTACTCTCGATATCTGTATTATGAAACTACCCGAGCAAAAAATCATTGCCGTCTCCGGTCGCGGTATTGGCGGAGATTTGCTCGACAGTCAAATTGTTAAGTCCTACTTTCTCCACCACTTTGGATCCCAAAGCATAATTAACGACCACCTTTCCTTCCCCAAACATTTCTTTACAGCTTTCGACAGTTGGTATCAAACTACACTTCAAAAAAATATTAAGAACATCGATTCACTTCGAAAAATGGCCATTGAGTCAGACAATCCTGCCTCAATAGAAAACCTAATTAATCTAATTATCCACGACTATGGTTTTGAATTTTTTCAATCTGTCGACCAGGCAAAAATAAATCTCTCCACCCTAGATACTGTC
>DDWP01000045.1 GCA_002345725.1 Candidatus Shapirobacteria bacterium UBA2283
TGTGTTTTTTAAACGATGATAAAGGGTAAGGAAGGTTTCTTCTACTGTGAACAATAACCAAAGGATATTGCCTAATAGTGGTCCTAAGTGTTTTCGAAAATATATTTTCCTAGACTTGTACCAGTGTTTTAAAACAATTTTATATTTGCTATTACTACTATGTCCCCCAACATGGGTTATAGACGACTCAGGATCAAACCATGTTTCTAGATCATTAGATTTTATAATGCTACCAAAATCCACGTCTTCCATGTACAAGAAGTAGTCTTCACAAAACCTTACTTTTGGTTTTTTCCTGATAAACATGTATGCCCCACACAGAGAATGCACTTTAATGGGTGTTTTTATGTTTTGTGTTTTCTCTATCCAAAATCTTTTGGAATAGATATTCTCAGGAACGATTTTTTTTAAGTTTGTGAACTCAAAGAGAGCAGTAAGAAATCCTGGCTTACTGGTCGCTGTGTACCTATCCTGAAGAGTTTCTGGGTTTAAGATTCTTCCTCCTATGGTACCAATGTTTTTGTTTTTTATTATCTTAGAATAAGATTTTAATGGGCTTTTGTCTCTTAGTTCACAGTCCGGGTTTATCAATAGAATTATATCGGTTTTTGATTCGTCAATTCCTTGATTCACGGCTTTTGCAAATCCTGTATTATTACTGTTCTTGATAAATCTTACCTTTTTATTTGATGTAGAAAAATGTTTAGTGTCGCTTGAATTGTTGTCTATTACTATGATCTCGTATATCTGTTCATTTATGTTATCGAGGGATTTGATTAGACGTTTAAGTTTTTCTGTGCTGTTGTAGTTTATGGTAACAACGCTTATTTTTTCTTTTATTGTTGACATATATTTAAAACAAGAATATCTTAAGTTGTGAGAAAAATAACTTTGTTTTTTTCTTGGGTTTGTTTTTGTTTTTATTTTCTTGCTTCATCGTCACCGATTAATGCAAGTTACTTATTTTACGACGATTTTTCATCTGGAGGTATTGATAAATGGACTGTAGTTGGTGAAGATTTCTGGAAAGTGCTTGGCGAAGAAAAGACATTATATAGTGAATTGTCTTATAGAGAACAAGGCTATCTATTGGCTAAAAACACTTATAATTTAAGTGATTATAAAATGTCTGTGGAGGTTAGAAATGTGTCTGGTATTGATCAACATTTTGTGTTTAGGACGAAGGAAGATCTTAGTGCTTTTTATCAAGTCGAGTTGAGATTTCCTGATCCAGGTTGGCCACAGGATCCTGCTTCAAATCTAAGGTTGTGGAGATATAAAGATGGAAGATATGTAAGATTGTTGCCAGATA
The DNA here is from genome assembly GCA_002345725.1 of Candidatus Shapirobacteria bacterium UBA2283. GTDB lineage: Bacteria > Patescibacteriota > Microgenomatia > UBA12405 > UBA12405 > UBA2283. The sequence continues at coordinate 1,313 of DDWP01000045.1, forward strand.
TACCATACAGTCTCGTAAAAGATAAAGTTCATAACTTAGTTATTGAACTGGAGGGCTTTAATATAAAGATCTATGTGGATGGTAACTTGGTAATAGATTTTATCGACGAATTAGATGGGATATCTGAGGGTGGAGTCGGTATCCATGCGTATGCTGGTGATTATCGTCCTGCTACTATTGTCAATTATTATGATAATTTTTCTGTATCTGGCCTTGAGTCAACTCCTCGCAATAAGGTTGTCGTGGTGCCGGGATTTGGGGGTTCGTGGAACACCGAAGCACTAGTTTACAACCGTTCGGTCACTGATGATTCTTGGGTCATGACTCCGTTTGTAAAAAATTATGACGGGCTAATTAATACTTTGATTGAACAGGGGTATGAACGTGATAAAGATCTGTTTGTTTGGAACTATGATTGGAGGAAGCCTGTCGCAGATAACGTTATTAAATTTAATTCGTTTGTTGGGTCAAAACTCACTGATACGCAAAAGGTCGACGTGGTGGGTCATAGTATGGGTGGTCTGATTGCTAGAATATGGGCGCAGGACAATATTGATAGTGGTAAGGTTGGTAAAGTGGTTACTCTAGGTTCTCCTCATTCTGGGTTGGTTAAAGCCTATGAGTGGTGGAATGGTGGTAGGATTTCGGGCGATAATGATGTAGGATCTATTGCTTTAGCGATTCTCTATCAGCTAAATCGTCGTAATTTACAGAGTGAGGTGGAAGTGTTAAGAAATTATGCTCCTTCTTTAAAAGATGTCTTGCCGACTTTTGATTTTGTCAAAAAAGGAAGTAAGTTAATCTCTGGGAATGATTTGTATTTTAAAAATGATTACCTTAAAGGCAAGAATTCTTCAGTTAATCTGATATTTGATAATTTGTTGACTGTGGCCGGTATTGGTCAAAAGACAACGAGTAATTTAGTTTTGGGGGAGAGAAATGTTTTTGACAAAGTTCTCAATAAATGGCCAGATGGGTCACCGTTGAAATATGTTTATGCTGATGGTGATGGAGCGGTTTTGAAAAACAGCGCTGTATTTAGTGGAGATGTCTATGGAGAAAAGATGTCTGATCATGGCCAGATAACAGATAAGGCAATTAATACCGTCTTGTCTGAGCTAGGAATCGGGGTAAGCAGTACTCAGCCAATTTATGAGATGAGTAAGAAGGCAGTTTTCTTTATTGGTTCACCGGCTTATTTGAATGTCAAATGTGGCACTGACTCCCCTATCGTTTCTGATAGTCTAGGGTTTGTTTTAACTGAAAATTTGGGGGATTGCTCAGTAAATGTAGTTGGGACTGGGAGTGGTGTTTACCATTTAGTTACTGGTACGACTTATGATGATAATTGGCGTTATTTTGAAGATAGTATAAATGTAGGGGAAACTAGGGTTTTTTTGATAAATAATGGAAAGTTAAAAAGTGATGTCGTGAATTTAGATTCTTTATACAGGTTGGTTAAATATGATTTGGTGAAGTTGCAATCGCAATATCCTGGTAATACTAACCTGACAACGTCGATGATGGCTGCAAATGCAAAACAAGTAAATAGTTTAATGACGGGAGTGTTTAGTTTTAGAAAGGAGAAAAAAGAGAGCTTGATAAGTGGGGCAATTATGAAGAACATTGAGACAATACTGGCGATAGAAAGTCGTAATCTATCGCCCACTGTGGTTAAAGCGGCTTATGTAAAAGCAGTGCAGAGCAAGTCTTTGGTCGACAGGATGACTAGGCTGTATTCTACAAAGAAGGTTCAGCCTTCGGTGTTTGGAGCGGAGAGTTATAAGCTTTTGGAAAAGATGGTGGATCAGAGTGGTAGTGACTATGCTAAGTCAGTATTGGCAGTAAAGATTGCGTCAGAAGTGTGGAGATGAATATTGTATAATTTGACATTGGCTGCTTGGCTCAGTGGTAGAGCGTTCCATTCACATTGGAAAGGTCAGTGGTTCGATCCCACTAGTGGCCACTATGAAAATAGGAAATTTTATACTGGAGTTTGTCCAGTCAATAGTTCTAGCTTTATCGGTATTTGTGTTGCTCTACCTTTTTGTGGCTCAGCCCAACGAGGTTAAGGGTAGCTCGATGATGCCAAATTTTGTAGACAAAGAATATTTATTGACGGATAAGCTGAGTTATCAATTTGGTGATCCTCAACGAGGAGATGTGGTGGTTTTTAAAGCGCCACCAAGTGAACCTTGTGCAGTAGACGAGTGTGAATATATCAAGAGAGTTATTGGTGTTCCCGGGGACAGGGTAATGGTTGAAGGTGGTAAGGTGTATTTAAATGGATCTATGTTGAACGAATTTTATTTACCTGAAGATTTTGTGTCTGATCCTGGTGATTTTCTGGAAGAAGGAGTTGAACAAGAAGTGCCAATGGGTCATTATCTATGTTTAGGAGATAACAGGTCACATTCTCGTGATGGACGAGAGTTTGGGCCAATTGAAAAAAGATTGATTGTTGGTAAAGCTTTCTTTATATATTGGCCAACTAATTCAATAGGATTAGTCCCGCAAGTTAGATTCTAGTCGTTGTGGGTGAATTCTTTGTGGCAGATGTCTTTATATAGTTTTTTAAGGTTACGAAAACGGTGGTCTACTGGTCCTTTAAACTGGAAGGTTACTCGAGTTAGAACGTTGGTTTGAGTAATCTTTACTTTTGCGGTATTGTCCGGAAAAAGTGATTCTATATCGTTGGAAATTGTGTCTAATTTTGATTTTAGAAATTGGGGTAAGTTTTCTTTGGTAATAGGTACATCCCCTTCTTCAATTTTTTTGCGCATTCTTCTGGCGATTTCTTCAGCTCTTCTAACAGAAGCTTTTTCTTTGAGGACGATTTTGTAGGCTTCAATGATAAGACGAGTGTCACCGATACTAGATAAAGCTCGAGCATGACCTTCGCTGATAAGTCCAGAAAGTAACCCGTCTTTGAGAGCGTCGGGTAAGGTGAGTAATTTGAGTATATTGATAACGTAGGGAACGCTTTTACTAATTTTTTTGGCGATGCCAGCATGGTCGAGATTAAATTCTTCTTTGAGACGAAGAAATGACTTGGCTTTTTCAAGTGGATTTAAGTCTTTGCGTTGGACATTTTCGACAATGGCCATCTCTAGCATTTGCTGTGGGGAGGTCTTTTTGATAATGGCGGGGACATAAGGTAGCTTTAGTGTCCTGGCGGCCCTCCAACGACGTTCTCCGGCGATGATTTGATAGCCGGCGGGTGTCTGAGCGACAATGAGTGGTTCGAGTATGCCATGCTCTCTGATTGACTCGACTAATTCAGAGACTGATTCGGGGCTAATGACTCCTCGAGGTTGAAGAGGATTTGGTTCGAGTTGGTTGGTGGGTATCTGAGTAATATCTTTCATAGTAAAAGATTACTATGAAAACTCCTGTGAAAAAAGTAGGACGAACTAGTTCAAATGTGTGATATACTATTATAGGTTATGAAATTAAAAGATATTCCATCAGGAACAGTAATTAAGTTGATTGGGTCACCTACTTTGGGGCCTGTTATTGTTGATAAAACCATAGACCCTGAGGGAACACAAATTAGGCTCAAGTGGCCAGGAACGTTTGAAGAGTGTTCTGGCAGTTTTCCGGGTGATCAAGATGTACAAATAGTTAATCGAGATAAAGCAGATTTAAGTGGAGTTTGGCCAAGAAAGAAAACAGCTTAGGCGTGGACGACGGAGACGAATTTTTTACCTAACTTTTTGAAGAATTTGACTATTCCTGGCTTGGAAGCGTAGACAGTGAAATCTTTGCCAGTTTTGGTACCTGGACCGTTGTGGAAATGGGAACCAACTTGTCGAACGATGATTTGACCAACTTCAACTTTTTGGTCGCCAAATTTCTTAACACCCCGTCTTTGCCCGGGACGATTTGACTTCTGATTGGTTTTTCCTTGTGATTTGGTATGTGCCATGGTTAGTTATAAAGTTAAAAGTTAATTTTAGTAATTTTAATGTCGGTTAATTGTGGTCGAAAACCAGCAGAACGTCGGTATCGTGATTTTGATTTGAACTTAAAGACGTCTATTTTTTCGCCTTTATAGTCTTTAACGGCTTCATATTCTATAGAAGCATCTTTTACAAAAGGTGTTCCGACAGAAACTTTGTCTTCGTTAACTGTGAGAAGGACATCGTTAAGAGTATTTTTTTTACCTGTTTCCAAACTTTGATTGTCGACAGTGATAACTTGTCCTTCACTAACTTGGTATTGAGTGCCAGATATGGCAATTACAGCGTATTTCATACTGGGGAATTATAACAGAAAAATAGTAATTAGTAATTGGTAATATGCTAACTTGAGGAAGATACTCCTAAGGAGAACATGAGAGCCATAATGGACGATCCTCCAACAGACATGAATGGTAGAGGTATGCCAGTAACAGGTATCATTCCAAGGTTCACGCCAATATTGATAAAACTTTGTCCCCAAACTTGAAAAGCTATACCTAGGATAAAGAGAGATAGTGGCCGGTTATTACGTACTTCAAATGCCCTGTTTATTAATGTTTTGGTGATGAGGTAGTAAGAGAAGATAATGAGAGAAACTCCAACTAGCCCCAGCTCTTCTGCCGTGACAGCAAACATAAAGTCAGTATGTTTTGCGGGAAGAAACAAGAGTTGTCCCTGACTCCCCTTTTTGTAACCTTTTCCCCATAAACCGCCGGAACCAATGGCTATTTTTGACTGAATAATATTGTATCCATGGCCTTGAGGATCTGATTGTGGGTTTAAGAAGGTGACTATTCTTTGTCTTTGATAGCCATGCAAAACATGACTCCAGATTAGGGGTGAGGACATTATCAAAAGTAAGGCGCCCAATAAGGCTAATTTAAAAATTTGTTTGTTGTAGAGAATTATGGGAACTAACAAGAGCCCAATGGTAATAGCACTCCCGAGGTCTGGTTGAAGCATAACTATACCTATAGGTATGAATATGAGTAGAGGAAAGTTGGTGTGGACAAGAAATAACATCAGCCAAGGCTTGACGAATTCGGATGGTTGGAATGATATAAAACCGAGATTTATCCAACTTCTAGCACCACGGGTTATGTTGTTGAGTAGAATTGGTAATAGTAAAAAAAAACAAGAAGTAAGGAAAATATACACTTTTGAAGAAGCGATTTGGCGAGGGTTAATTTGAGTGCCGATAAAAAACAAAATCACTCCGAGAAGCCAGGCGAAGAGCTGTTTCCCTAGTGCGTATGGGGCGACTGAACTGACCATAAGCATGTTAAAGCAGAAGAGTATGCCGAGACCAATAGCAATTGGTGGTAAATAATTCTTGGTCATGAACTATTCTCTCTCAATTCTGGTTTCTTCGCTTTGGTTAATTGAGATAGCTAAAGTCTTTTCTTTGATTTGTACCTCAAAGGATTTTGGCCAAGATGGAGCAAATATTTTTATTTTATCTTGAACTTGCATACCTGACTCTTTTCTCATAACTTGTATGTTACGGATAAAATCACGATATTCTCCCTCTTCGACTAGCTCAGGAGTTAGATTGGTGTCGAGAGATACTTCTGTACCTTGTTTGACTTCTTTAACGTTGGTTTCTTGAGCAATGATTTCTTTAAGGTCATTGTCAAAGTTAGTAATAACCGTGGCTGAAGCTAGTGGCTGTCTAACTTTTAGAGATGATTTTTGTCTAAGGGCGTGTATCTCTTGACAGGTTGCTCGGACAAACTCCATCTGGGTTTCGAGATTTTTGTCAATAAGCTCCTGGTCAAAAGATGGCCAGTCTTGGAGATGGACAGAGCCAGCAGTTGAGTTGTGAATATTTTGATAGAGAGTTTCAGCCAAGAAAGGTGTGAAAGGGGCGATCAATTTAGTTAAGGTGTCAAAACAATAAAAGAGAGTGTCAAAATTATCACTACGATCGCGGCTGCGGCGGATATACCAAGTTGATAGATCGTTGACGAAACCTTCAATAGTTTGGGTCACTTTTGAGGTGTTGTACTTATCTAGATTTTTGGTGGCTGTCTGAATAGTTGAATTGAGTCGAGAGATAATCCACTTATCAAGAATATTGGTAGATGGGGCGTAAGAGCTAGGTGTCCAACCATCCAAATTTGCATGTTGAGTGAAGAAACGATAAGAATTCCACAAGGTTAGGAAGAATTCACGCTTAACTTTGTCGGCAATTGTATAGCCGAAACTAACATTGGTATAGGGCTTTTGTTGGCAATAGAGCCAGCGCATAGAGTCGGCACCCATTTTTTCAACAGCATCATCGTAGGGAATACCATTTTTTTTGGTTTTGCTCATTCGCTCACCTTTCTCGTCTCGGACTTCGGCGTGGGCGACGACATTTCTATAAGGAAAGGTTTCTTCCAAGGTAACACTGAAGAAAAGCATAGAGTAGAACCATAGACGGACCTGTTCGATCATTTCTAGGACAAGCTCGGCCGGGAACCACTTGCTCCAATATTTTTTGTCGCTAAGGTATTTTAGAGTAGAGAACGGGACAACTCCGGCGTCTAGCCAGCAATCACCAACGTCAGGGACACGTTTAACCTCATTCTGACATTCGGGACATTTTATGAGTATTTGATCGATCCATGGTCGATGTAAAGATGGCATTTTGTCGACTAAAGATGGATCAACAGCATGCTCTTTTAATTCGTCTTTACTGCCAATGATGGTGAGGTGTCCACAAGAGCATTCATAGAAAGGTAGGGCGAGGCCATAAAACCTCTTGCGACTAATCATCCAGTCTTCCATTGAGTCGAGCCAGTTTTGCATGCGTCGACCAACATATTTTGGATGCCACTGTACAAGCTTAGCTGCCTCTTTCATTTTTGGACGTATCTCATCTGAGTTGATATACCAACTATCTTCGAGGCGGAAGAGACATTTAGTCTTACAGCGCCAACAATGGGGGTAACGATGGGTAATTTGTTCTTTTTTGAATAAAGCGCCAGTTTTTTCTAGATAAGTCAGGACTGTACCAACAACATCATGAGCATATAGACCCGATAGTTCTCCATAACCTTCCATAAAATGTCCAGTCTCGTCTAGTGGAGCAATCATGTCTGTTCCAAGTTCTTTACCCAATTCAAAATCTTCTTGACCACATCCAGGAGCGATATGGACTACACCAGTTCCTTCTTCTGGGCTAACTAGCTCCCAATTGGTTATATAGTGTTTGACGTTTTCTTGAGCGGGAATGTTATATAGTGATTCGTATTCTAGATTTAGAAGTTCTTTGGCATCGATCTTTTGGTAATCTGTTAGTCCGAGCCGGTCGGCAGAAAGTTGGGCTAGATAAATGGTCTGATTTTCATGTTTGGCTTTGACGTATTGGAACTC